>JAZDKM010000127.1:0-2930 GCA_043803085.1 Planctomycetota bacterium
AGGAACGCCTCGCGGGGCAGCGCCTTCAGGAGATCTTCGAACTCTGACCTGGCCTCTGGCGGCAATGCGATCTCCAGTGTGGGATCGCCGGCCCGGAAGATCTGCGGCAGCATCCCGACGGCGAAGCCGCTGGCCATCTCCAGCCAGTCGCGGGCCTGTTCGCGGGCCAGTTCCTGGCACTCTGCCACGGTGATGGCGACACCGGTTTCGGGTTCAATGAGGAGGTCGTTCTCGGCGAGAAACCGGGCGAAGAGCATCCGATGCCAGTGTTCGTAGGCACACTCGCCGACCAGCCGGTCGATGGCCTGGGTTCCCCGCCGCTCATCGCGCCGGTCGCCCAATTGGCGACCGCGGGCGCGCAGCCGATTCCTCAGGCGGCGTAGTTCGGGGGAGAGACTGGACCACGGTTCATGGTGATGGACCGCCAGTTGCTCCAGCGCCTTCCGGGCGCCGGCCTCGGCGACACGGCGGGCCTTCTTCACCGTGTTTTCCAGATCTCGCCGCAGGGTTTTGTCCAATGAAGCCATCCGTCGCTCCTTTTAGTCCACCAGCACCGGCCCCTCCTTCAGGGCCGCCAACATGCGCTTCTTCTGGCGAGCCAGCCAGGCGTCCACATCCGCCGCCGTGCGCAGGGTGGAGCGCTCCAGCGTCACCGTCTGCACCTTCGGCTCCAACAGCTTCGCCGCCCGCTGGATCGCCCGGCTCACCCGACCGGCAATCGCGTCCGTCTCGGCGCGGGTCGCCGCCAGGGAGCAGGCGTCCAGATGCTCCGCCAGCTCCTCGTCGGTTTTGACCGAGGGCTGAACCGGTTCGAAGAGCCCCACCGCGACCATGATTACCGCCTGATCCTCCTGGGAAAGCCTAGCCCATGCATCATGGGCCGCCAGCGCCTCGCTGGCCTCGTCATAAACCCGGACGTTTTCGGCATGAAGACGGTTCACCTCGCCTCTCAGAAGATCCGCCAGGGCCTTGCGCAGCGGCGATACATGGTCGGCCGTGTCGAGGAGGAGCCGCTGGTCTTCAATCGCCTGCACCTGTTCCAGATGGGTTTTGGCCGCGGCCAGCGGCTTCGCATGGCGCGCGAGATGCGTCGCCAGATCCCATACCGGTTGACGCGCCTCCGCGAGGTCGCTTAGCGCTGTCCAGCCATCGATGCGCGCCTCAAGGTCTTTCGCCCTGTCCTTGATCGCAACGAGCTGCTCATTGCCCACGAGCTTTTCCAGGTCTTCCAGAACGGTCAGCCCCACGGGCGCCGGGAGGGGGGGCTGGCCGCCGGCGGAACGGGCCAGTTCAAAAAGGCGATTCAGGAACACCGAAGCCGTTGCCGCTTCCTCCCCGCTTTTGCAGGATATGCCGGCCTTCCCGTAGAGTTTGCGAAGCGCCAGGCGGTCCTGCACGGACAGCGTAGCCCGCTCGACCCGGAATTCGGCCTTGGCGATCTTGTTCTGGTCGAGTTGGCCGGGGGCCAACGGCGCGCCGTTCTGGACGGCAGTGATGTGCTGCAGACGGTGAAGGGCCATGAGGGCCGCATCGATGGCGTCCTGCGGCCAGCCGAATGGGCTGCTTTTGAGCTCTTTCCGGATGTCCGATCCCGTGCGGCCCGCGCCGATGGCGGCGATGACCTGCTGACAGATCGGGTGCTTTTCGGTCGCTTCCGTATGGCCCGTCGGTTGAAAGGGCTGTTCCGCTCCGTCGCGGGCGCGCTTGAGGACAGCCTCCCATGTCTTCGCAGAGGCGTCGGCTTCCTTGAATCGGGGGAACAGGCGAATCAGGGAGGCTTCCGCTGCGGTGCGCAGCTTCTCGGATGGTTCGATACCAAACACATCATTTCCACCGCCCTGAAAAACCTCGACATTGGCGATGATCTCGCGAACCAGCGCATCCAGTTCCGTTGTGGCCCGGGAAAGGCGGCTACTCATGCCTTGACGGGCATCCCGACCTTCGTCCGTGGAGGGAGTCCCCTTCGCGTCGAGAGTTTGCCGGGCGGCATCGGCATCGACGATGAAGCGTCGCAGGTCTTTCGCGGACTTCCGGGGCAGATACACGAAGATGGTGGGACTGTCCGATCCAGCGCTGCGGGCCGCTTCGACGTGTTCCTTTCTCTGGCACGACCAACCGTCGCGAATCCAGACGGGTATGGCTTGTCCATCCACCGGGGGCGGTGTCTGTTCCCGATGAATCGACAGGGCGCGCGCCTCCTTGGCCGCCCCCTGGAGCGACTTGACGGACCGGACGATCTTATCAAACTCTGCGTACAGAAGCTGGTCGCGCTGGAACTGGATGGCCGCGTCGTCATTGCCGAGTTTCGCCTGGCGCTTGCGGAACTCCCCATCCCATTCGCTTCCTTCCCTCGTCTGAAGGCGGTATTCGTCATCCACCTTCAGGAGCGCGCCTTCAGCAGCCAGACGGTCGAGGACTTGCTCGACATTGGATCGCAATTTGCCGTTGTCCGCGGTGAGGTCGTCCACCAGCAGGTCGGCGATATGCTCCTTGGTGGCGCGGACGCCGATATCCCCGGCGTCATCACGGCGCACCTTGCCGATGAGAAAAACCAGACCACAGACCCGCCGGGCCAGGGGGCCGTCTTTTTCACCGCTGGCGCCAAGCCGGATGATACGCTCGTTGATCTCGCGCAGGAGGACGCCCGTGTTGACCATCTCCGGCGCCAGGGCTTCGTAGAGTTCGTCGGCCGGAACCAGGAAACCGAGGGGCTTGTCGGAGAGCTTCGCCACTGCATCATGGATAATCCTCAGTTGGGAACGCAACTGGCTGTGCGTGCCGGCGGCGTCGATCTGGCGAAAGCATTGCTCCCAGAAACGGCGTCGCACCGGAAGCAGGGGGTAATCGTCTGCTATAATCTGGTGGTCTTCTGTGCGCTCGGCGATGCGGGTCCCCTGCAGTTGGCGGGAAATCTCGCCGGCGTGATCGGC
>JAZDKM010000128.1:0-4301 GCA_043803085.1 Planctomycetota bacterium
GCGGCAGTCCAGGCAACCAGCAAGTCGGCCGTGGTCGCGCCGATCGCGGCCGTCCCCAAGGCATACTTGAACGGCACGGCGTTCGTCGTCGCGCCGTCGGTGATGCCCGAGTTGAAACTGAACGTCCCGTTGCCCGTGAACGCACCGCAGGTGAACACGACGGTGATCTTGTGGGCCCCGGTGACGTGGATCGAGTCCGTCTGGGTCGTCGCTCCGATGTTCGCGCTGGCGATCAGCGGGACGATCTTGAGCTCTTCGCTGAACATGTTGTGCTCTCCTTCCCGCGCTCACGCGCGTGGTTGGGGTTAGGCGCGCGCGGCGAGGGTGACGAAGTGATTCTGCGTGGCCGTAGCGCCCCCCTTGTACGGAGTCATGGCGGAGGCACGCAGCGGCTGGCCGTCGACCCGCAGGACGAAGCGGAACACCGACTCATCGAACTCGAAGCGAACGTGGATCGAGACGTCGGACTTCATGCCGCCCTTGGTGGCCAGCAAGTAGCCGCTGGCGAAGTCGCACAGGATGATGTCGCCCGCGTCGCCCAGGGCCTGGCATTGCTCGACCGCCAGCACCGGCCGGCCATAGAGCGTGCCGTACGGAGCCGCGGAGACACCCGCCGGTGGCATGTAGACCGGCACCCCGCCGAGACCGACCGGCAGGCTCATGGTGAACAGCTGCGGCAGGACCGTCTGGTTGATCAGCCAGCGGGCGTCGCCCATCGAACTCGCGAACATCCGCGCGTACATCTTGACGACGTTTTCGACGACGATAGTGTCGGCGTCCTGGCCGTCTTCCTTGGCCTGGGTGACCAGGGCCGGCGACTGCAGGATGCCGAGCGGCTGGTCGGCGCCGGAACCGTTGAGGATCGCGTCGTCCAGCAAGAACCCGAACTCCTTGGCGAACCCCGTGCGGATGATGCCTTCCAGCGCGACCGCATCGGCCAGCATCTCGTCGGTGGCGTCGCACAGGCCGACCAGCTTCCGCAGTTCCAGATTGATCTGCCGGAACTTCGGCTTGCTCTGCGTCTTCTCGCTGCCCTGGGAGACCCAGTAGCCGCGAATACCGCCCCCGCGGGAGCCGGTGGCGCGGCTGGACTCGTCCACGCCGTTCATCGTCAACTTGTTGCTGGGCGCGGAGATGGGGATTTCCCGACAGAGGGACGGCAGGACGCCGGTGGCCCACACCTGGTCCAGCAGTTCCGTGGCGAAGTCGGTCTGGACGAGGAAGCCACCGTCACTCGGCACCGTCTCGGTCAGACCGGTCGAGACGGCGTTGTACAAGCGCGGATCAACGTGTCCCTGCGGCTGGCAGGCGTTGCGCACCGCGGCCAACTGCTGTCCGAAGGATGCGAACCGATCCTTGCTGGCGCGGTCCTCGCCGACCACGATACCCGGCGTGACCGTCTTCGCCGCCTTGCGGGTCTCGCCGGCGGGCACCTCGAGGGACTGGTGGACGCGATCCTGGCGTTCGAGGGTCCGCACCTGTTCGCGCAGCTCCTCGACCGTATCCAGGATCTCGTTCTTCAGCGCGAGCTCCTGCGCGTTCAGGTCCCGGGACTCGGCCTCGGCCTTGGCGTCAAACTGGCCGCTCCGGTCCATCAGGGCCTTGATGTCCTCCTTGTACTGGCGAATCGTTTTCATGCTGGAACTCCTTCCGTCGTTGTCAGATGGTTCGTGGCGAGACACTTTTCCGCCTTGCCGAGCAGGGCGAGCACCGGGTCCACCTTGATCGGTGGCGCTGCAGGCGCCTCCGGGGCCGGCGTCGCCACGTCCCGCGGCGGTACCGGGGCCTGGGGTTCGGGCGGCGCAGCGTCCCGCGGCGCGGCCTTCAGCCCTTCGGCGAGGATGGACTTGGCTTCCGTTCGAGAGAGCCCGGCATCCCGCAGGACTTTCTCCAGATCCCGTTCGGTCGGTGGTTCCCGGTCCTTGAGTTCGGCCGGGGTGTTGGCGAAGGCCGACAGGTCGAACACCTTGAGGGCCTTCGGTGCGGTCTTCAGGGGCTCGATCGCGTCGACGAACCCCGCGTCCTTGGCTTCCTGGGCGGTGAACCAGGTTTCGGCGGCCATCCACTCGCGCACCTGGTCCGCGTCCGCGCCGGTGCGGGCAACGTAGGTCGCCGCACAGGTCTCATTCATCCCCACCAGGAAATCGGCTTCGCGGCGCATGTCTTCAGCCCCGCCGATGACGATGCTCCAGGTGTCGTGGATCATGAACCGGCCGCTCTCGGCCATGCGGATCTCGTCGCAGGCCATGACGATCTCGGCGGCGATGGAGGCACACAGGCCGTCGATATGGGCCACGATATGAGCCGGGTGCTCGTTCAGGGCTTGGTAGATCGCGGTCCCGTCGTAGACGTTGCCGCCGGGGCTGTTGACCCGCAGATGGATGGTCGACGCATCGATGGCCGCGAGGCCCTGGACGAAGTCGCCAGCGTTGATCCCCCAGAACGAGATTTCGTCATACAGGTAAATCGTGGCCTCGTCGGCGGCTTTGTTCTCGATCTTGGGGGCCATTCGGCTCCGGGGTGTGAAGACACTACGCTGTAAGCGCATGGAGATGTCCCTTCCCATTCGTCGGTGCCAGCAAGGCCACCGGGGGCTCCTGGCCAGGTTCGGTCGGCGCATTCGGGTCCGGCTCGGCCGGCGGCAGTTGAGGCGGCGCCGAGACCAGCTTTGGGGGCCTGAGCGCGCGCGACAGGGGCACCATGTTGGCGGGCACGAAGGCCTCGTCTCCACCTTCGACCGGCGGCAGATCCTCCTTGCCGCGGATCTCATTCAGGGTCATGGCCCCGATGCCCCACATGCGGGCGTAGAAGGCCGCGCGGTCGGCCGCCGACCCGCGCATGAGTCCCTCCACGACATGCTTCCAATAGAGCCGCCGCTGTTCCGGGGGCGTGAGCAGCTGCATGTTGAACGTCTGCTCGAGTCGGATCAACCAGGGCAGGATCGAATCGGTGACGAAGCTGATCTGCTCGGACTCGATGTTGCTAAAACTGGAGCGAGTCAAATCCTTGAGTTTGTGGGGCGGGAGGTTAAACCACCTGGCGATCTCGGGGATCTGGAAAGTCCGGCTCTCGAGGAACTGCGACTCCTCGGGCTGGATGGAGATTTTCTCGAACTTCGAGGTCTCTTCCAGCAGCATCACCCGGTGCGCTTGGCCCAGACCGCCGTAGTCTTCGCCGAGTGCCGTGCGCAGGTTCTTGTGACCCGTTTCGCTGAGGCGTCCGGCATGCGTGACCACCGCGCTCGGGTGGATACCTTGGGCGAAGTATTGGCTGCCGAACGTTTCCAAGGCCATGCCCAGGCCGATGGACTTTCGAGCCATCGCTACCACGGAATACCCTTGCACGCCGTCGAAACCGAGGCCGGGAATGTGCAGGATCTTCTCGCGTGGCATGGTGATCGGCGGCTTGCCAGGGTCTACCTTGATCTGGTAGGCCAGCGACCCGTCAACCCAAGCGGGCTTGATCCGGTCTGGGGTGATCGGCCACAGGGCGATCAGGTTGCCCATGCCATCGCGGACCTGTTCGGCGTAGGCGTTGCCCCATAGTAGGAGGTGGCCCATCATCACTTCACGCAGGGCCAGCGCCGACATGTACTCGTTAGCCTGGGTATGCAGGACTCGGTAGGCGGAGAGGCCGTCCTGGATGCTTTTCCGGCCCCCCCGGTCTGACATCAGGTTCAGCGGCAAGGTCGAAACGGTACCGGCGATCAGCGAGACGGCGTTGTAGACCGCCGAATAGGTCAGCGCGGTCGACTCGTTGACGTTCTCACCGGCCACCATCTGGCCCTTGAAACGCCACAACGACGAGTCCCATGACTTCGGGTCGTCAAGAGCCAGAGCGTACAGGCGGCGAACGAGGGTGCGGATCCCCATAGGTGCCCCGGGAGAGAGGCGGACAGGCCACTACAGGGAATGTAGGCGGGCTACGGGAGCTCAGAAATGGGGTAAACGACGTGCTTTATCCTGCAATTACAGAGAAAATGCGGTGGTTTTCGGCATTTTCGGGGCAAAGCGGCAGGAATCGAGGGCATTCCGCGTCACCCGGATCTGTCCGCCCGGCGTGACTTCCGTTTTGAGCTGGCCGTGCTGGATCCAGAGATAGACGGTGCGCTCCGTGACTGAGTAGTAGGCGGCGACCTCGGAGATGCGGTAGGTCGGCTTGTCGGGCAGGCCGGGGATGGGGGCGGAAGTTTCCGTGACCGGCGCATGGGCCGCAAGTGCTTGCGACACAGCGGGCGGAACTCCTGGCACGGAAGTTTCCGCGCGCTTCCGGGACTTGGCTGGCATCATGGTTGGCTCACT
>JAZDKM010000129.1:0-16622 GCA_043803085.1 Planctomycetota bacterium
GCCATTAACCTCGCCCTCCACCAGGAAATGGCTCGCGACGAGTCCATCATCGTGATGGGGCAGGACATCGGCGTGAACGAAGGCGTGTTTCGGGTAACGGCCGGACTGTACCGCACCTTCGGTGAATCCCGCGTCATCGACACGCCGCTGGCGGAAGCGGGCATCTTGGGGACTGCGATTGGGCTGGCCATGGCCGGCCTGCGCCCGGTCGCGGAGATGCAGGTCTCCGGCTTCTCCTACCTGATGTTCGCCCAACTCGAAGGTTACGCCTCGCGCTACCGCTCGCGGACCCAAGGCCAGTGGTCGGTCCCCCTGGTGGTGCGCATGCCCTATGGGGGTGGTGTGCGGGCGCTCGAACACCACTCCGAGAGCCGGGAGACGGTTTACGCACACCTTCCCGGCGTCAAGGTGGTGATCCCTTCCACGCCGCGCAACGCGCGGGCCCTGTTGGTGGCCGCGATCCGCGACCCCGACCCGGTAATCTTCATGGAGCCCAAACGCTCCTACCGTGCGTTTCGTGAGGAAGTCCCGGAAGCGGAAGAGGTCGGCGAGATCGGCCGGGCGCAGGTCGTCCAGGAAGGCGATGCCCTCACGGTGATCGCCTGGGGGGGCATGATGCCGCTGACCCTGGAGGCCGTCCGCCAGGTGCAGGAGAAACGCCACGTCACGCTCGAGGTCGTCGATCTGTTGACCATGGCCCCCCTGGACGCCGGCGCCGTCGCGTCCTCGGTGTTGAAGACCGGCCGCTGCGTCGTGGTACAGGAAGCGCCCAAGTCCTTGGGCGTGGCGTCGGAGGTCATCGCGTGCATCAATGACCAAGCCCTCTTGGCACTGGAGGCGCCGGTCAGGCGTGTCACCGGCTATGACGTGGTTACCCCCTATTTCGGCCGCGAGCAAGCCTTCATCCCCAGCATAGGGCGCATCCGTCGGGCCATCGAAGATACCCTCGATTTCTAGGAGACCGCAGTGTACGAGTTCAAACTGCCCGATCTGGGTGAGGGCATCCATGAAGGGGAAATTCTCAAATGGTACGTCCAGGCTGATCACACCATCCAGGCGGACGACCCCCTGGTGGACGTGGAAACCGACAAGGCCGCCGTCACCATCCCCTCCCCCAAAGGCGGACGCGTGGTTGCGATCACGGGGGGCCATCGGCCAGAGCGTCAAGGTCGGGACGATCATCGCGGTGATCGACGATGGTGTCGGTGCGACTGCAACTCGGCCGCCTGAAAGAGGAGAGCCGGTATCTCCACCGAGCACGCCGGTGCCGACCATGCCCACCGAGGGGCGGCCCGCCGCTTTAGCGATGGGGGACATGAAGACTCAAACGCAGGCGGTCCAGGTCGCGCCGACCGTCGTTGCCGCGGCGAAACCCGGCGCCACTGTGCTCGCCGCACCGGCGACCCGACGCTTGGCCCGCGAGTTGGGCGTCGACCTCACTCGAGTTCCCGGCAGCGGTCCCGCGGGGCGCGTGCGCTCCGAAGATGTTCGGCGCTTCGCGGAAGGTGGGGTCACGGCGGTGGCCTCCGATGCTGAGGCTGGGGGCTCGGCGCCAGGGCGGGTGGCTGCTGGGACTCCGACCGGCATCCCCTTCCTGGACCTGGAACCCCTCCCGACCTTCGAAGCGTGGGGGCCGGTCGAGCGGCAGCCGCTCCGCTCCATCCGTCGCAAGGTGGCCCGCAAAATGGTTACCTCGATGGTGCTCGTGCCGCATGTGGCTCACATGGACGAGGCCGACGTCACTGAGCTGGAAGACTTCCGACGCCAGGAAAAGGCGCGAGGCGCCGCCGGACCGGGCGGACCGTTGACTCTCCTGCCTTTCGTCGTGAAGGCGGTGACGGTAGGGCTTCAAGAGTTTCCGGCCGTCAATGCCAGTCTCGATCCATTCAAGGAAGAAATCATCTACAAGAAGTTCTACAACATCGGCTTCGCCACCGATACCGGCAAGGGATTGGTCGTGCCGGTGGTCAAGAACACGGAGCGCAAAACTATCCGCGAGATTTCGGCGGAAATCATGGAGCTGGCCACCCGCGCTCGGGAGGACAAGCTCACGGTCGCCGACCTCCGTGGTGGAACTTTTACGATCACCAACGTCGGCGCCATCGGCGGCACCAACGCCATACCCACGATCAACTATCCCGAAGTCGCCATCCTGGCTATGGGGCGTGCGCAGGAGAAGCCGGTGGTCCGGCACGGGCAGGTGGTGATTCGGAAGATTCTGCCGCTGACGTTGACGTTCGACCACCGCGTCATCGACGGGGCGGATGCCGCCCGTTTCGTCACCGCCCTGGTGCGGCGGTTGTCCGAGCCGCTGAGCCTTCTTATGGAACTTGTGTCGACATAGGGTCCGCGCTCGCGGACCATGTTCGTTTCGGAGGTGACGCTTCTCATGGTCATGGGCAGTTTGAGTCAGAAGACGCAAGTCGTTGTGGTCGGCGGGGGGCCCGGAGGCTATGTGGCCGCGATTCGGGCGGCCGACCTCGGTAAAGAGGTCGTGCTGATTGAGCAGCGGGAGCGCCTGGGCGGTGTGTGCCTGCTGGAAGGCTGTATCCCTTCCAAGACGCTCATCCACGCGGTGGAGCTCGCCGACGCCGCCCGCCACGCCCGAGCGATGGGTCTGAGCTTCACCGATCTGAAGATCGATCCGGTCGCTCTGCGGCAGTGGAAAGAGCGTGTCATCGACGATCTGACCAAGGGCATCGCCGGGCTGCTGAAGCGCCGCGGCGTCGAGGTCGTTAAAGGCCGGGCCCGCTTCGCGAATCACCGCACGCTGGCCCTGGAAGGCTCCGACGTCTCCTCCGTCGAGTTCGAGCATTGCATCATGGCCACCGGCTCGCGGGTGAAGCAACTGCCCGGCGTGTCCGGCGAGGGTGTGTGGACTTCCGTTGAGGCCCTCGAATTGCGTGAAGTGCCCGCGCGCCTGTTGGTCGTCGGTGGCGGCTACATCGGTATGGAGTTGGGCCTGGTCTACGCCGGCCTGGGCTCCAAGGTCACGGTCGTTGAGCTTCTGCCGTCGATCCTCATCACGGCCGACAAGGACCTGGTCGAGGTAGTGGTCAAGAGTTGCAGGAAGAAGCTCGAGGCCATCCTCCTGAACGCCAAGGTCGTGGACCTCAAGAAGACGACTGCCGGGTTCAAAGTGACCATCGAGCAGGAGGGCAAGACGAGTCCGCATGAATTCGATCGCGTGCTGGTCTCGGTCGGCCGCCGGCCCAACACCGACGACCTCGGGCTAGAGCACACCAAGATCAGGGTCAATCCGCAGGGCCTCATCGAGACCGACCGCGAGTGCCGCACGGCCGAGCCGAGCATCTTCGCCATCGGCGACGTCACGCCGGGCCTGGCGCTAGCTCATAAAGCCAGTCGCGAGGGCAAAGTGGCGGCCGAAGTCATCGCCGGGCACAAGGCGGCGTTCGACAACGTGACTGTGCCGGCCGTGGTCTTCACCGACCCGGAGATTGCCTGGACGGGGCTCACCGAGTTGGAGGCCAAGGAGAAGGGCATTGCGTACACGCTGGGCAAGTTTCCGCTGGCGGCTTTGGGACGGGCCCGGGCCATCGGGCGGACGGAAGGGTTCGCGAAGGTCCTGGCGGACCCGTCTTCGGGAGTGCTCTTGGGTGTCGCGGTCGTCGGCCCACATGCTTCCGAGTTGATCGCCGAGCCGACCTTGGCCTTGGAAATGGGCGCGACCCTGGAAGACCTGATGACCACCATCCACCCGCACCCGACGCTGTCGGAGTCGATCATGGAAGCGGCGGAGGTCGCCGCCGGCTCGCCGGTCCACATCAACCCGCCACGGAAGAGGTAGGGCGGGCTCCGCCCGCTAGTGTAGTGCCTCACAATTGCCGCAACGTATTCTTTGCCGAACCGCGACCGTAAGGGAGCGGTCCAGCACATCGCCAAGCCGCGCCGCTCCCTTACGGTCGCGGTTCGGATAAGAAAGGAACGGTTCGCGCGCGCGGGCCCTACGCCCGTCGCGACGAAGCGTCGGGCGGAGCCCGACCTACTTGCGATGTTGGCGCAGCAAATCCACGATGCGCTGCAGGTTCGGCGGCAAAGGGGCCTCAAGACGCATCGGCTTTTCGTAGATCGGGTGCACGAACTCGATGGCCAGCGCGTGCAGGCATTGCACGGCGATCAGCGGGCTGGTCGAGCCGGCGCCCGCGAAGTCCTGCTCGCTGAACAGGTGCCCCCCGTAGTACGTGTCGCCCATCAGCGGGTGGCCGATGGCCGACATGTGCACGCGAAGCTGGTGCGTCCGCCCGGTCTTAGGAGATAAGTGGACGATGGCGAAGCCCTTAAACCGTTCCTTGACCGCGTAATGCGTGACCGCCTCTTTGAACAGCATGGCCCGGGGCAGTTGCCCAGGGTTGAGATGACGCTCTTTGATCAGCGGATGCACGCCCAGCGGCTGGTCGATCACGTCTTGGTCGCGCCGGGGAACGCCCTCGCAGATGCCCCAATAGGTCTTCTGCACGGTCCGCCGCTCGAACTGCAGGGACAAGCGCCAGTGGGCCTCATCGCTCTTGGCAATCAGCATGACCCCCGTGGTGTTCTTGTCCAGCCGGTGGATGATACCGGGCCGGTAGGGATCGTCGCCGTGGCTGAGCGTCGCGGCGTGAAAAGCGACGGCGTTGGCGATCGTGCCGCCCTGCCACGAGCCGGCCGGGTGACAGATGATGCCCGCCGGTTTGTTGATGGCGATAAGATGCTCGTCCTCATGGATGATTTCCAGGGGGATGTTCTCCGGGGGCACCGCGTTCGGCGGTGGCGGCGGGATGAGGACGAGGACGACGTCATCGGGGGCCGGCTCGTAGCTGGCCTTGGTCGGCAGGCCGTTGACCGTCACGTCGCCCTGCTTGATAAGCTTCTGGAGCATGGTGCGTGACAGGCGCGGGAAGCGGGCGTGGAGGTATTTGTCCAGCCGCCGGCCGCTGACGCGCCGACGCACGCGCAGGCGCGCCCGGCGCACCGCCGGATCACCGTCTTGATCCTCAACGGGCAGATCGAGGGCATCGGCGACGGGCTCGTCGTCCTCAAAGTCGTGGCTGTCCAGCGGGTTGTTGACCAAGGGGACTTCGCTCAAAGTCGTTAAGATGCTCGAACACCAGGATGTGGGACCGGCTTCCCCGCCACCCTGACCGGCTGGAAAGCCGGTCCCACAGGTTCTTTGTCTAAGAGGCTCCGGATCACCGTATGCGCCGCTCCGGCGTCTGGTCAACGGCCTGACGTCAAACGCGCTCGAACGGCTCGAACAGGCGTTTGTAGTCGTCCTGGCAGAAGCGGTCGGTCATCCCGGCGATGTAATCGCAGACCACCCGTTGCACGCCTTGTTCGGCGATCCGCCCGGCGAATCGACCCGGCAGCATCGCCGGGTTCTCCACATAGACGCTGAACAGCCGCTCGATGAACCGCCGGGCCTTGTCGTCCATGCGCACCAACCGATGATGGCGATACACCTTGTCGGTCAGAAACGCCTCCAAGGCCGCCACCATCGGATCCAGCTCCGCGGAAAACGCCACGATCAGCTCGGGGGTGGTACACACGTCGTCGATTCCCGCCGGTCGGAGCCGCTCGGCCCGGCGGCGGGATTCGGCCACCACGTCCGCCGCCAGCAGATCCAACAACCGGTCGAGGATCGGACGGCGGACGGCCGGCAAGGCCGTCTCGGGATATTGCGCGCGCACCGGCGCGGCCGCCAGCGACCAGAGTTCCACGTCGTTGAGTTGCTGCTCGTCGATCAGCCCGGCGCCCAGCGCGTCCTCCGAATCGTGAGTATCATAAGCGATCCGGTCGGCCAGGCAGGCGATCTGCCCCTCCACAGACGGCCACGGCCCCGAGCCCAGCAACTCCGCCAGCGAGGGCTCACTGCGACGCGCCGGCTCGGGCCGGTCGTAGGCCGTCGCGTGTTTGACCAGGCCCTCGCGTGTCTCGTAGGTGAGATTCAATCCGCGGAAGGGGGGATAGGGATGTTCCAAGTAATCCACGACGCGTAGGGATTGCCAATTGTGCTCGAACCCGCCGTGCGCACGCATCAGCGTCCGCAAGGTCGTCTCACCGGCATGCCCGAAGGGCGCGTGACCCAGGTCGTGGGCCAGGGCGATCACCTCGGCGAGGGTCTCGTCGACGCCCAACGCCAGCGCCATCCGCCGGGCGATCTGAGCGACTTCCAAGGTGTGGGTCAGGCGCGTGCGGAAGTGATCGTGCTCATAGGTGACAAACACCTGGGTCTTGTACATTAACCGCCGGAAGGCCGCGCTGGCGAGCACCCGTTCGCGATCCAGTTCGAAGGCGTTTCGCAGCGTACCGGCCGCCAACGCGAGGGAACCACCGGGCTCCGCGTGGACGCGGCCGCGGGAGGTTTCCGGCCGGGCGGCGAGGCGAACAAAGAGCTGTTGGAAATCCGCCTCCATCAGGGCCCCGATCCGGAGGGCTCCAGGGAGATCCCATAGTCGGGCTCGAGGGCCGAGAGCGATTCGAGCCACTCGCGGACGGCCTGGTACTTGGGGTCGTTGGTACCGCGGAAGAGCGGTTGAATTTCGACCGGATGCTTGTCCGTCGGTTCCATTTGCTGTCCGGGCGGCAGTTCCAGGAAACCGTAGGTGAGCAGCAGGCTTTTGGGCTGGTTGTCGCGGTTGATCAGGCGCTTATCGCCCACGCGGTACGCGTGCATCATGAGGTAATTGGTGTAGACCTTGTTCTTGCTGAGTACCGCGTCGGTATAGAGCGTGAACCGCGAGACTTCCGGATTGCCGTGGCAGGTGGCGGTCGCGCAACCGTTGAGCACCACGGGCAGCACGCGGCGCTCGAAGTCGAGCATCCGCTTGGGGTCGGTCTTGATGATGATGTCCTCCGCAAACTGGTCGCCGGTCTGCCGGGTGTGTTCGCGGATCAGGCGGACTTTTTCCATCGGCTTAAGCCGCATAAACTCGCGGCGCTCTTCGCGAGTGCTGAACCCGGGCTTACCCTCCAGGGCGTCCAGAAAACGCTGGATCACGTCGTTCTTGAACTGGATGGCCAGCCCTTGAGGCTCCTGGTCCATCATTTCTTTCCAGCGGATGCGGGAGACCTCCTGATCGGAAAGGATGCGACCGAGGCGGCCGGCGGTCTCGCCGGATGCGCGTCGCTCCGCCTTACCCTCGCCTGGTGGATTCGGCCCAGACTCGCCAAGATGCCGCATGGCCAGCTTCAGCAGCAGCTTGGCGTCCTCGTGTTCGCCATTCCGTGCCAGGATCGTGGTGCACTCCTGGCGCACCAATTCCCAGGCGCCCTGCACTTCGCACCAGCGCGCCAATTGGAGGTGTCCGTCCAGATCGTCGGCCTTGAGTTCCGCAAGGCGTCGTTCGTACTCCCCTTGGACCGCGTCCGGGGCCGCCGCCGAGACCCACAAAACCCCCGTGAGGAAAACCGCCACCGCCGCACCGAACATCACCCTCGCGCGCGTGCATCTGCTCATTGGATGTCCTCTCGTTCGCAGCCGGCCGCGGCCGAACACCTGCTCCCGGCCCGCGTTGCCTTGCTCTCCTCGACCGGACAGCCCTTCCATCACCGCCTACTATAGTGCGACGTGAAACCCGCTTCAAGGAAGGTATAATGGCGGTATGGCTCTACCGGATGACATGCGTGAGCTCATCGGCCACCCCGTCGTCCTCGACACCATGGGGACCCTGATCTATCTGGGGATGCTGGGGAAGTGACCGAGAACGGCTTCTGGCTGGCGGATGCGGACGTCCACGATTGTCGGGACGGGCATGCCAGCCGCGAGGTGTACATTATGGAAGCCGGTCGGGACGGTATCTCGGTCAACCGCCGCCGCGTGTTCGTGCTGCGCGCCACCGTGTGCAGCCTTTCGCGGCTGGATCAAGTGGTGGCGGGCTAGCAGCCCGTGGCAAAAGTCTGTGGGACAGGCTTTCCAGCCTGTCAAGTAGGCTTCTTGCCTCCAAGAAGACCGGCTGGAAAGCCGGTCCCACAGGTCAGAGCACTTTCACCACGGGCTGCTAGGGCCAATGAGCGCAACTTCGGTAGCGGCCAGCGGGGACCCGGGCCGCCACTCACCGGCGCTTGGACTTGCCTTTCCGTTCCCAGGGAGGCGTCCGGGCCTCTTTGATCCGCACGCCCAACCAGACGAAGCCCAAGATGGCCAGTATCGCCGCGGCCATCCCGAGAATCTGGATGAAGCCGGGCACCGTAAGCAAGGTGATGGAATTCTGATCTGATGTTTCATGGCGGCTCCACCTCTCCAGGTACGTGGACAGCCAGAACAGAACGCCGGCCGTCAACGCACACAGGACACCGGCCGCACCGATCCTCCACATGGGCCAACGCCGAGATGGTTTCGTCATCGTCTTGGTCCCCCTGGCGCGGCGGCGGCTCCTCAGGGGGCATGTCCAAGCCCGCTACGGGCGGGCGGGCATGCTGAACCCTGCCGACGAGTGCCTGTTTAGGCATGGCGGCGCTCGCCACGTGGCGAGCTTGGCCATGCCACCCAACGTCCCGACGAAACTGTCACGCACCCTCCGAAGACTGTCAAGGGTACGCGGTGTTCCAGCGGCCCGGCGGGTGTACCGCTCGATTCGGGTGGCATGGGTCTCCATCGCCTCATACGAGGCGATGGAGACCCGTGCGCTGCTCCGCGCCGGCACGGGACCGTCAAAGGCAGGCCTTTGACGGTCCCATGCCACCCATCGCCCCGATGTCGCCAGAGTTTCTCAGTGCACCCGGTCCAATGGTAGAATGGTCCCGGGCAAGCTTGCTCTGGCAGCCCGTGGCCGAAATTGTGGCACAGGCTTCCAGCCTGTGTTTCCACGGGCAAGATGCCCGTGCCACAACGCTCTTGGCTGCTTTCACCACGGGCTGCTGGACCTCGGCCGAGTGCGACCGCTGGAGATTGGACATGACGGTAGAGAAAAGTCCCGTAGCCGTTGCGGCGCACACAAGCCAGTCGGGCGCGGAAGAACCACGCTGCCCGATCTGCTTGCGGATGTTGAAAGAACGCTGGCTGCGGAAACCGGTCCGCAAGATTTCGATCAACGACGTTGTCGTGTGCAAGAAATGCCGCAACGGCTTCGCCAGCCGACGGCAACTGGCCTATATCGTCGACGCCGTGATTCTCCAGATTGTCAGTACTATTGCCTCGTGGCTCGTCGCGTGGGCTGCGGCGACGTGGCTGGTCCCGCCGGCGAGGTCGCCTGCTGCTTTCGATCTGATGTACGCCGCTGGGTTAATCGTTAGCTGGATAATCTGGCCGCTGCTCTTCTGCTGCAAAGATGGCTTCGCGGGAATGTCGCCGGGGAAGGTATTGTGTGGCATACGGGCCATCGATTGGGAGACCTGGGAGCCGATCGGCTTCGGCCGCTCCCTTAAGCGCAACCTCTGTCTGATGATTCCGTTTGTTCCGCTCATTCTGGCGGTTACGTTGATTAAGGGGTGGCGGTGGGGTGACAAATGGGCGCGAACCCGGGTGATCTGGAAGAAGTACGAATTCAGACCGCCCTTCGATCCCCGCGGCATCCTGTGCCTCTCGTGCGGATACGACCTCACCGGCAATCTTTCGGGGCGCTGTCCCGAATGCGGCACCTTGATAGCGGAACCGAGAAGCCTTTCCCCAGTGCTTGAAAACAGCAAGTCATGCTCGTGAATCTCGACTCCTACGTAGGTCCGGCGGCGGGCGTCGCCACGTCCGTGTTGTGGACGTTTACTTCGCTGCTCTTCACCGCCGCAGGCAAACGCATCGGTGCCACAGCGGTCAATGCCACCCGCATCGGGCTGGCCATTGTTCTGCTGGGCATCACCCACCGCTGGCTGGCCGGCGGCTGGGTCCCACACGCCGCGGCGGGGCAAGTTGTCTTCCTGGCGCTGTCGGGCATCGTGGGGCTCAGCATCGGGGATCAGGCGCTGCTCATTGCGTTCGTCGATATCGGACCGCGGCTCGCCCTGTTGATTATGGCTACGGCGCCCATACTCGCAGCATTGTTCGGCAGGCTGGTGCTGGGCGAGACTCTGCAACCGGTGGCGTGGCTTGGCATGGCGCTGAGCATCGGCGGGGTCGGCTGGGTCGTCCTCGAACGGCCGCACCCAGAGACTGCCGTGCGGTCTGCGCATCGGGTCCGTGGGACCGTCCTCGCCTTTGTCGGGGCGGCCTGTCAGGCCGGGGGGCTGTTGCTGAGCAAGCAAGGCATCGGGCACGGATGGTTGCCCAGGAGTGAGCACTTGGATCCCCAGGCCGCCGCCCTGGTTCGGATGGTGTTCACCGGCGTGGGTATGGTTCCAATCGTGGCGCTGTACCTTCGCCAACGGCGCAAGCGCGTGGCTGCCGGCGTGCCCTCCCTGCGTATGGAAGCGCGCCGGGCCGGATTGCTTTTCGCCGTGGGCGGTGCGGTGGTCGGGCCGTACCTCGGCGTGTGGATGTCCCTGGTCGCATCCGACCGGGCGCCGCTCGGAGTGGCCCAGACCCTCTGCTCGCTCGCCCCGGTGCTGATCCTGCCGTTTGCGGCGCTGGTCCACAAGGAGCGGATCGGCAGGAGGGCCGTGCTCGGGGCCGTCGTGGCTGTGGGCGGTTCTACTCTGTTGTTCTTTAATGCGACGTGAATAGAAGAATGGAGAACGCAAGGTCGCCCCACGGGCCTATGGCTCCTGCGTCGTAATGTCGCTGATGCCGCTTGTTACTATTCTGCAACGTTCATCCGGCGCGAAAATCGGGCCGATAGGCTACAATAACTTCGTTGACGACTTTCTCTTGTAGGGCTTTGCCGTGGCGCAACACGGCTGGACGACTCGATACGAAGGAACCCGGTATGGCAGACAAACCGAAACCCAAGAGTACCCGCAAAACCTTTAACTTCGCTGGGGTCGCCTGGACGGTGGCCCTGTGCTGGGCTGTGGTGGCAAGTTACGCATTCGCTCAGCCGACCCCCCCCGAACCCCAAGCCCAGCAAAGGTCCGAACCCCCAGTCCAACCGGCGGTCGAACTCCCGGCCCCACCTGTGCCCGAGACCACTAGCCAGCCCACGGACAGACCCGAGGGCCAACCTCCGGCCAAGAGCGGCTGCGGCGGAGGCCAGGGCGGCGATCTCCAGCCCAACGAGGGTGCCAAGTGGGTCTGCGCGCAGCCGACCATCCTTCTTGAACCAGTTTACTCGGGAGCCTCGCTCACCTGCGAGTTCCAAATCCGCAACGAAGGTACGGCAGACCTGGACATCAAGGCCAAGGGAGGGTGAGGGACCAAGTTTAACGGTCGGTCCGACCGTACCATCAAACCCGGCGCCGCCGAGACCCTCGCCGTCACCTTCAGTTCCAGCAAGTACAGCGGCGACTTCACCAAGGCCGTCACCGTCACCACCAACGACCCGCGCCACTCGAACGAAACCCTCACCTGTAAGGGCCGCGTGCGGGTTGCCTTCAACATGGAGCCCCGGGCCGTCAATTTCGGGTTGATCTCCCGCAAGGCTTCCGCACAGCAGCAGAAAGTGACGATCACGCGCGGCGACGGTGGGCCGCTGAACCTGAAGCTGGCCCCCGTGGACCTGGCGAACTTCGAGGCCCAACTGCGCGAAATCGAGCCCGGTGAACGCTACGAACTTGAAGTGACCTTGAGCCCGCCGTTTCTGGCCGAGCGCATGCGGACCAACCTGACGCTCGAAACCGGCATCGCCGAAGCACCGACCACGACGCTTCCCGTTTTTGGGTCCATTGCCCCGCGCGTGAGCGCGGAGCCGTCCCGGGTCACGCTGCCCCCCAAGCTGGACTCCGATTGGGAGCAAGCTGTGCACCTGGTGTGGGACGATGACCTGGCCCACAAGATCCTCGGGGCAACGGCGAACGATGAGGGGCTGGTTGTGCGGGTCGAGGAACAGGGTGATCAGCAACAGGTGGTCCTTCAAGTTCCTCCCACATACAAGCCCCGTCCCGGCGTGAGCATGGTCACTATCAAGACCGACGACACCGAGATGCCGGAGGTGCAGGTACCGATCGGCCCCAGTCGGCCGGCCAAGCCGCCTCGGTCGGCCACCAGGGCGACCAAGCCGCCCCGTCTTAAAGGGGCGCAGACGACGCAACCGGCCCGCGGTGCTGAAGGGGTAGGGGTAATGCCTGAACTACCCAGGGTGTCGGCCTCCGATTGACGCAGTCTTGCATCCGGCGATTGCAAGCGGCCGGTAGGTGTGTATGGCTACGTGTCTAGCGTAACGCCACGCTCCGGGTGGTATGGCCAAGCCCTTGACGTGTCAACGTCAAGGGCGCCGCCATGCCCAAGCGCTCACCGGTTCGTTGCTTTCAGCATGGTGCCGTCTCGACCCACACGCGCTATAATCTCGACGCCATGACCCTTACCTCAGAACCGCCTCTGACTTCCTTAGGCCAACTCAAGGCCTCCGGGTGGAAGGCTAACTTCGTTTGCCCCATCCGGGGCTGGAAGGGTAAGCCGCCCCAAGCGGCATGCACGCCGGCCTTCCTGGCGGTCGCAAGGAGCCGTTGCCCGAACCGACTCCGGCCGTATAATGAGCAATCGGGGTACCTGCGATGGTCGTCAGAACGCGTCAATTCACCCGGGCGGACTATTATCGCCTTGCTCAGGCAGGTGTGCTCGGCGAGGACGATCGGGTCGAGCTGCTTGAGGGGGTCATTGCTTCCATGTCACCCATCGGACCGCTCCACAGCAGCGTCGTCAGGGTTCTCATACAGTTCTTCACGCGTGAACTGGGACAGCGCGTGTTGGTCGATGCGCAAAACCCGGTGATCCTGGATGAGTCCTCCGAGCCGCAGCCCGATCTGACGCTCCTGAAACCGCGTGCTGATGCCTACCGCCATGCCCACCCCGCGCCCCAGGACGTGCTGCTGCTGGTGGAGGTGGCCGAGGCGTCGATCGAGCTCGACCTCGGCGAGAAAGCCCATTTGTACGCCCAGGCCGGGGTGCCTGAATACTGGGTGGCCGATCTGGTGCACAAGCGGATCATCGTGCATCGCCGCCCTGCGGGCGACCGCTACCAGGACATCACTGACCACCGCCCCGGTGCGGCCCTCGCGCCCGACGCTTTCCCAGACATCGGCCTGCCCGTCGAGACGTTGTTCCAGTAGACCGCGTACGGAGCGCTTTGAGTATTCCCATGCCGAGTAGCGACGCTGATCCCGAACTTGAGCGGCTCGCAGACGGGCGGGTGAGCGAGGCCGCCCTGCGAAAGGCCGTGCGCCGGGGCCTGCGCCGGCACAAGCTCCTGGGCAACCCGGTCGCCGAATGGCGCGACGGACGCGTCGTGTGGATCCCGCCGACGGAGAGCGAGATCGAGCCCGAGCCGGAAGAAGACGTCGGCCACCCGGATAGCTAGTGTCTTGCCGTGCGGAAGGGCGAGGCTCCCGCCGAGCCACACCCGCTCCCGTCGGGAGAGGGCAGGTCGCCACAGGCGACTCGCCGTGGCGAGGTGAGGGCCCGCGGGAGGGCGAGGCTCCTGCCGAGCCGCAGAAGTCAGAGCCTGCGCGCAACCCTGGGCGATCGACGAATCAGACAGCCTAGCATACGCGCTTTCGCACCCGACCAGACGCGGGTCCGCGCGCGGACCCAACACGGCTTCGATACAGCGTGGGGCACTGGGGACCGTGCCGTTCTCAGACCGCCAGGCGCAGAATCATGTGGTGGCAACGGAACGCTCGCGGGTATGACTTGCCGGGCGGAACGGTGCGCTCGTGGTCGGACGTCCGGTGATCGCGGTCGGGAAAGTTCGGATGGGTACGCAACTTACACCGCACGTTCGCACCGATGTTACTGAAGGCCTCCGCCGGCTCGCCGGCGACGAGGTAGCCCAGCATTCCCCCTTCGCCGGAGAACGGCGCGTAGCGGCACGTGAGGAAGTTGTCGCGAATCTCTGTCACGTACGCATTGACCGCTTGGTCCGTCCTGAGCGTCTTGGCCTCCAGCGGCCACATGACGCGCTCGTTTGCCCAGAGCACGAAGGCTATGTCCGGCACCGGGGGTTGGGCGGGCGGTTTCTTCGCGGTCTCGAACTCGTGCGGGCCGTGCTGCACATAGAACGGCAAATCGCCCGGCATGATCTTGCGAATGCGTGGCTCAAGGTATTGAGTGACGCTCCGTTCGAGATCGCGGTCGGCCTGTGCGCAGTTGACCTGCGCGAGCACCTCGCTGCGCAACAGATCGTACGCCGCCCACACAAACCCGAGCAACCGCGTCACCGCATCCGACTGCCACGCTTTGGCCAGAGCCACGAACTCGCCCGCAGCCGGCCAACGCGCCTCCCCGATCGTTCGCCGGTTAGGCAATGCGATGCTCCGTTGCCACGTCTATGGGTACGTCCGCCCCCTCAGACCACGACATGAGATCGGCGGCGACCTCGTCCGCGTCGCGCATGGCCGCCGAGCGGGTCCAGTAGCGCAGCCGATCCGGCTTGATGAGGTAGACGGTCGGCACGTTTGCATCTTGGTGCCTAACCGTGTCGTAGACCCGGGCCACGCGCTGATAGAAGATTCCGCCCTCGTGACCTGCCGGGGTGACTAGGAACTTCTCGTTCAGCTCTTCCAGCCGTGATCTGAGCCCGCTGTGAGAAAACGACTCGACGCGGAACCGCTCGCCGTCTGGCCACCCGAGGTGGATTGCCACCAGACGGACGGGCAGATGCGGGGCGCTCGTTTCTTGGAAGACCGTGGCGCACACCTGCTTGTCCGGCCCGAAACCAGCCTTCATCACTCCCGCGAAGGACCGGGCATAGGCCTTCAAGTCGGCTTCCGCGCCACGTTTCGTCGGTAGACGTCCTGGCGAGAATGCGTCCCCTTTGAAGTCGGCGAACGTGTATTGCACGAGGTCCTTGATTAGCGTCCACTCGGCGGGCTTGAACGAGAACACTCTGCGGATACGTTCATCAACGTCCTCAACGGTCGTGAGCTCGGCAAGCAAATCGGGGGCCGGCTCCGGCAACGGCACGTTCAGCAACTCGCTGACCAACGGTTCGGGACGGTACATGGCCAAGCGATAGCTGGTCAGAAAAAGGTAGTAGACCGCGAGAATGCTGTTGTAGCTCAGCCAAGCGGATTCGAGGTGAGCGTGGAACTGCTGCGGCATACTCACGCTCACATACTTCTGATCACAGATTACGCCGCCCGTCTCGGCGCTCGATTCCGTGAGTGCCGCCTGAAAGCGTGCTCTCTCTGTTTTCCAACTCTGCTTGATAATCAGTTGTCGTAGATCAAACGCTGAGAAATCCGTCGACGCCTTCCCATCGGTACACGGGTCGGTGTTGATCGGTAGCGTGGCCGCGCGGAGTTCGACGAACGTGCCCGCAGGAAACTGGTCCTCGTTCTCCAGAGTGCGCCGACCGACGATGGCTTCCTGCCGTTTCTTTCTGTCTCCGCGGATGACTCCCTCGCGCGCCTTGGCTTTGTTTTGATCCGCGAGCTGCTTGACGTTGCCCAACCGGCTCAACCGTCGAATCAGCTCCAGATCACGCCGGGCCCCCCACATCAACGCCGTCCACACGTGGTAGTCGTGGGCCGCCTCGTCGGGCCGGATGAAGTGTACGTCGTGCGGTTCGATGACCACGCGGTAGTCATCCTCGTTCGTGAGGACCGGTTTGGGGGAGACGTACAGCAGCGGTTCACCGTCGGAATCCATCGCCCGCATAGAAACGATGCACGCCGGCGATACCGCACCTTTGAACAGCCCGAATCGCAGGGCGGACAAGTTCACAACCTCTTCGACTTTGTACTGCGAGAACAGCCTGGCGCGCAGCTCCCGGGCGGGGCCGACATGGTGGAAAAGCAGGCCGGCTGGTTGAAGCATCGCGAGTCGCCCGCCCGGCTTCGTCAGACGTACCGTCTTCGCCAGGAATAGCGGCCCGATGCTGCCGTAGGTCGTCGTCCACCCATGCTTTGCCCTCCACTTCTGCGCGGCAGGCGTTTCGGTCTTCCGCCCCCAGGGCGCGTTGCCCACGACGAGATCATACTGCTCCGCATCCTGATCTGTGCGGAAGCCCGGGCGATCCTCACTGAAGAAATCCGCCTCGACCAGACGCTCGTCCCGGAGCCGGGGAAACTGGACCTGTGTCCAGTAGTGCCGTGGGTCGATTTCGTCGCACATCGCCAGGTAGAGGCTAAACGACGCCACGCGCACCGCGTGGGGATCCTTGTCAACCCCAAACAGGTTGCGCGTGAGCAGTTGCCTGAGGTTCGCAGCCCGGGGTTCCTCGCCCGGATGGGCCGTTTTCCAGCGGTGGATCAGCCGTTGATATGCCTTAACCAAGAAGATGCCCGAGCCGCAGGCCGGGTCAAGCACCTTGAGGTCCCACTCGTCGCTGTCCCAGGGCAGCACGCGGTCGAGCATGAAGTCCACGATGTGGGCCGGCGTGTAGTGCGCCCCCGTTCCACGGCCGGTCTTGCCCACGAACTCTTCGTAGATGCTACTGATAAACTCCAGCGGAATTGTGTCGAAGCGGTATTCGCGCCAAAGGGAGAGCTGGCCGTCTTTCATGCGCATGTTGCCGCTGACGAATTGGGCCAGCGTATCGAGGTGCTTTGGCTTGACCCGCTCCATTTCCGTCTGCCACTCGACCTCACGCTGTTGCGGGGTCGCCCCTTTGCCTGGAAACAGATCGCCGTTGAATCGCTCGTTTAGTTCGCGGCACAGG
>JAZDKM010000130.1:0-9731 GCA_043803085.1 Planctomycetota bacterium
CGCCGTTCCTCCAGCATCTGGGACGATGCAGATCGTGGCGTTCGCTGTGGCCGCCACGGCCCACAACGCCCCGACTGCAACAATTCGATGAACGCTTCTCATTCTCGATACCTCCTTCGTAATTCCACGTAAAAAGGAAAACCATCCCCTGGCCCGTATTCCCGAACGGTGGCAGGATTCCATACCGCGCCCATTTCCTTCATTCCCCATGAACACCTCCGATTTGTATGCCGATCTGCTGGTGATAACACTATCCCCCTTCACCGGACACGCCTGTCGGAAACCGCGACTCCGTTCTTCATCCGCACATCTCCGGCGTTTAAGAACCGAGCCGAGTTCCAGTCGTTGCCCGTTTGGTGACCTGAGTTGGAGGCTGCCCTACACAGAACACCATACACCCAATTGTCCCCAGAGGCGTGGACCTATCCAACTCGTGAAAGCTCCGGCGTCTATCTAATATAGTATCGAATTTGACCTTTCTTGACAAGCCCCCGCGTTTTTTTGGGGCGTTTGTCGTTCCAACAGCCCGGGCAGCAGTTGTGGCACAGGCTTCCAGCCTGCGTTTCCACGAGCAAGATGCCCGTGCCACACCGCTTTTGGCCACCCTCACCACGGGCTGCTGAGCGTTGGTCTTGTGGTAATTAAGGTGAGACTTTAAGTTGCCGCGCCGGAGTGCTTGTGAATTCTCGTGGGGTAGACGACAATACTAAATGGTATGCGGGATCAAGACTCTACCCATCCCACCTTGCTCCTGCGGCTGCGAAATCGAACCGACGAGGTCAGTTGGCAGGAGTTCCATGAGCGCTACGGGGAACTGCTCGTTCGCTATGCCCGAACGCGGGGGGCGTCGGCCGTCGACGCCGAGGACATCGTGCAGGATGTCGAGTTGTATCTCTTCAAGGCCATGGAAGGTTTCGAGTACGACACGAGTAAGGGACGATTTCGCACCTACCTGCGGTCGGCGGTGGTGCACGCGATGGCCCGCAAGGCCAAGAAGCAGGCCCGTCAAGGCGAGGTACTCGACCCCCAGGTCTTTGATTATCTGACCGCCGGGCAGGAGGCCGATCAGGATGATCGGTGGGAGCGGGAGTGGCGCCTGCACCGGCTGCGGTGGGCGTTACGGGCCATCGCGCAGGAGGTCGAGCCCCTCACGCTCGAGGCCTTCCGTCTGCACGTCTTGGCCGGCCGCCCGGTGACGGAAGCCGCCGCCGAGCTGGGCATGAGCACCGCCAGCGTGTATCAGGCTAAGTCCCGAATCCTTAAGCGCGTGAAGCAGAAGCTGGAGTCCCTCGATCCCGAGGAGGACGTGTGAGGTCGGGCACGCGGCCCGAGATCCCGCGACGCCAAAAACGGTTCCACCCGCCGTCGAACGTCAAACGGGTAGGGTGGCCTGTCTATCTGATAGCAGGGGTGGGGGACGGAGCCCCTGGGTCTTGGGGGATGAGTCTCGGCTTTGGGCGGCGGCCGGGCGTTATCGGGCGTACCCGCCGCCGGTGCCGGTGACCCGGATTACCGGCCACAAAAACAGCAAGGCACAGAGAGAACGGGAGCTTGGGTCGAGGAGTTTAGGAAGACGTCCTTCTCCGCACGGTGTGGGAGAGGCGGCAAGGGAAAATGGAAGACGTGTGTCCAAAGTGCGCGGCCCGGGTGACCCTGGCGGAAACGTCCGGCCCGCGCACCTGCCTATCGTGTGGTCAGCCGCTGGAGACCAAAGCCGTGACAGACCCCTGTGTGGCGGATGCCGGCTTGGCGCTGCTGAGCGCCGAAATCCGGGAGGCGTTCGGCTCGGGAGCTTACGAGGCCTTGCGCCCGGAAGAAGTCGCGCGGGCCTACGCGTCGGGACGGCACGCCGCGGACGCGGAGCCCGAGCCTGCACTGATTGGGGCCCGCCTGGGAGACTTCGAACTGCTGGGAGAGCTGGGACGGGGCGGCATGGGCATCGTGTATCGTGCCCGGCAGACGTCGCTCAACCGCGAGGTGGCACTCAAAGTCTTGCCGTCACTGGCGTGGCGGAACCGGGCCTCGGTGGCCCGGTTCTGCCGCGAGAGCCAGGCCGCCGCCCGACTACACCACACCAACATCGTGCCCATTTACGCCCAAGGCGAGCACCAGGGCAGGTTTTACTACGCCATGGAACTCATCGAGGGTGAAAGCCTGGACAGCGCCCTGCGCTGCGATTCGAGTGTCGCGGGTCTGACGCCGCGACCGGTGACCCCGCCTTCGGGGTTCCCGCGGTCCTCCGGCCAGGGCCCCGGCGCAGTGGCAGAGGAGGGCGCGTCGCGTCTGGAGGTGAGTTCCATTCCGCGGACGCGCCAGGATTATCGGCGCATCGCCCGCCTGCTCGCCGAGGTCGCTGACGGGCTCGCGCACGCCCATCGCCACGGGGTCATCCATCGTGACGTTAAGCCGCATAACCTGCTGCTGGGACAGGACCACCGTCTGCACATCACCGATTTCGGTTTGGCCCACCTGCTGGACGAACCCCACCTGACCCTCAGCGGCGAAGTGATGGGGACCCCCGCGTATATGTCGCCGGAACAGGTGGCGGGGCGTCGAACGGAGATCGACCATCGGACGGATATCTACTCGCTGGGGGTGACCCTCTACGAATTGCTCACGCTGCGTCGACCTTTTGAGGGCCGGACGCGCGAGCAGATCATCCATTCCATCTGCTCGGCCGAACCGCGCCCCCCGCGCCGCCTCGACCCGCGCATCCCCCTCGACCTGCAGACCGTTTGCCTGCGGGCGATGGTGAAGGAGCCCGCGGGCCGTTATTCCACCGCCGCCGCCCTGGCCGAGGACCTGCGCCGCTTCGCCGATGACCGCCCGATCCTCACCCGGCGGGCCAACTGGGTCACGAAAGCCCTTAAGTGGTCGCGGCGGCACAAGGCCGCGTCAACGGCCATCGTAGCGATCGGCCTGGCGGGGGTGATGACCGCCACGTGGGCGTCCGGTGCGCTGGCGTCGCGTCACCAGGAAGCGGCCCGCTTGACCGAAAAGGCCTACGCGGAGCTCGTGTATTACGACTATCACCACCCGGAACGGGTTTCGGACGATCTGGACCAGGCGGAGCAACTCGGGGGCAATGCTCGACGTCTAGAATTGATTCACGCCCTGATGGCAATGGGCGGGGCGGACCCGGACGAAGCCGTGGGGCATCTGGAAGCGCTTGTTCGTCAAAAGGCCGACGAGGTGGAAACGCTCTACCTGCTGGCGTGGGCGTACTGGCGGAGCCAGGAGCACGATCTGTCCCGCGCTACCTTCGAGCGTGCGGAAAGCCTCGGTGGGGCCCAAACCGCCGCGGAGTGGTTCTTCCGCGGGTTGGCCAGTCAGTTCGCCGATCCTTCACGCGCGATCGCCTCGTACGAGGGCGCGCGCGCGCTCCGCGCCAAGCAGAGCGAGTTCTTCCCGCAAGCCACGCTCCACTTGGCCCGAGCGCGCAACCAGGAGATGTATCGCACCCGCCGCATTGAAGTGTTTGCCGAAGTGGAGCAAGCGCTCAATGAGCTCATCGTCCAGAAGGTCTACGGCGCGTATCCCTGCTACTTGCTCTCCATCGCCCATCGTCTGGCGGCAGAGATTTACGCCGGCAGTGAGGGCACACGCCCGGACACCGCGGAATACCACTACGCCGAGGCGCTGCGCTGGGCCCGCACAGGGCAGGAACTGGCCGAACCCGGCAACGACAGACCCCTGACCGCCGAGGCCGAGTGCCACGAGAGCATGGGTCACTTCGCGGAAGCCATCATCGCGCGTACCGCCGCGATCGAGACGGCTAGCCACCCGGAGAAGCAATGGGAGGGATACCACTATCGCTGGCGTTTGTATTACTGGACCGGGCAGTTGGAGGAAGCCCTGGCGGATTTGCGGATCCTCCATGAACAGTTCGATTCGGACAGTGTTTTCTACAGTTACGCTTATCCCATGCTCGTTCTTACTGAGGCCGGGCGGATGGACGACGCTTTGACGCTCGCCCGGGCCGTCGCCGAACCTGAGGGCGGCTCGGCCCCGAGCAGTGCGCTGCTGGTGCTCTGGTCGGCGACCTGCCTACGCCTCCTGGGTCATCCCGCGGAGGCCGACCGGTTGCTGGCCGACCGCGCCGACCGTGTCGATTACGCGGCCGGATTGGTGGCACCACAGTCAGCGGACTGGATAATCGCGCTCTACAGCAATGCTGTGGGAATGACACCTTTTGAAGCCTTGCTGGAGCGGGCGGGACAGGCCGACGATCCTTCAAGACTTACCGGCGAAGCCTATTTCCACGCTGCCGCGGCCAAGCTGGCCTCGGGCGACCGTGAAGGCGCCCTCCACGATTTTGACGAAGCCTATCGGTCTTTCGACGAGGAGAAGCGGTACACTTATCACGCCAAAATCCTGCGGACCCGATTGACCCATGACCCGACCTGGCCGGCATGGACCGGCCCGCCGGCTAAGGATTTGCAGGAGAACGGCCGAGATTAAGCGTGAAATCCGCCGGCCTGCGTGCTATAATGACCGTCCCCGCGGGAGTGAAGCGCATGAAAGCTGACCGTCGAAATCTATGGTTCGGTTGGAAGGGGCGGCTATGGGGTGTGTACCTGGCGTCATCTTTCTTAGCTTTGCAGAGCGCCGGACGGGCGTCGCCTCCGCTGGAAAGATTCCCCCTACCGCTCTACTCCTTTGATCTGGGTTCGCCCGGTAGTGATGCGGTCGGGGCGGATTCGGTGCTGGTGCATAATGGTATGGTCCCCGGCGTGGCCTTCGGCGCGGAGGGTCTGGGCTTGGGCCAACTGTATGACGATCTGGACGGCTTGTCGACCGCCGGTGCGGGGGTGTTGCCCACCCGTCCGTTCGTGCTCTTGTTCTCGGTGGATCGCACGACCGTCGGCATGGTGGCACCCGACCCTACCCTGGTGGCGGCGGGGGTCCCCTTCAACGCCGCTGATCAGGCCGCGCGCGGACACGCGGCCGGCGACGCCTTCATCTCCACGACGTTATTCACCCGCGCCGGAATCCTGTTGACGCGCTCGGGCACCCGCGCCCCTAACAACACGCTGGCCATCAACAATTTTGACGAGGGTGGGACAGACTTCAGCGCCGCCCCCCCGACGAGTGCGCGGGAAACCGTCCCTCCGGGGACGCCCCAAGACAACGTCGACGCGACGGCCGAGGTCTCCACGAACGGCGTCAGTACTAACGGGTTTCAAGCTGCCGGCCGGCAGCCGCACGCCGTTCCGCACCTTTATTACTCCGTGGGTGCGAATTCCGGTTCGTTGTACTGCACTCCTGATCCCTGCCTGCCGGGAGACAGTGGAGCGGACATCTTCTTCGATCTCGATCCAAGCCTTGGGGGGAACGAAGAGATTTATGCGTATGCGGAGCAGTTGGGGTTGCAGTCGAACGGCGATGACGTCGACGGCATTGTCGTGTTCGATCTCAATACCAACGGGATCTTCGACTTCCCGGATCAAGTGCTTTTTTCGCTCGCCCGGGGTTCCGTCTCGTTGTACCAGCTCTTCGTATGCCTCCCGCCCGTGATTTGCAGCCCGGCCGATGTTTTCTCCGTCCACTTCGGCGATCCGCCGGTCCGGTACGCCGCTGCGGCGGATTTGGGTCTCGATCTGGGCGACGACCTCGACAGTCTGGATTTTCTCTATTGCACCGACGCGATGGATTGCGCGGTGCGGTTCGGCATCCGGGCCGTCCGAGGCGATTGGAGCAACGACGGGGACGTCGATCTGTTCGACTACTGCGGGTTCGCCTTGTGCTTCAGCGGACCTTGGGACGATCCTAACTTCACGACGCCGAGCGAGTTATGCCTTTTTGTCTTCGACGACGACCACGATAACGACGTGGACCTGGCCGACTACCGCGTCTTCCAGTTGGGTTTCACCGGACCGCAGTGAGCGGCGCGCCGGCTCATGGGCGGTCCGGGGCGGCGTTTCGCTGACGGATGGCTTCGGCCCGCGCCAAGAGGGCCTCCGACTCTTCTACTCGGTTCATTTCCTTCAACATTAGGCCGAGGTTTTCCAGGTTGGTGACCAACTCGGGATGGTCCGCGCCCAGTGCTTTCTCGATGATCTCCAGCGAGCGCCGGTAGAGTGATTCCGCCTCGGCATAGCGGCTTTGGGCATGGTAGAGCGTCGCGAGATTGTTGAGGCCGGTGGCCACCGTGGGATGTTCCGGCCCGAAAGCTTTCTCACAGATGGTCACGGCCTGCTGGAACAGCGGCTCGGCCTCGGCGAAGCGGCCTGCGAGATTGTAGAGCTCCGCAAGACTGTTCAGCGCGGCGGCCACGTCCGGATGGTCGGGCCCCAGGGTATTCTCCCGGCGGGCCAGCAGGCCCGCGAAGAGCGGCTCCGCCTCGGCGAACTTGCCCTCCGTCCGGTAAAGCTGCGCCAGATGGTTAAGTGTAATAAGCGAAGCGGCATGTTCCGGCCCCAGGGCTTTCTCGCGGACGGCCAGCGCCCGCTTGAGCAACGGCTCGGCGTCGGCATAGCGGCCTTGGCTCCAGTACAGCAGCGCGAGGTTGCTCAGGCTGACGGCCACGTCGGGATGGTCCGGCCCGAGGGCTTTTTCCCGGATGGCCAGGGACCGCTCATAGAGCGACTCGGCCTCGGCGTACTTGCGCTGGGCGCGGTAGAGCAGGCCAAGGTTGTTTAAGCTGGTGGCGACGGCGGGATGCTCCGGCCCGAAGGCTTTCTCGGCGAGCGCCTGCGACCGCTGGTACAGGGGTTCCGCCTCGGCGTAACGGCCCTGGACCCGATAGAACTCCCCCAGATTGTTGAGCGGGCCGACCAGATCGGCATGGCCCGGACCGAGGGCTTTTTCGCGGATGGCCAGCGCCCGCCGGTACAGCGGCTCGGCCTCGGCATACCGACTCTGGAGGCGGTAAAGCTCCGCCAGGTTATTGAGGGTGCCGGCGAGGGTGGGATGTTCCGGGCCGAGGGCTTTCTCCGAGACGTTGAGCGCCCGCTGGTAGAGCGGCTCTGCCTCAGCATGCCAGCCCCGGGCGTTGCACAGCAGCGCGAGGTTGTTGAGACTGGTGGCGACCTCGGGACGGTCCGGTCCGAGCACGGTCTCGCGGATAGCCAGCGCCCGTCGGTAGAGCGGTTCGGCGTCGGCGTACTGGGCCTGGGCGTAGTAAAGGTTCCCCATGTTGTTGAGGCTGGTGGCCAGGCGCGGGTCGTTCGAGCCGAACCCCTCCGCCTCTTTCAAGGCGGCCGAGTAGGCCTGTGCCGCCTGGGGGTATTGCCCCCTCTGGTACGCTGCATCGCCCGCGTCGGTATGGGATTGCCAAGCCGAGCCTCGGTCACACGACAGCCCGCCCCCTAGTCCCACAGCCAAGGTGACCAGCCCGGCCCACGCACGGTTATTCCGCTTCCTACCCATATCCTGAACCCTCAGCCTGCGGATTCGACATGGTTCTGCACGTCGGGCATTCTAATGGGGGCCGAGCGTTGGGTCGAGTTTTGCGCTCTCCCATCGCTCCTCGAGCGTGCACCGAGGGCCTAACGCCAAACGCAACCCGACTTCGTCGGCTGGATCATCATGGGCTGAGGGGAAGGAGTCGCCTTCTTGAGGGCCGCGTGGACTTCCGACAAGGTCGGAAGCAGTTCCGACCGCGGCTCGGCGTCGGAGCGACCGGTGCCCACATGGTGAGGCTCTCATTTGACATATCGCTGGACGAAAGCATCCTTTTCGGCTTCGCTCATCTGCTCCCAGCCGCCGTTGTAGCCGGTGCTCTTATCGCAACAGAAGGCGATGACGTGTCCTTTGTAGACCACCGTGGGCGAGATGGCGGTAACGGCTTTGCCCGTCATAGGATCCATGTCGTTGATCGGGGCCTTGGTGCCCGGCGGGGCGGGCGGCTGGGGCGAACCGGCAGGCGTCACCGTGATCGACGGCCCTACACTCGGGCGCGTGGTACTCCCAGTGTCGCTGGGCAGGGTACCGGTCGCGGTGCCACCGGCCGGCGGCGCAGTTGCCTGCTGGGGTGTGGGCATCGCCTTGCCACCGCTCGGCCGCTGCAGGGCCCAAACCAAGGCCACCGCAAGAACCAACACAGCCACGCCCAGGACCATACTGAGCGGCGTCAGGTGCCGCGTTGCACCAGGCTGGGAAGCGGGCCCCCCTGAGGAGTTCCGCTGCGGTACGCTACCTTCCTGCGCCTTTCCTTTTCCAGCGTGTTTCCTGCTCATCACTCTCTTCCTTTATCATCGTGAAAAGGTGTCCGGACCTTCACGAAGGCAAAACCGCGTCTCCGCTCTTCTGGACTCATTATATCGTGCTGCCGGCCGCGCTTCCACCGACGTGGCGGTCCCCTTCGCGTTTCCGCGACGGACCAGAATTCCATGAATCACGCTCCGCGGGTGGACCGGTAACTTCCTGCGGCGCTGCGGGACTGGCGGGCTTTCGTCAATCGTGCGGAGACGGACGCGGAGCTGGAGGCATTGCGGCGGAGCGTGGCCCGGGGATCGCCGTACGGACAGACGGCCTGGCAGTCCCGGACGGCCGCTCGGCTGAAGCTGGAGTCCAGCCTGCGCCCGCCGTGGCGACCGCGAAAATCAGAAGACCCGAAAAAGTAAGCTTGGCCCCCTTTCTGATGCTCAGCACCCGCTCCCCGGCCGTCGCGGAGTATGGTGGGGCGGATGCTGGCAAAACGGCCCACTACAAAGATGGCTCAGCCGCCGGGGAGAACCCGGCCCCTGGAGCGAGACGGCCAGCGCGACGGTGGGGGCAGGGTGAGTGCTATTCTTAGTTGAAATTCCAAGCGAGCGGCGGGCATCGCTGCCACTCGTTAGACGGGTTATCACTGATCGCCTAGCCTACAGGAAATCGGCCAGGCCGCAACCCCGTTTCCATAATGAAGTTGACTTCCGTCACAACTACCCGGTTCCCTTAGCCCCCGTGTTCCGCCGGGAGGAGCGGGTACCATCTACCGTACCCAGGAAGTGACCATCTTCTCTGGTCTCCACACTTCAGGTCCTCCCGGACCGCCCCGCTCTCGCGCATCTCGTTCAAGATCCTGGCCACGAGCAGATCCTCAGCCCGCGTCAGCTTCCTGAGGTCGCCCTTCTCGATTTCGAAGTGCTTGAGCAGGGCCGGGATCGAGACCTTCTAGCGCTCGGCGAGCATGGAAATGATGTTGACCTGGCCGACCTGCCCTGGACCAGCTTCTAACCTCACCCTTACCCACAAGTGGCTTGTTCCTGTCGAGTACTGCCTTTGGTCCCGGAGGGGCCTGTGAGAGTAGCCCAGCGATTCATCGCTGGGATCGGAAAGAGTCTTTCTCTTGATGCTCACCCCACTTGGGTATCGACGGGCGAAAGCCCGCCGATTCGAACGGGTGCTGGACCAGCTCGCAGTCATCCTCGACGATCTCCCCGAGCAGCAGCTCAGCCACCCGCCGCAGGCCCTCGACGCCGGGGTTGTGCCCGTCGAGCTCGTCGTCGTCGCGCGTCTTGAGGGCAGTTTGAGGGCAGTCGGGCAGTCAACAATCGAGAAAGTCTCGCAAGTTCCTCAGTCTCAGGAAATTGCGGAGTGCCCCTTGGAAAGAACGGAGAGGATGTGAATCTACCCTTTCTTGCCGAGCGCGCGCTGGCGCTGGAAGAACGTCTGCAACACCAGGCTGCACTCGTCTTTCAACACTCCGCGGGTGACCGCAACCTGATGGTTCGAGCGCGGATCGGTGGCGATGCTATAGAGCGAGCCGCACGCGCCGGTTTTGGGATCGTCCGGGCCAAAAACCA
>JAZDKM010000131.1:0-2620 GCA_043803085.1 Planctomycetota bacterium
CCAGCGCGGCGCACAGATCGGTCGTGAACGTGGCGATGCCGCATTCCCGCGGCAGGTAGTTGCCGACGAACGCGATGCGACTGCGCGTTTCTGCGCGGGGGCTCGACCGCGTTGTCCCGCCGTCGGTCGGCTCTTTTCCGATGTTGGACTCTTGCTGCGGCATCATCCGGTCTCCGCTTTCGTCCGGGCCACGCTAACCAACTCCACGCGCGGCGTGAGCCAGGCATATCCGCCCGCTAGAGCCAGCATCATCAACATGCCCTGTAAAGCCCGAACCACGCCTGAATCATAGTGCAGCGAGTCGTCAGTGGCAACGCCTGGAGCAACCGAGCCGCGACCGGCAGGCAGAGAGCGGATGACGCAGCCGGCATGGTCCGCGAGCGCGGACCCTACTGCTGTTGGCGAGGCTACGCCTCCATCGCCAGAACCCCCGTGCCGTTGATCCGATCAGTCTTGAGGTCTTGTAACGCCCGATTGGCGTCGGCGAGGGGATAGACGGTGGTGTGCGGGCGGATGGGGATTCGAGCGGCCTCGGCGAGCAACTCACGGCCGTCCTGGCGGGTGTTGGCGGTCACCGAGTGCAGGTCGCGTTCGTAGAACAGATGGCGCTCATAGTCCAGCGGCGGGATCTGGGACATGTGGATGCCGGCGAGGGCGCAGGTGCCGCCCTTCTTCAGGGTGCTCAGGGCCATCGGCACCAGCCCACCGGCCGGTGCGAAGATGATGGCACTATCGACCTTCTCGGGTATCAAAGCCGCTTCATCGCCCACCCAGACCGCGTCCATGCGACGGGCCAGTTCCCGGTGTCCCGCGCCGCGGGTGACCACGTACACCGTGCTGCCGCGATGGCGGGCGATCTGCAGGACCACGTGGGCGGAGGAACCGAAACCGTAGAGGGCCAGCTTGCCGCCAGGCGGGAGGTTGGAACGCTGCAGCGCGCGGTAACCGATGATGCCGGCGCAGAGCAACGGGGCCGCATGCGTATCCACGAAGGTCTCGGGAACCTCGTAGGCGAAGTCCTCGCGGACCACGGCGGACTCGGCATAGCCGCCGGGCGCGTGGTAGCCGGTGAAGCGCGAGGATTCGCACAGGTTCTCGCGTCCGGCAGCGCAGAACGCGCAGGCGCCGCACGTGTGCCGCAACCAGGCCACGCCGACCCGCTGTCCGAGCTTCAGCTTGCGGCATCCGGGCCCGAGCTCGTCCACGATGCCGATGATCTGGTGGCCGGGGATGATGGGCAAGGTGCGTCGCGGCAGGTCGCCTTCGATCACGTGCAGATCGGTGCGGCAGATGGCGCAGCAGCGCACCTTCAAGCGGACCTCGCCCGGGCCGGGTCGCGGATCGGGCAGCTCGCTCAGTTGCAGAGGCGACGACTCGATGGCCGCGATGTCGTTTAGGAGCATGGCTCTCATGGGTGGTCGACCTCCCGACGCGCCGAGAACAGTATTGCGAATCTGCTCGACGAGCAAGATGATGGATCACGTCCGCCTGCGGCGGACTCCACCCACCCTACCCCCGGCCGGCGGTCGCGGGATGCGGCGAAGTCTGCTACCCTACCGCGCGGGTTGACACCAGGAAGGACTGCGCCCGGACGCGGCGCTGCTTTGGAATTCGGGATGGGATCACGACGGCCCAAAACGGGGAAACGGGGGGCAACCCATGCCCAACCGACCGGTCCCGTGGAGATCCCCAAAGCCCCGCGGCCGCCCATCCAGACGGCGCCGACGTGGCTCCGCGTGGCCCTGCCGATGGTGGTGGCGATCGCGGCGTTCGTCACCTTCCTGCCCACCCTGGAGGCCGACTTCGTCAGTTGGGACGACGACAAGCTCTTCCTCAACAACAAAGACTACCGCGGGTTGGGCTGGCCCAACCTCAAATGGATGTTTACCGAGACCAAGATGGGCCACTGGCAGCCGCTGAGCTGGGTCACGCTCGGGCTGGACTACACGCTCTACGGCATGTGGCCGCGCGGTTACCACCGCACGAACATGCTGCTGCACGCCGGGTGCGCGGTGGCGTTCTACTTCTTGGCGATGCGTCTGTTGGCGTACGGAAACGATACCGCTCCCTTACGGTCGCGGTTCGGTGCGCAGGGTGACGCCGCTCCTGCACCGTCGCGGCGCGGTCCTTCGCATTCCCAATCCGCAATCGGCAATCCGCAATCCGCAATTGATACCGCTCCCTCACGGTCGCGGTTCGGATCCGGGGTCCAGCCTTTCGGGGTAGCCCTCCGCATAGCAGCGGCGGCGGCCGCCCTGTTTTTCGCCCTTCATCCGTTGCGGGTTGAGTCGGTGGCGTGGGTGACCGAACGCCGCGACCTGCTCTCGGGCCTGTTTTTCATCCTGAGCATCACCGCCTATCTCAAGTCACGTACGGCCGAGCGGCGCCGATTACTCTGGTACCTGGGGGCGGTGGCGGTCTTCATCCTTTCGGTGTTGTCCAAGGCCTGGGGGATGACCATTCCGGCCGTGCTGATCGTGTTGGACTTCTATCCCCTGCGGCGTCTGGGCGGGCGGGTCCGCGAATGGCTGTCGCCGGCGGCGCTGTGGGTCTGGTTTGAGAAGCTGCCGTTCGCGGTGATCGCGGCGCTGACGGCGGTGAAGGCCGTCCGGGCCCAGGC
>JAZDKM010000132.1:0-12040 GCA_043803085.1 Planctomycetota bacterium
GCGGACCATCCTGCGCCGCAACGCTTGTCCCATTCGGCGGTTCGGGGGCCAAGCGGCCGCGGGCGCGCCCGAGACTCAGCAGGGCAGGTAACAGCAGCAGGGTGGTCACCAGACAGCCCGCGATGCTCAGCACGAGCAGCCCGCCCAGGCGGGCATTGGCCGGTACCTGTGACAACATCATGACGCTGAAGCCGAAAGCGACTGACACCGCGTCCACCAGGATCGGCGGGCCGGTATGGGTCATGGCGTCGGTGAGGGCCTCTTCCCAGTCCAGCCCGCGGGCGCGGCACAGACGGTAGCGCTCCACCAAGTGGATCGCGTAATCCACGCCGATTCCCAAGATCATGCACGCGAACATCGACGAGGCCACGCCCAGCGGCATACCCACCAGCCCGATCACCGCGAAATTGAGCAGCAGACCCAAAACACAGGGGAGCACCGAAAGCACACCCCACAGCAACGACCGCCCGAGCACCACGGTGATCACCAGGATGCCCAGCGGCGAGGCCAGTAACGAGCGCACTTGCGTGGTGACGATGGCCTCGATCAATGTCTGACTGACGGCCACGTCCCCGGCGAACCTCAGCCTGATGCCCTGCGGGCTGAGGTGTTCACGCTCGTACGCACGGATGGCGTCCATCAGGCGCCGCGTATCCACGAAGTTGGCATTCTTCATGAACACCGACACCAGGCAGCGCGCAAAATGCGTGTCGACGATCTGTCGCAGACGCTCCTCGCCGCGGATGTTTTTATAGTCGCCCCAGAGTATTTCCACTTCCTCGCTCGAGTCTGGAATGCGGCGCTTCTCCTCCTTGCGCATCTTCATGAAGCGCGTCGTGGCGACGTAGTCCGCCGGACCGATGACTCCCCCGACCGCCTCCGCCCGATGGGCCCGGATGAACTCCTCCAGCTCTCCGATGCGGCGTAAGACCTCAGGCTGCACCAGGCGCTGCGGCGTGATCTCGTATTTCAGTTTTTCGCCGGGCACCAAACGCATGATGGCCTTGACCAGAGCGTGGGGGGCCGGGGTCTTGATCACCACGTGGTCGCCCTCGCGGGTCGCGCTTTCGATGTACGACTTGCGGGATTCCCATTTCCGGTGTCGTTGCGGGGGGGGCTGCGGTTCCTTGACCAGGGGGCTGCCTGACCGCTCAAAGTAGATGCGCTGACCCACGAGGGTCGCCGGATCGTCGACGAGGTTGCCCGGCAGAAGAAACCTATGGTCCCCCACCGCCTCCGGCTTCAGCTCGCCCGCGATGAGCTTGTGCCCGGTATCCAGGTGGACCAGTAGCATGTGGGTGCCGAGGAAGTGGTCATTGAACGTCTGGGTGGCCTGGTAGAATTCACTATCGCGGGCGAACCCGTCGATCCAACTGTCCTGGACGACGATTTTGCGGACGCCCAAGGGGGCCAAGGCGGTCAGCAGCACGGCCACGGCGACCACCAGATGACGGTAACGCACGACGCCGGCGCACAGCTTTCCGAAAAATCGCCCGGAGAGGGAGGGGCCGGACTCTGCGTCGAGGGCGTGCCACCGCAGCCACCGCCGGGGGGGGATCATGGCCAGTTGCGCCGGAATCACCGCGAACGACCACAGCATGCAGTAGAGCATGCCCACAGAGGCGAACAAGCCGAAGGCCTGCACGGGCGCCTGGCTGGAGAAAGCGAAGCACAGATATCCCACCGCGGTGGTCACTGTGGTCTTGAACACCGCCGGGTACATCTCGTCCATGGCCGTACGCACCGCCGCGCGCTGGTCTTGATCGGGCCGCTCGCGCAGCTCGCGGACACACCGATTGAACAGGTGAATCTCGTCCTGCACGCCGCTCACGGTGAGAATCACCGGCAGCACCGCGATGGTGAGATACACCGGCACGCCGCACCAGCCCATCAGCCCGAAAACGGCGACCAGACAGGCCAGGACCTCCAGCAGGGGCATGAGCGCGGCCGTCAGACGTCGGAAGCTGAGCAGAAACACGAGCATCATGATCCCGATGGCGGTCGGTGCCAGACCGAGGTGTTGCGCGACGGCCAGGCGGAGCTCGTAGAGGCTTCGCGGAAAGCGCCAGGGGCGCTCCTCTGCTCGGCCGAGCCGGTGACCCAGGACCGCATTCGGCACGCCGAGGTCCTCAAGAATGTGCGTTCCGAGCAGGGCCTCCGCGACCGGCGCCCCGATGACGTGGATTTCTTCGGGGACCTCACCCAGACCCGCGATGATGTCTTGAATCCTGGTGTACAGTGCCGCCCGGCCCGTCTGGGCGGGCACGCCGACCAGGATGGAGGCGAAAGCGTCATCAAACCCGATGACGGTGCCGTCGTAGAGCTTGATGTCGCGGATGTCGGCGCGCAGCGCGTCCAACTCCTGGCGGGTCTGCGGGAGCGGGTCGAGGAAGGTGCGGAATCTGAGCGTGCCCTGAATGACGCGGTAGTTGTGCTCAGTATCCAGGCTGGTGACGTCGGACGGGCGCACGCCCTCGATGTTCTTGAAGGCCGCGGTCAGGTCCTTGATCAGCCTGACCGTGTGGGGGTTGAAAATGCCGTGGGGGTCGTCGGAGCGGATCAGGACCACTACCGGGTCCTCGACGCCGAACTCGTTACGGACTTGTCGGTCGAAGACGACCTGCTCGGCGTCGGCCGGAACCAGGGCGTGACCGTCGGTGCGGATTTTGAGGCGCAGAATGCCCGGGGCGATCGCCAGGGTGGCCCCGACCGCGATCACCATCACCGTCTTCGGATGTCGGATCGAATAACGATAAAGCCAGCGCAAGCGTTGCCCCATCCACCCACGAAGCCGAACCTTCCGCAGCTTCAGAAGGGGGGGATGCTATAGCACCCTCGCCGGTGCAGCAAGCGTACCCTCGAGTGCGAAAAGGGTCAGGAATCTTCTTCTGACGCTGGAAAAGTTTCTGCGTGTGAACACAACGCCCCGCTGAAAGAGATTCCTGACCCTTTTCCTGACTCTTTTTCGCTCCCTGCAGTGTCCGGTGACGGCGACGGATGCTTGATCAGGTTCAGCCCGCCGTCGATCTCCAGGGTCAGCAGCCAGCGTTCACCGGAGGTCATAGGGGCGTAGACGGCCTCTCCTTGGGCGACGCGAACACCGGCCGCGCGGGCCTTCGCCGGATCGAGCGCGTACGACCAGAACTCCCGCCACAGGTTGACCTCAAACTCAGACGGCTCGGCCGACACCCGGTAGACATCCGGTACCTCGCCCCGGCGGCCAAGCCAGTAGCCGTCCTCGGGGGCCTGCGTTTCCCCGTAGACCCGGCGGAACAACGCCAGACTCGTGCCGCGAAGCGGGTCGCCGCGGCCGACGTAATCGTCCTTGAACTTGATCACCAAAGCGTCGAAGTGGGGCACGCGGCCGCGAATGCCGAAGACCTGCGCCGGCAAAGGCGCGCCGTCACGGCCGATCTCCGTCAAGCGCATGACGGTTTCCATCACTTGGCCGTCCGCATCGGTGTGCTGTTCGAGCACGTCCACTTGGGCGACCCGGCGTTCCAGCTTGAGGTGCTCGACGATCTCGGCGAGTTGCCGGCGATCGCGCTCGAGCTGTTCGGCCTGCTGGCGCAGGGCTTCGTACTTGCGGGTAAGCCGCTCCTGCTCGGCGCGCAGGGATTCGCCGCGTCGCCGATCGGCCTGGAGCCACAGGCCGCCGCCCGCGATGGCGAGCGCGGCCAGAAAGGCCCCCGACACGAACCATTTGAACCGCGTCAGCATGGTCACCCCGCTTACGCAGGCGGACCCTCTCCCCGTGAATACGCTGCAAACGGCAGACGCTCTATGCTTACTACGTCCTGACTCGCCGAAGGTTGCAGCGGACCAACCTGTTGACCGCACTAAGCTTTTGTGCTTTCTTTCTCGTATTTGCGTGTCTGGGTGGCCAGGAGCTACCATGCCGGTTCAGAAAGAAAGTAAACTTGGTCTTTGGCTCACCGTGCTTCGTGAGGGCTGGCTGAGTGTCCGCGCCCGCTTTGACGAATGGAAAGACGCGGTCTGCGAGAATCCGGCGCTGATCTGGGCGACACCGGCCGTCCGCTACGCGACCTATACCGTGGGGGGGCTGATCGCTCTGTGGGTGCTGACCTGGGGCCTGGGGAAGCTCCAGCCGCCTAGCACGGCGCGGCCGCCGGCCAAAACTGCCGACTTCCACGTGCGGTGCACGAACCCCGCGTGCGGGGATCATTTTGTCATCAACCGCAAGTTCGGGTTCGACGACTTCCCGGTTGTGTGCCCGAAGTGTAAGCAGAAAACCGGTGCCCAGGCCTGGCGTTGCGTGTCCAGCACGTGCCACAGCCGCTGGGTCGTCCCCGTAATGCAAGACGCCGAATACCGCTGTCCGCACTGCGGCGGATCGCTCGGCAAGGCGGACTGAGCGCAGGAGATTGTCGGGTCTGATGACCCGACCTACCCGACTGACCGGTAACGTCGCCGCAAACCATGCCCGAGCTCGAAAAGCAACCATCACCAGGAAGCACCCGACCCGTGGTCATCCTGCTGGCGACTATACTGGCCTGCCTACCCGTTCTGGTCGTCTCGCAGTTCATCGCCCACGCCCGGGTGGACGAGTTCGACGCTTGGCTCTTCGCCTACTATGGCCGCGAAATGCTCGACGGACGGGAACTCTATGCGGACTTGTGGGACAACAAGCCACCGGGCATCTTCTGGATGAACGCCTTCGGCCTCTGGACCGCCGGCGGCGGCCTTACCGGGGTGTACGTGCTGTGTGCCATAGCGGTAGTCGGGTCCGCAGCGATCGTTTTCGTGGCGACGAAACGCTTGTACGGTTGGTCACCCGCCGGCCTCGCCACCGTGCTGGCCGCGCTCTACCTCAACATCTGGCCGTATCACGTCGGGAGCAATCGGCCCAGTACCTTCTACGTATTGACGGAATTGGCTTGTTTTGCGCTGTACTGCCTGGGGCTGAGCCGCCCCGAGCGTCGCCGGTCGGCGTTACGGGGGGCGGGGCGGGCCGGGGCCCTGAGCGTCTGTTTCATGCAGACGGCGCTGGCGGCCACCGCCGCGGTGGTGTTTCACACCCTTTACCTGGCGGTGCGCCGCCAGGTGCCGTTGCGCGAAGCGGGTACACGGCTGCGTTACCTCGCCGAAGGATGGTTGACCATCGTGGTCTTGGTCGTCCTGGCCCTGCTTTGGTCCAGCGACCTGAAGTGGGCCTGGAACGCGGTGGTGGGGTTCAACCGGATGTATTTTTTGCCTCGTGTGGGTTCGTCGCTGATTCCGCCGTTTTTCGCCGTGGAGGAGCACCTTCGGGTGCTGGGGCTACCCCTCATTCTGGCTGGGGCCACCCTGGTTCAGCCCCTCCTACGCCGTTTTCTTGGCGGTGCCCGCGAGAAGGACGATGACCCGAGCGGAGCGCGTCCGGCCGGTTTGCTGTTCCTGCTATGGGCCTGGCTGCTGTGCGGCCTCTATCTGGCCCTCGTAGGGCCGCATAAGAGACTGCCCTATTTCGGCGTCGCCCTGCCGCCACTGGTCATGCTGAGTGCGCATGGGGTTTACCTGCTGCTGCGCAGTGGGCGACGCCTCACCCAAACACAGCCGACCTATCACGTTGTGGTCGGCGGACTGTGGTTGGGCTACATGCTGATCTTCCCCCTCCAAAAGCAGGTTGAAGAAGGTGGCAAACAGTACTACCACCGCTTTATTGAGGGATCGGAGCGTCACTACGTCGAGGCGGTCGCCGCGATCCAGCGTTATGTTCGCCCGGACGAGACGATATTCGTCTTCGGCTACGGACCCCAACTCTATTGGGATGTGGACCGGCCGTCGGCTATCCGGTACATAGGCACCGAGAAGGCGGCCCAGCTCGGGTCGCACGGGCAGCCCCTTTTCGACGAAATTACCGCGTTGCTCATTCAAGCGAAGCCCAAAGCCCTTCTCGTTGACCCTGACGACTTCGAACGGTCGTCGCTTGCCGACGGGTTGGACACGTCGGAGTTGGAGGCCTGGATCCGGGCGCACTACGCTCGGCCTGAGGACGGGCGTCCCAGCGGTCTTTGGCTTAGACGGAAGTGAGGCCCTGCCGGAAGGCCGGCGTGTTCCAGCACCCCTCTTTGGCCCAATTCCGGTCTTGGGGTGCTTGGGGCTTGTCACCGTTTCCGGGGGCTGGTAATATTCCGGCAGTTCCATCACCGCGATGGGGCTTAGGTTCCTGTTCGGCCCGGGTCAGCTCGCCTCGTCCTCCCGCTTTGGGAACGGTGACGGCTCCCACGGCAGGAGAGTCCATCATGCTCAAAATCTATGTCGGAAACCTTAGCTTTCAAGTCACGGAGGACGCGCTACGTGCCATGTTCGCTGAGTACGGCACCGTGGACAGCGTGTCCATCATTACCGACCGCGAGACCAGCAGGTCGCGTGGCTTCGGCTTCGTCGAGATGCCGAACGAGACCGAGGCCCGCGCCGCGATCGAAGGGGTGAACGGCAAGGAACTCGAGGACCGCACACTAACGGTCAACGAGGCCCGTCCGCAGGCCCCGCGTCGCGGCGGTGGCGGTGGCGGCCGCGGGCCGCGCCGTGACCAGTACTAGACGGTTTCCGGCAGCCAATCTGCCTTAGACCTACCAGCCGCGCGAACAGCAGAACCGTGGCGATACCGGCCCCGCACGGAGTGTGGGCACCCGTTCGAACCGGGCGAGGCTTGGGCTACAACAGTTCCTCGATCCATTTTTCCATGGTCTTTATGTCGCGCTCGGAGAAGCCGACCAACTGGTGCACGGTCACCCCCGCCTTATTGATCCAGAAGTTGGTGGGCAGAGACGTCACGCCGTAACGTGCGGCGGCCACATCGGCCCCATTCAACAGAACCGGATACGGCAAGCGGTTGTCGCGCACATACCGGGCCACGTCGGCCTGGGACTCGTTCCAGGCGTTGACCGCCAACACGATCAACCCCCGCTCGGCATACTTCTTCTGCAGGGCGATAAGGTGTGGAGCCTCCACACGACAGCCCGGTCACCCCACCGCCCAAAAACACAGCAGCACGGGCCGACCTTTGAAGTCCGCCAAGGACACGGTTTTGCCCGCCACGTCCTTGAGGGTGAAGTCCGCCGCCGGTCTGTTGGGTGTGTGGTGACGCTCACAGCCGACCGCCGCCCAGACCAACATCAGACCGCCAGCCCCTATGGCGCCCAAGCGTTTCATAGGTGCCCATTCTATGTTAAGAGCTTGTGCTTTGGCTATATCCGCGGGCGGGGCTACAATGTTGAGTGGTGGTCATGAATGCGGGCAAGAAGAGCGAGTACGAAGTCACTCTCTACGCCGACGGCGCGTGCAGCGGTAATCCCGGCCCGGGTGGTTGGGCGTACGTCCTGACCCATCCCGCCACTCAGACGATCAAGAAGATGGCCGACGGCGTGGAGGCCACCACGAACAATCGCATGGAGCTGACCGCCGTCATCGAGGGGCTCAAGGCGCTCAAGCGCCGCAGCCGCGTGCTGGTGGTCAGTGACAGTCAGTACGTCGTCAACGGGATGCGCGAGTGGGTGCCGAACTGGATCAAGCACGGCTGGCGGCGTGGGCCGCGGGCGTCTCAGCCGGTCAAGAACGTCGATCTGTGGAAAACGCTGGTGGACTTGTGCGGCCGACATGAGGTAAGCTTCGAGTTTACTCCGGGTCACGCCGGTCATCCGGCCAACGAAGAATGCGACCGCATGGCTGCGGCGGCGATCAGAGCCCTCCGAGACGCCAAGAGAGGCCTAGAGTCCCCATGACCTTGAGCGCCGATATGCGTCCCAAGCTCAGGCCCGTCGAGGTTATCCCCGCCCCCGACGGGGAACCGAGCACGCTCGCGCTGCGCGACCCCGCCGGCCTGTCGCCGGCGATGCTCACGGTCAGCCTGCCTGTGCTGTTCGTCCTCGGACACTTCGACGGGGAGCATACCTTGGAGGAGGCCGCGGCCGCGTTCGCCCGACAGTTCGGCCTGCCCCTGCCGCCTGACAAACTGGAAAACATTGTTACACACCTCCAGGAAGCGTATTTCCTGGATGACGAGGCCTTTGAGGCCTACTACCAGAGTCTCGTGGCGGAGTACCGGTCCGCCCCGGCGCGGACCATGCGCAGCGCCGAGGAGTTGGGGATCGACCGCAACATCGGGCGGGCATTTGACACTTGGATGGCCACCGTGCCCGACGTTGATGGCGACGCGCCCATCGCAGGCGTGATCGCGCCGCACCTCGATTACCCGCGCGGGGCACCCTGTTATGCTGCGGCCTATGCGGCACTGCGCCATCGCCCGGCACCGGAGCGCATCATCATCCTGGGCACCAACCACTTCGGCCGATCGCCTTCCGTTGTCACCACCGGCAAGGATTTCGTCACCCCGCTGGGTACGACCCGAACCGACGTCGAGTTCATCGGGCGACTGGAGGCGCGCTGCGGGGACCTTCGCCGGTTTGAATTCGACCATCAGCGCGAACATTCCGTGGAGTTGCAGGTGCTGTGGTGCCAGCACCTGTTCGGACCGACCCGATTCTCGATGGTGCCGATCCTCTGTCCGGACCCCTGTGGCCCCACCGGCACCAAGCCGGCCGGCGGCGAGGGCGTGGACCTGCGCGATTTTGCCCAGGTGTTGGGCGAGTGCATCGGATTGGACGGCAAGGACACCCTGTTGATCGCCGGGGCCGACTTGAGCCACGTGGGGGCCCACTTCGGCGACGAGCGTGAATTGGATGAGTCCTTCCTCCCCGAGGTCCGTGAACGCGATCATCGCGCGTTAAAGGCGCTGGGAGAACAGGGGCCCGAGGTCTTTCTGGGTCGAGTGGCGGAAGACGGCAACCCAACGCGCATCTGTAGCGCCGGATGCATCTTTGCACTCACCACCGCTCTGACGGGTGCGAAACCCCAATTGCTCAGGTATCACCAGGCGGTCCATGAAGCATCGCAGACCGGGGTGACCTGCGCGGCCGTTCTGGTCACGCGATAGGCAGCGATGAACGAAGCGCCGGCGTATCGCCGCATCATGTCCGGGGAAGCGGGGGCGTGGGCCGTCCCGGTGCGCGCCGGGCTGTGGCTGTGTTCGCGTGCCTATGGGGCAATCGTCCAGGCACGGAACCGCCGCTACGACGCCCACCCCGCGCGAAGCCGAAGACTGCCCGTCCCGGTGATCAGCGTCGGTAACATTACCACGGGCGGGACCGGCAAGACGCCGTTGGTCATCGAACTCGTCCGGCGCCTGCAATGCTGCGGGCGCCGACCGGCGGTAGTCGCGCGCGGCTACGGGGCCCGACCGCTCCAAACCTCGGACGAACTCGAGTTGGTGCAGCGGCGGGGCGGCACGGTCATCACCGTGGCCGATCCCGATCGTGTCGCCGGGGGGCTGAAGGCCGTCGAACAAGGCGCCGACGTGGTTGTGCTGGACGACGCCTTTCAACATCGCCGCATCCACCGCGACTTAGACATCGTGGTCATCGACGCCACCGGCCCCTTTGGGTATGGACACCTTCTTCCCCGCGGGTTGTTGCGCGAGCCGCTCGGGGCCTTGGCCCGTGCCGACCTCTTGGTGTTGTCGAGAACCGACGCCGTACCGACTGAGCGAATTACCGCGATCGACGCTACCCTCCGGCAATACAACACCCATGCGCCGATCATCTGCTCACGCCACCACCCGACGCATCTGGCCGCACTCGGCGGTGACCGCACGAACCTCGAACTGCTTCGTGACCGCAAGGTCTTGGGCCTGGCAGCCATTGGAAACCCCGATGCCTTCTTTCACACGCTAGCGCAGCAAATCGGCGCCAATCTGGTGCGTTGTGTCCGTCTGCCCGATCACGCACCGTATGACGATGCCATCTTCCACGCACTGGTCATCACCGCAGAGCGCTCCCCCGATGCCGAGTACCTGGTCACCACGGAAAAGGACCTGGTCAAGCTTGATCCGGAGTTGTGGTCACGTTTTCCCAGGCCCATTGTGGCGGTGGCCGTTGACATCGACTTGACGCCGGACGGCGATAGAATACTCGACGCTGCGCTCTTCCGGCTGATCGCGCCGGGGCAAAACGAGGGTTGTGATGCCCAGCGACCGGTACCCACCGATTGATCTGACGCGGGTGCGAACCTACTCGATCGCGCAACGCCCGCACAAGATGGGCGTGGGCGAGTTGGCCGCTTTGCCGTCCGCCGGCGCCTCCGCGGCCGAATTGCTCCAAGCCATGCCGAATCTTCTGGGGGTCCGCGAGTTTCGCGCCGTGGTCGAGGCGGTCGTTCAGGCCCGGCGCCACGACCGGCCGGTCGTGCTGGCGATGGGCGCCCACGTGATTAAAGTGGGTTGTTCTCCCGTGGTGATCGACCTGATCCGTCGGGGTGTGCTCCAGGCGGTCGCGGGTAACGGGGCCACCGCGATCCACGACGTCGAGTTGGCCACGCTGGGTGCCACCAGCGAGGAGGTGGCCGAGACCCTCCAGGATGGCAGCTTCGGCATGGTGCGCGAGACGTTTGAGTTCTTCGCCGCCGCCGGCGCGCTGGCCGCGAATGAAAACCTGGGTCTGGGTGAAGCGGTCGGACGGCTACTCGTCGAGCGTCGGGCCCCCCACCTGCAGCACAGCATTCTGGCCGCGGGGTACCAGGCGGGCATTCCCGTCACCATCCATGTGGCGCTGGGGACGGACACGGTACACATGTCGGCAGCGGCCGACGGCGCCCAACTCGGGCAGGCCTCTCTGCGAGACTTTCGGACGCTGTGCAGTGTGGTGGCGGACCTCGGTGCTAAAAACGACTCCGCGGTAGGCGGCGTGTGGTTGAACGTCGGCTCCGCCGTAGTGATGCCGGAGGTGTTTCTCAAGGCCGTCGCGGTGGCCCGTAACTTGGGCGTCGATCTGGACCGGATGACGACGGCGAACTTCGACATGCTGCGGCACTACCGCCCGCACGTCAACGTGGTGACACGACCGGTGGCTCCGGGGCGAGGGCACGAGGTGATCGGGCACCATGAGATTCTCCTGCCGTTGTTGCGGCAGGCGCTCCTCGAAGCGTTATCACCGCAGAGCACGCAGAGACCGCGGAGAAAAACAGAAAATGGAAAATAGAAAACGTAGAGGGCCGGCCTGAAAAAGGGGACGCAGCTCGTTTTTGCCGGAGAGTGTTCATCCCACAGGTACGCGAATGCCGGCCAGAAACGAGTGGCGTCCCCTTCTTCCTCCAAGTGAAGGTACTTGGGCGCGGAGGTTCTCATGGGGCTTCGGGCCGTTTTCGTAGATCGCGATAACACCCTCCTGGATGACCCGGGATTCATCGACCATCCCGATCAGGTGCGGCTCCTGCCGCAGGCGGCGGAGGCCTTGCGGCGGGTGCGGGCCTGCGGCTACCAGATCATCATTGTCTCGAACCAGTCGGGCGTCGCCCGCGGGCTGTTCGACGAGGCCCAACTGGCCCGGGTGCATGATCGCCTCCGCAAGCTCCTTGCTGCCGAAGGGGTGACCGTCGATGCGGTTTATTACTGCCCCTACCTGGACGGCGAGGAAGCGGTCGTGGAGCCGTACCGCCGGGACAGCGACCTGCGTAAACCGCAGCCCGGCATGTTGCTCCAGGCTGCCCGAGAGCGGGATCTCGACCTTTCCCAATCGTGGATGATCGGGGATCGGATGACGGACATCGAGGCTGGCGCGGCCGCGCACTGCAGCACCATCCTGGTGGGCCCGACCCCGCCGGAGTACAATGGCCGGGTCGTGCCGGATTACGTGGTTCAGTCCCTTCGGGAGGCGGCGCGCGTCGTGGAAGAATATCAGGAAACATCTCGCCAATCCGAGGCGGGCTCGGCCGACGAGAGCACCCGCCAGGTGCTCACCGAAGTTCGCGACGCGCTCCAACGCCAGCAGCGCCGCGAAAGCCAGGAGGACTTCTCCTTTGTCCGCCTGCTCGGGGCGCTCATGCAGATGCTGGCTATCGTCGTCGCCCTCTGGGGCGTGGTGGGTATCTTCAGCGGCCAACACGTGGCTTCCATCCCGCGGCTGGGGTTGGCCATCTTCCTGCAACTGCTGGCCATCACCGTCCACATCGTCGAACGCCGGCGCTAGCAGCCCGTGGTAGAAGT
>JAZDKM010000133.1:0-2848 GCA_043803085.1 Planctomycetota bacterium
GGTACGACGATGCGGCGTGCTGCATCCCCTTCGTGCGACAACCCCTCACGCAGGAAGGTACTGAGAATATACACCACGAATCCGCGCCGGTCAAACCGGGGGCGAAAAAGGCGGGTACTTCGCAAGTCGGCAGGCTGCACAAACGGCACAGCTTGCCCATCTTGACAGGCGAGGGCTCACGCCAGCCCCAGCCGTCGACTCACCTCATCGGGCGCGAGGCCCCGAACGAGAAGGTCTTTCTCCGGCCGCCCTTCGCCGCGGAGGACCTCGACGTCGCCCGGTCGGACGCCGAGCGCGTCGGCCAGCAACTTGCACAAGGCCCGGTTGGCGGCCCCTCGCTCGGCGGGTTTCCGGACGGTGACCTTCAGCCGCTCGCCCAGGGGCCCGACCACCTTTTCGCGCGACGCCCCCGGTACGACCTTCACGGCCAGGATCGCGCCCGCGGGATGGGATTGGGTGATGGGCATGGCCGACCTTTGCTTCGATGGCCCGGGTGCGCACCGTTTAGCCGCGGCCGGCACGGCCGCGAACCTTACTTCGCCCCCGGTGAATCACCGGGAGTTAAATAGTGTGCCGGCGACGGCTAGTAGTCCTTCACATTTGAATCTGTGGGTATAGCCTCTTCAGTTTGATGCGGGCGTCGGCCGTCGTGAACCGCCAGTCGACGCCCTTCTGTTGCGCGTTGCGTTGGTGGTCCCAGGCCGAGCACTCGGTTCGCAGGATCTCGACCGTGTCGATCCGCCGATCCAGGCACTGCCGCGACAGCACCCCCAACTCGATCTCCGCGATGTTCAGCCAACTGCCGTGCTTGGGCGTATAATGGATTTCCAGCCGCCGGGCCAGGCGATGCGCCACCTCCGGCTCGAACGCCTCGTACAGCGACGCGATCGAGTGCGTGTTGAGGTTGTCCATCACCAGCACCACCCCCAGCGCCAGCGGGTAGTCCACCTCGAGCAAGTGCCGAACCTGCCACGCCCATTCCACTCGCCGACGCTGCTCCGTCACCCCCACGCGACGCCAGCCCCCCAGCGGCTCGGTGAACAGGAAGGCGTTGGCCACCCCGCATCGCTCATACTCCACATCGTAACGCTCCGTTCGCCCCGGCGCCGCCGAAATCGGCGGGCGGACCTCGGCCACCAACTGCTTGCTCGTCTCGTCCATGCACACCACCGGACGGGCGGAATCATACGGGCGGCAGTACACGTCCAGCACGTCCTCCATCGCCGCCACGAACTCCGCGTTGTGCTCCGGCGGAATGCACCAACATTGCCTCAGGTGCGGCTTGAGCACGTTTTTTTTAGCACCCGCCGCACCGTCTCATAGGACAGGCTGTCGACGATCTTCAGTTCCACCAGCCGGTCGGCCAGCAACTCGAGTGTCCAGCGGGCCCGACCCGCCGGCGGTTCGCCGCAACGCAGGGCAATCAAGTGGGCCTCGGCCTTGCCGTCCAGCTTGATCGGCCGCGAGGGACAGTCCTGCTTCTTGCGATTCAAGGCCGCATCCAGGCCCTGCTCGACCAACCGCTGCCGGACCTCCGCCACCGTGTTGGGGTGGACGGACAACGCCTCGCTGATCCGCGGGTCCGACCATCCCGGACCGTGAGGCCCCACGTCGGCCTGCAACAGGACCCGGGCATGCAACAGCTTCCGGGCCGCCGCCTTGCCCACGGAGACCAGCCGCTCCAAGTCGGACCGTTCTTCAGTTGTCAAACGCACCACGTATTTCTTGTTCATGCCGATTCTCCTTCCCCGTTCGCGGCACCTCCGTGTGCCGCAGAGGAGATCGGCAATACCACACAATCAACAACATCAAATGTGAAGGACTACTAGTATGACGCCAAACACGTACGCCGGCTTGTCCGGCCGTGGCACACGCGCGCCACTTCAAGGAAGAACAGCCACGGTCAATACGCCCCGCCTGGGCTGGCCGCAGCACGTGACTACTCGCTGATGTTGCCGATCGAGCGGAGCCGCGCGATCCGCTCCTCGATCTCCGGGTGCGCGGACCACACGCCGTCTCCGCCGGCCCGGCGGCCTTCGGCGAGGACCGGCCGGACGATGAACAGGTGGGCCGTCGCCCCGTTGGCGTCCGCAAGATACTCGGTATCGGTCGCCAGGATCTCCAGCGCGCGGGCCAGCGCCTCCGGGTATCGGGTCAGCCGCACGGCCTCCGTATCCGCCATGGATTGCCGCTCGCGCGAAACGGCCAACTGGATGACACGCGCGCACGGCGGGGCCAGCACCACCGCCAGGCCCACCGGCGGGAGGATGAACAGGAACCACACGAGATACCAGGCGCTCGAGGGGCCGGTCTCCAGGGCGGCGCTCACCATCTGCTTCATCAGCGCCGAGACCAGGATCATCATGCCGACCATCGTGGCCATGACGGTCATCAGGCGCACGTCGTAGGTCTGGATGCGGGCGAGCTCGTGCGCGATGACGGCTTGAAGCTGGTCGCGGTCCAGCCGCTCGCATAGGCCGCGCGTCACAATGATGACGGACCGCTCCGGCATCAGACCGGCGGCCATGGCATTCATCGCGGGGCTGTCGATCACGTAAACGGGCGGCACAGGGCATCCGGCCGCCACGGCCATCTCTTCCACAACATCATGAAGCACCTGGTCCTTGGCCGGGTGGATCGGCTCGGCGCGGCTGGCCGACAGGACCATGCCGGGGCCTCCGACGTAGCAGACGACCGCCAGGACCACCGCCATCGCGTGGGACGCCAGCAGCACGGCCAGCACCGCCCGGGTCTCGTGTGCCGCGGTCCATCCCCACAGGATCGCCACGACGGTGAAGAAGAGGGAGAAGAGAAGGGCCGTGTAGAAGAGCACGAACAGCGCCACCAG
>JAZDKM010000134.1:0-23338 GCA_043803085.1 Planctomycetota bacterium
GCCTGGGCATAGATTCCCGGTGCGGCGTGGCCCTGAAAGTAAACGTGGTCGCCGTCGCCGGTCGCGTCCTTGCCGTGGAAAAAATGGTTGAAGCCCACCTGGTAGAGGGTGGCGGCGGAAGCGAAGGTCGAGATATGCCCGCCGATGCCCGGGCTTTCACGGTTGGCCCGCACCACCATGGCCATCGCGTTCCACCGAATCCAACTTTTGATGCGCCGCTCGATGGCCCGATCGCCGGGATAGGGCGGCTGCCGCTCCAGGGGGATGGTGTTGATGTATGGCGTGTTGGCCGCCTGGGGCAGGGTGGCCCCGGCCTGTCGGCTCCGGTCCGTCAGTCGGGAAATCAGGTATTCCGCGCGGGCCGGCCCTTGGGTCCGGAGCACCGCCTCCAGGGATTCCAGCCATTCGCGGGTCTCGGTCCGGTCGGTATCCCTTCCACATATGCGAGTCATGGTTTCACCCTAATTCGGCCCAGACACGGAATTGTATGGGGGAAGAGTCCGCTGACCAGCCCCTTAGCTGAGGAAATCTGTTGGCGTTTAGGTGACAGTGGTCCGTCAGCGGCGAGCCTGCGGGCGAGCCTCTGACGGACCCGTGTCCCACCGACGTAAATCGTGTTCGGCGAGTGCCGCCTACGCTATGGCGGAGCGGTCAGGTTCATGCCACCCAGATCGACAGGCGCCACGCCTCCGCCGCCCGTGCTGAAGCTCACCAGTTGGGCCCCGGGCTCGACTAAGTAAAGCAACACATAGGTGTACTCGCCCCGGAACATGTTCTCCCGAAGCCTCGCCCAATCGTGGAGGCCGCGACCGGTGAGGTCCGCATACTCGGGGGAGTACTGCACCTCCACGAAGGGGGTGACGCCCAGGTTGGCGATGACGTAGGCACCCACCGGGCGATACTCGCGGCCCATGCTGTCGATCACGAGATAGTTCTTCACGGTGGTCACGGCGAGGTTGAGCGCCTTACCGAGGATGCTCCCCGGCTGGAGTTTGACGACGTTCAAGTGCAGTAAACGCTTGTCGGGGGGAACCTCAAACCGGGACACGGGCGGGCGGGTACCCTGCTCGCCGACCGGGCCCTGGAGGTGCCCGGATTTGAGCGCCTGCCTGGCGTTGTCGATCTCGTTCTCGATGCCCTGATAGGGCTGATAGGCGGTCATGGTGATCCCATTGGGGAAGCTGTCTCCGAAGAACGTCCCGGTCGGAGAGAAGCCCGAGACGCGGCCTTGCGCACCTTCCGTCTGCCCGGGGGGCGCTACGCCGCCGTCAGACGCCGCGCCAGTGCCGGCGAGGAACGTGCTATCGGCCGGAGCTTCAGTCAACTTCAACGCCTCCCGCGCCCCGCTCTTGTACTCCACGAAGCGCGGCACAAAGTCCTTCGCCACCTCGAACACCACGTCCACCTGGTTGCCGGCATTCGGCTTGAGGAGTTGACCGATCAGGGGCGCCTCGCCCTCGCCCTTGCCCTTGACCTCGTAGATCGCTTTGGCCGGTTCTTCGGAGTCGGCCACCGCGATGGCGTGGTATTGCTCGGGACCACGGCTTCCGCGGTCGCCCACCAGCCGGACCTGGAACAAGGTGAAACGATGCTGGTTGTCGGCGTCCTGAGCTTCCCGCTGGACCTGCATCTGGATCCGGATGAATCTACTGTCGGCGCCGGCCTTCCGGGATTCGGTCTGCCCCGGCTTGTCCCGCTCGGCAACGCTCTTGCGGTAGACGGACGTCTCCTCCCACGCTCGCATCACCCGGATGGCACCCGGAGGCGCAAAACGACGCACCCCGCGGCGGTCCACCTTGCTGGTGGGGATGACGCTATCGATCCAGCCCACCTCCGTCACGAAATCGGGATGGATACTGGCAAAGGCCGCTTTACCGCTCAGCACCCCGCTGGACAACCCCGACGCCAGCCGTGCGGCGAAGCGGTCCGGCTGGAGCCAGAGCTCGTTCTGTTCCGCTTTGGTGGGGTCGGCGCGATCCACCCGTGTGAAGCCGAGGAAGCCGTTGCCGAAGGGCATGAGTTGGAGACTGATTGCCAACATACCCACCATGAGGTAGGCCGCCACCACGCCGAACACGAACCCGCCCGCCTTGTCCACCAGCAGCGGAAGCAGGCACGCCCGATGCACGTACCGGTCGAGTCCCACCCGCAGGATGAACAGCGGCAAGATGAACATGCCCATCAGCGAGAGACCCAACGCATAGTCCGGCTTGAGCTGGACCAGAAGCTTGACCGCGATGTACTCGAAAGTGGCGAAGGCCAGGGCGGCGCACAGGATGGCCAGCACCGCGCTGAGCAGGGCGCTGAACAATCCCCGGATCGAATGAAAATACGCGATGGCCAGCAGCAGGATCAGGGCGAACAGCGAAAACCACATCGCACACCCCCTTCTATGGGCTCTCCACGCGCAGACCGCGCAGGATTTCGTTGAGACTGGTGGTCCCGTCCATCACCTTCAATAGCCCCTCCTCCTGGAGATAATACATCCGGTTCTTGCGGGCCTGCGTCTTGACCGCCTTCAATGGGGCGCCTTCGGCGATCAGCGCCCGCATGGGTTTATCCACCACCAGCAGCTCGAACACGCCGGTGCGACCGACGTAGCCGCTGCCCCGGCAGGTCTGACACAGGATGGGGCGGCCGCGCTTGTCCAGGATCGGCTCGGTGGGCTGGCGATAGAAGTTCTCGATCTTATCGACGGGCAGGTTTGCCTTACGCAGCAGTTTTTCGTCCGGACGGTATGATTGCCGGCAGGTCGTGCACAAAATGCGGATCAAACGCTGGTTCACCACGCCGAGCAGTGCCTTGGCTACCAGCGGCGGGTCCTCCACCAGGGCCAGGTAGCGGGCGAGCGCGTCGATGCAACCGCCGGCCTCGAGGGCCAGATAGATTTTCTTGTCCTCCGCCGCCGCACGGCAGGCCAGTTGGGCGGTCTCGCGATCGTCGCATTCGCCGATGAGCAGGACGTCGGGCTCGCGGCGCAGGACCGTTTGGACCTGCCGGGCGTAGTTGACTTCGGGATCGTTGCGGTACTTGTGCTGGGTCACGTTGTCCAAGTCCAGCAGCGGGGCCTTCTCGATGGTATGCAGGTTCTGCATGAAAGCATCGTGTTCGCGCAGCACCGCGTACTGAGTGGTGGTGATCCCGTTCTGCTTGGGACCGCTGAAAATAACCAGTCCGCTGGGGGGCTTGATGAGTTGGCGCAGCGCCTCCAGGCGGGGCGGGGCGAAACCCAGTTCGTCGATTTGCTTGCGCTGGGCGGAGGACCGCGTTCGGAGCCGAAGCCTCTCACCGGCGGTCGAGCCCGAGGCCGTAATTTCCACGCGGGCCATCTGGGCACCGTCGGCCAACAGGGCAGCCTGCACATGGCCGGTTTGTGGACGGCGCCGCTCCTCAGGGTTCAACCCGGCGAGCTTCTTCAGGTAGCTGACCACGCGCTCCGCGGTTTCGACCGAGATGCCCTCGGGCTTTTCCGAGGCCACCCCGTCAATGCGATAGAGCACCCGGACTTTCTCCGCCCCAACGGCGAGATCGACCTCCGTCGCCCGACGCCAGAAGGCATCGAACAGGAAGTCCTGCACGTCGTTGAACGCTTCGATCTCCAACGGCGCCTCCGGCCGCTTGACCGACTTCCCGTCACCGGTGGCCAGCAGCACCCGGATGCCTTTGTCCAGCTTCTCCGCCTGGTCCTCCCGCCTCCGCGCGAACACGCTCTTAACGTGGGCCCAGGTGAGCACCCGGGCGTTCTTCACCACCCGGCCGTTACGGTGGATAACGTATGCCAGCAAGCCCCCGCCGGCCAGTAACAGGAGAAAGGCCAATCCCACAAGGAACAGGCCGCCGGGCCAGGGCACCAGAAACAGCACGAAGAAACCGGCCACCCCTCCCGCCAGCACGATGAGGTTCCACTGTTCCCGTCTGGTCTTGACGTACTCGGCGTCGATATCCACCCACTGACAGGCGAAGGCCCATCCCACGACCAGCAAGGTGACGACGACCAGCTTGATCAGGCTGAACTGGCTTCCCAGTTCGACCTGGGCCAGGGTGAGAAGTTCGGTGTGCATGTTTCTCCGACGTTCCTATACCAGGGCGGTCTTTGAGCGGCACGCTGGGGGAGAGCTTAGCCGCAGCTATCCGATAATGCCACCACTGCTCACGGAAATCCCCTTGAGCCGCATCTTCAGTTCCTCCGGGTTGGGCGCGTTCTCGTAGGCGGTCTTGGCCGAGATCATCTCCGTCTCGACCAGGCGCCGTAGGGATTCGGTGAAGTCGATCATCCCCTCATGGTAGGAATTCCTGATGACGCTGCTGAGGTCCTTGTCCCGGCTCTCCCCGAGCAACTTGCGGATCGTCGAGTTGACGATCATGACTTCGACCGCGGGGATCAGGGGGGTCTCCCGGCGAATGCCGGGCAGCAACTTCTGGCAGATGATGGCTTGCAGGTTGAACTGCAGCGAACTGCGGATCAAGGGACGGGCCGGTTCCGGGAACAGCTCCAACAGGCGGGCGACGGCGCCCGCACAACTCGACGCGTGGATGGTCCCAAAGCACAGGTGGCCAGACTCGGCCGCCTGCAGGGCCGCCGCGAAGGTCTCCTGGTCTCGCAACTCGCCGATGAGCACCACGTCGGGGTCTTGCCGCATCAGATACTTGAGGGCGTCGTGGAAGTCCGTCACGTCCAGCCCGATCTCCCGCTGGTTGACGAATGCCTTTTTGTCCTCGTAAACGAACTCGATGGGGTCCTCGATGGTCACGATGTGACACTGCCGCCGCTCATTGATCTGCTGTAACATCGAGGCAATGGTGGTACTCTTGCCGCTACCCGTGATGCCCGTCAGCAGAATCAACCCTTGGCGGAGGTCGGCCAGCTTATCGAGCACCGGCGGCAGGTGGAGCTGTTCATAGCCGAGGATTTCCTTGGGAATCCGCCGGGCGGCCACGGAGGTCAGTCCCCGCTGCCGAAAGACGTTGATGCGGAAGCGGTCCGCTCCTACCTGGCGGGCGAAATCGCATGCGCCCTTTTCGGCGTAGAGCGCCCGCTGCTCGGGGCTCATGATCTCGAAGACCATCTCTTCGAGTTCCTCGTTGGAGATGGGCTCGCCTTGCAGGGGCCGCACCCGACCGTCGAGCCGCACATGCGCCGGCGTTCCGGCCTTGAGGTGCAGGTCGGAAGCGCTCATCTTCATCACCGACCGGAAGTACCTGTCGATCAGCGTCTTGCTGTCCTTCGGCGGGGATGAGGGGGACGCGGCGGAACCGTCATCCGGTGCCGGCGGTTCGATCTCGCCAGGGTGGTCCGGGGAACCTCCTAACATAAAGGCATTATTCTAGTGATCCGTAACCCGGCATCAAGTCATCGAGCGATACGCCGGTGGAGATGCTGCTTCCGCGCCGCCTCGACCGCGCTGCGCGCCAGGATCGCGACCGTGATCGGTCCGACGCCCCCCGGCACCGGAGTGATGACGGAGGCCACCTCCTTGACCTCCTCGAAATCCACGTCACCCACGAGGCGTGGCCGGCCGTGCTCGTCCAGTTCGCCGGGAACCCGATGGATCCCCACGTCGATCACCACGGCGCCCGGTTTCACGTGAAACCCGCGGACCAGCCGCGGAACCCCCGCCGCGGCGATGATGATGTCGGCCAGCAGGGTGTGGGTGCCGATGTCCGGCGTATCCACACAGCATCCGGTCACCGTGGCGTTTTGGGCGAGCAGGGCGGCCGTAATGGGACGGCCGGCGATCGGCCCCTGACCAATCACACACACGTGCTTGCCCCGGACCTCGCAGTGGGCTTCCTTGAGGATTTCGAGCACGGCGAGCGCGGTACAGGGCGCGATGATCGGGTCGCCGTAAAACAACAGCCCGAGGTTCGCCGGGTTCACGCCTTCCACGTCCTTGTAGGGGTCGATGCCGTATTGCAGCGCGGGGGTGTCGATGCCTCCCGGCAGCGGCAAGTGCAGCATGATGGCCGTCACTTCGGGGTTGTCGTTGAGTTGTTGCAGGCAAGCGCGGATTTCCGCCTCGGAGGCGGTCACGGGCAGCGCGTGGAGCCGATAACCGATGCCCACCTCCGTACAACACGCTTCCTGGGAGTGCGCGTAAATCCTGCCTGCTTCGGGCGCCCCGACCAGGATGGCGTGCAGCCGCACCTCGATCCCCTGCGCGCCCAACGCGTGGACTTGTCGGCAGGTCTCTTCTTTGATCCGTTCGGCCAGGGCCCTGCCATCAATGACCAGCGCCGCCATGAGTTTCTCCCACCACGTTGGCTTCGCAGGCGTGGCCTCGCCCCAGCCACAACTGGCCTCGTTGGGCTATTCGGCCGCGGCCTCGAACTGCCGCATCTCCGCGGTTTCACGTTTCGACTGCCACACCGCCCAGGCCAATCCGGTAATCGCGACCCCAATCACGCCCCAGAACATCAGGTCGTTGCTCTTCGGCACCACCTCGACGTTGAGCCCGCGCAGCTTGCCGATTACCTCGCCGTCATAGGGCAGGATCAGACCGATGATGAGCAAGCTGACCATGTTCATGACTTTGATCAGCGGGTTGATGGCGGGCCCCGCCGTGTCCTTCAGGGGATCACCGACGGTGTCGCCGGTGATGCTGGCCTTGTGCCGCTCACTCCCCTTGCCCATGTTGGCCTCGTGGTTGACTTCCTCGTCTTCGATGGTCTTCTTGGCGTTGTCCCAGGCCCCGCCGGCATTGGCCATGAAGACGGCCAGGAGCTGCCCGACGACGATCATGCCGCCCAGGAAACCGGCGAGCGCGATCACGCCCAGACCAAAACCCACCAGCAGGGGCACGAGGATGGCCAGCAGCCCCGGGCCGATCAACTCCTTCTGCGCCGACGCCGTACAGATATCCACCACCCGACCGTAATCCGGCTTCTTGGTGCCTTCCCAAATAGCCTTGTCCCGGAACTGGAGCCGGCACTCCTTCACGATCAGGTGGGCGGCGCGACCCACCGCGCGGATGGTCATCGAACTAAACAGGAACGGTACGGCCCCACCGATCAGCATGCCGATGAACAGTTTCGGGTCGGAAATGGTGAGCATCGAAGCCACGGTATCGTAGACGTCGCGGCTGACGTTACCCGTCTCCCCGCCTCCGCCGGAGCCCACCGATACGATGAAGCTGTTGAACAACGAAACCGCGGCGATGACCGCCGAGCCGATGGCGATGCCTTTGGTGATGGCCTTGGTGGTGTTCCCGACGGCATCCAGGTCGGCCAAGACCTGGCGGGCCTGCTTATACGGGCCCTCGCCCATCTCCTTCCGGTCGTAGCCCATTTCGCCGATGCCGTTGGCGTTGTCGGCCACCGGTCCGAACACGTCCATCGAAATGGTGTTGCCGGTGAGGGTGAGCATGCCGATGCCGCACATCGCCACCCCGAACGCTACAAACGTCGCGTTGGTGCCGGTGTAGATCAGCACGCTCGAGAGGATCGCCCCGGCGATGATGAGCACCGCCCAGACCGTGCTCTCATACCCGACGGCGAAGCCCTGAATGATGTTCGTGGCATGCCCGGTGTGGCAGGCCTGCGCCAGGCTCTTGACCGGCTTGTATTCCGTGCCGGTGAAATACTCGGTACATTTGTTCAAGGCGACCGCCAGGAGGATGCCGACCAGACAGGTCCAGGCCGGCCGCATGTCCAGTCCTTCGATGCCCAGGTTCGCCCAAATCGGCAGATTCGTAATGTACGGTTTGATGTGCTCGTAGTTGGGATAGGTCTGCGGATCGAACCGCAGATACAGGAACCCGAGCACCAGGAAGCCGATCACGCTGATCATCGAACCGATGACGAAGCCGCGGTTGACGCTCTTCATGGCCTGTGCCGCGACCCCCTTCTCGCCGGCCCGCACGCTGTACGTGCTGATGATGCTGGCGATGACGCCGATGGCCCGGACCAACAACGGGAAAATGACGCCCTTGTGGCCGAAGCTGGCGATGCCCAGGATCATCGCCGCCACGATGGTGACGTCGTAGCTCGCGAAGATATCGGCGGCCATACCGGCGCAGTCGCCCACGTTGTCGCCCACGTTGTCGGCGATGGTGGCGGCGTTGCGCGGGTCGTCCTCGGGAATGCCCTTCTCGAGCTTGCCGACCAGATCGGCCCCCACGTCGGCCGCTTTGGTGTAGATGCCGCCGCCGACACGCATGAACAACGCCAGCAGCGTGCCGCCAAACCCGAAGCCGATCAGGGCTTCATACGCGTGCTCGCCATAGACCAGAAAGATCAGCGAGCCGCCCAGCAAGCCCAGCCCGTCGGTGAGCATACCGGTGATGGTCCCGGTGCGGTAGCCGAGCTGCAACGCGCGGCCGAAGCTGGTCTGCGCGGCGGTGGCTACCCGCAGATTGCCGATCGTGGCCAGGCGCATGCCAACGAAACCGACAGTCGCGGAGAAACTCGAGCCGAGCAGGAAGGCGATCGCCCGCCCCCAGGCGATCTCCGGTTGCGCAGCGGACGCCTTGGCCGCAAGATACAGGACCACGCTGATCACCAGAATCAACACGGCCACCACCCGGAACTGGCGGTAAAGATAGGCGTTGGCACCTTCGCGCACGGCCCGGGCGATCTCCTGCATACGCGGCGTTCCCTGGGGCGCGTTGCGGACTTGCCCGACGAGCAGCAACGCGTAGGCCAACCCCGCCAGCGCAATAAACACGTTCGCCACCAGGGCCACCTTCTCGTAGGTGGCGAACTTGCCACTGACGAGTGGCTCCCAGAGCGTGATCCGCGAGGCAGCGGATGATCCCGCCCCCTCCGCGCCAACTGCCGGTGGGCTCGCGTACAGCCACCCTGCCGCGGCCAACAACCCGAAGACCATCAATACCAAGACCAGCGTTGGAACTCGCTTCATGACTCACTCACCTGCTAAAAACCTGCTCCGTTCAAACCTTCCGCAGCTTTGCCCCGGCCCTCGATCGGACGTGTAACTCTTTTAGTTACAGACGATTAGACACCTACCGCGTCGGGCCTCCGGCACCTCCAGGCGGCGGAACTATAGCAAAACAACCGTGCAAGTCCAGTGCCTTTCTCAACCGGGTCTGGCATGGGGCAGGGTACAACTTCGGGGCATGAGGGGCGTAGGGCGGGCTACGCCCGCCGGATCGTAGGCGGCGGGTGGAACCCGCCCTACCGCTGACCATGCCGATGAAAACGACGAGGCCCGGAAGGCGGGTGCCCTCCGGGCCTCTGATTATGGTCACTTCGGGCGAATCAACCGATCCGCCGAAAGGTCGCTACTCCGTCAGGAACACGCGAAGGGGCACCACCAACTGCGTGTTGGCGCCGGAGATCGTCCGATTCGGCGGGAGCGTGCCATTCCGCGTGCTGATGTTGTTGTACGAGTAAACGGAGTCGGGGGCTGCGGCGTCCACGATATACCCGACATCGTTCGAGTCCACGGCGATCGCGGTCAGATTGTGCCCGCCTCCGGGGACCGTGAGGGTGAAGTCCGGAGAGACCGCAGCGTTGAGCGAGGCGGCATTGTTGAATACCAGAACCTGCCCCGCCGGGATCACCGCGAAGAGGTTGTCCTGGGTATCAACATACACGTCGACGACGCCGGCCAGCGCGGCCGCATTCGTGAGGATGCGTGCGGGCCCCGTCGGGCCGTTCGCCGAACTGGCATTCGCAAAAACCAGGATGTTACCGGCGCCTTGGTTGGCCACATACAGATCGTCGTTGGCTCCGAAGTTGATGCCGGTCGCGCCCGCCAGATTCCCCGCTGAACTGATCACGCGCGTCGGCGCCCGATTCCCGTTGAATGTGACGTTCGCGGTCTCTGTAAACACCAGGATCTCGTTCGTGCCGAAGTTGGCCACGAAGAGCAGATCCTCCCCGGCGTTGTAGGCCAGCGAAATCGGGAGGTTCAACTGCGTCAGCGGCCCGGAAACGTTCCCGTCCGGAGCGAAGTTCCCGTTCGTCTGGTCGGCATCATCGTACACGGTGATACTGAAGCCCCCGGCGTTGGATGCCAGCAACTGGTTCGCAGCGTTGACGACGACGTCATAGGGGGCGGCAAGTTGAGTCTGTGCACCGAACAAGTTGGTGTCCGGTTGAATGTTGCCGTTCACCGTGGACGGGTTGGCGTAGCTCACCACGTTGCCGAAGCCGTTGAAGCTCGTGATGTATAGCCGCGGGATGATCGGGGCCGTCACCGCCACGGCCACGGTGTCGGAATCCGTCCCGCCATTGCCATCGTCGACCGTCAATTCGAAGCTCAAGGTCTCGGTCGTATTCGGGGCCGTGAACGACGGGATGTCGGTCGGCGACGGCGGCGGTACCACGGGCGTACCGGCGGTCTGCAACCAACTGAAGGTCAACGGGTCGCCATCCGGGTCAGAGCTGCCGGACCCGTTGAGGGTCACCGGGTCGCCGCCGGTCACGGCCTGATCCGGGCCGGCATCCGCCACGGGATTCTGATTCGCCGGTGTGTTCGCGTTCAGGTTCACGTTCACGTTCGCGTTCGCGTTCGCGTTGGCGTTGGCGTTGGCGTTGGCGTTGGCATTCGCATTCGTGTTGGCGTTGGCGTTGGCGTTGCCGCCACCCCCGCCGCCCCCGCCGCTGGCACATCCGGTCAGGACCATCCCACCGGCTAGAACCAAGCACAGCAGCATAAGCCCGACTGTCGAGCAGTGGGGCAACCTCGGTTTCGTCCTCTTTGTGTTGGACATGTTCCTGTCTCCTTACTGACCAAAATTCCTGGAAACCCCGCGCCGATAGACACGCGGAGACCGGCGCACGCCGGATTTTCCTGAGAAACAACAAGAGCCCAAACCTGGACACTCTTTGCGGCCTGCTGTCAGGATTCGGTCACAGCAAGCTACCGCGCCCACGGTAGTCTATAGTATGCGGGGGGTATCGGCAAGATCAATGACCCGTCAACAATCTTTTTTAGGTCTGGCCAATAGGCTACCGCTCGGCGTCGAGCCTGGTCAGCACGTTGTCGGGGATATCGAAGTTCGCGGAGACCGCCTGCACGTCGTCGTGTTCCTCGAGGGACTCCACCAGGTCCAGTACCTTCCGGGCGGCCTCGAGGTCCAGCACGACGTTGTTCTCGGCCACCATGGAAAGGTCGGCGGATTCGATGGGGATCCCGGCCTGGCGGAGGCCGTCGCGCACCTTCTCAAAGGATGACGGATCGCAACGCACCTCGAAGATGCGTTCCGACGTACTCACGTCCTCCGCACCGTGTTCAAGGACGATCTCGAGCAGCCGGTCTTCATCGGCGTCTTCGTGGTTGACGACGATGACGCCACGCTGGACGAACATCCAGGCGACGCAATTGCTGGGTCCCAGGTTGCCGCCCTTGCGCTCAAACAGCTTCTTGATCTCCGGGGCCGTACGGGCCCGGTTGTCCGTCAGCGCCTGGACCATGACCGCAACGCCGTTGGGGCCGTAGCCTTCGTACAACACCTCCTCAAAGGCCTCGCCCTCCAACTCCCCCGTCCCCTTCTTGATGGCCTTCTCGATGTTGTCCTTGGGCATGTTGGCGGCGCGGGCCTTGTCGACGGCGAGGCGCAGGCGCGGATTGGATTCGGAATCCCCGCCGCCCCGCTTGGCGGCCACCGTAATATCGCGCGAGACCTTGCTCCACACCCGGCCGCGCTTGGCGTCGGTCGCGGCCTTCTTGTGCTTGATGGTCGACCATTTGGAATGACCGGACATACCTCGGACTCCTATTTCTCTTCCGCCACGGGGGCCACCTGGGGAAGCTGCCCCGCCTCAACCGCCTGGAGCTTCTCGGCGACGGACTGCAACACCCGGCGTTCGACCGGGTCGTCCTGCTCCTTCAACCGCTGCTCGGCGAGCTGGCGCGCCTTTCGCCAGTGTTCCGCGGCTTCGTCGTGCACGCCGAGGCGCCAGCAGGCGTCGCCCAGATGATCGTAGATGACCGGGTCCTCCAGCCCCTCAAGCGACCGAGTGGCCTTGAGCAGCCACTCGCGGGCCGCCTCAAAACCACCTCGACGATAAAGAACCCAGCCCAGGCTGTCCAGATAGGCGGTATTGGTCGGCTCGTGCGCCACCGCCAGCCGGGTCATCCGCTCCGCCTGGTCCAGTCGCGCGCCCCTCTCGGCGAGCGTATAGCCCAGATCGTTGTTGATCTCCGGTTCGGAGGGATTCAGGGCGTAGGCCAACTCGAGACTCTCCAGCGCTTCATCGTCCATCCCGCGCTGGTGATACACGCCGGAGAGGAGCTTCAAATACAGGAACTTGTCGTCCGACGACTCGGCCTGCTCGATCCAGCGGGTCAGCTTGGCCAGTGCTTCGTCATAGCGTCGGGCGGCGAGCAGATTGCTGACCACCGCACGGGCCAGGACCCTGCGCTGCAAGACCTGATCCAACGGCCCCGCGCCACGCTGCAGAACGTCGTCCTGCAGCAAACGATGGGCGAGCGCAGCGGCCTCCTCGTAGCGCCGCGCCCGGCTGTAGATATCGACCTGGTAGATGAGCAATTCAAACGTCTGGTGCGCCGTGGCCCGGCTGCTCTCGATCAGTTCCAAGGCGTCGTCGAAGCGGTCCGCACTGGCGAGGACCCCGACCAGCATGCGCTGCCAACCTTCGCTAGCGGGATCGCGCTCGAGCGCTTCGAGGGTGAGCTGCGCGGCGGCGGTGAACCGACCGGTCTGGACCAGTACTTGGCGATAGGTGTCGGCCGCCTGGTCGTCGGCCGGGTCGGCCAAGTGCCGTTGCCGGGTGAGTATCAGCGCCGCGGTTTTATCACCGGCGGCCAGATGCGCATCCACCAGCGCGCCCCGCAAGGCGCGGTCGCTCTCGTCCTCGCGAAGCCACGCCTGCAGCGCGGCGATCTGCGCATCGAAGCGCTTCTCGCCCCCCAGCGCTTGCAGCAGCTTAAGGCGCCATTCGCGCAGCAGGCCGGCGGAGACCGCGCGGGCCCCGGCCCGCGCTTCGAGCCGTTGCAGAAAGGATGAAACCAGATCGGCCGCACTCGCGTAGTCCTGCTCGACCAGCAGGACCTCATAGAGGGAATTGACCCACCGACTCCGGTTCGGATGCCGCCCGAGCAGACCGCGCAGTTCCGACGCCGCTTCCGGAAAACGCAGTTGTCGACGATAGACCCAGGTGAGCAGTTCGCGTGCGTCCAGGTGGTCTGGTGCCATCTCCAGCACCTGCCGCAGCCCTTGCTCGGCGGCGGCCGCTTCGCCGCGCGCGATGTCAATGGAGGCCACCAGGGCCAGGGAATCGGCGTCCGGCCCTCCCTGCGCCATCGCCTCCAGCAAGGTCCGGCGGCACTCGTCCACCTTGATCTCCCCCCGCGCCAACTGCATGCGGACCTCGCACCGGGCGAGGCAGTTGGGCGACGCCGCCAGCTTACGCAACTCGCGTAGCCGGGCTTCGGCATCGTCGAACACCCGCGAGTCGAGGAGCAGCCCCACCAGCACCTCGCGCGCTTTTACGTGAAGGGGATCGACCTCCAGCAGCGCCTCGTATTGCCGTTGAGCGCGGAGGGGCTGGCCGATCCGCTCGTACAACTGGCCCAAGGCGAACATGGAGCGGGTGTCCGCGCGGTTCAGGCGGATGGCAGCGCTGTAGTGCCCGGCGGCCCGCTCGTCGTCGTCCAGCCCGGCATAGGCTTGGCCCAACGCCCATTCCAGGTTAGCATCCCGCGGCCCCTCCGCTTCCAGCAGATCGACGGCTTCCTGCCAGCGAAACTCGGCCAGGAGTTGTTCGGCAAGGGCCAGCCGTGCCGGGGCGAAATCCGGCACCGCATCCAGAACACCTTGGAGCAGTTCCGCACCTTGCTGCGTCCGTCCGGTCCGCAAGGCCAGAACGCCCAGCAGGTACTGGGCCTCCGGTGTGGGGCGCGCGGCGGTTCCTCCCCGGGCCTGCGGTGGGACGGCTGCGAAGATGGACTCGACCATCCGTCGATCGGGCGTCAGGCGATCCACGCGCGCCAGAGCTTCGACGAACTCGCGGCGATTGACCGCAACCCGTCGCGCGGCGTGTTCGAAAGCGTCCACACCCCGGCCGGCGCGAATATAGTCGTCGCACAACCTCCAGGCGATGTCGGAGGCTTCGGGGTGCGCCGCAATGTAGTCCGCGAGAATGCGGGCCGCTTCCTCACCCTGCCCAAAGCGGTTCAACAGGTCCGCATAGCCCAGCAGCCAGCCCCGATCGTCGGGTCGTGTACGGACGACGGCCCCGACATCGTCGAGGACCATCCGCGGGGTGCCCATCCGGGCGCGAAGCTCGGTGAGTAGCCCCATCACGGGGCCCGGGTCGGCCGATTCACCGGCTGCGATCCGGCATTGCGCCAGAGCGTCCTCGTACCGCCGGGCCGCCGTCAGAAGCCGAATGTACCTCAATCGCGTCGCGAGGTCGTTTTCTCCGGGCTCCCGGGGACCGCCCCCCGGCAGCCGCGGCTCGCGGAGCAGGACGGGTCCCAACGCCTCAGCAGCGTCGCCGAATCGGCCGAACCGCTCGTAGATCACTGACATGGCGCCGGCAGCCGACCCCTGGTTTAGGCGCAGGAGTGTCGTCAGTTCTTGAGGCGCCGCGCGGGCTGGAGCCCGCGTCTCGTCCGCGGCGCGCTGCTCGAAGGATCTGTAGGCCTCCAACGCGGCGGTCAGATAACCCTCCGCCTCCAGGCTCTTGGCCAAGTAGAAATCGGTGAGCGCGGCGTACCCCGGAAAGGACTCCCGGTTCGTGCAGGCCAGCCCGGTCCGCAGGTGGCGAATGGCCTCGCCGTAATCCCGAGCGTCGAAGGCCGTCCGGCCCAGAACGTAGTGCGAAGGCAGATCGTCGGCGTCCAGTCGAACGGCTTCGACGGCGTGGGACCGGGCGCGTTCCTGATTGCCGGCCCCGTGGGCGGCTAGCGCCAGTGCCCGGTGCAACTCGGCGCTGGCGGGGTCGGAGCGGAGGGCCTTCTCCAGTGTTCCTGTGGCCTCCGTATAGCGCTCTTCCGCAATCAGTTCTTCGGCGCGGCCCAGATACTCGGCGCCGCGCTCAGACAAGGGCTGGCGTCCGCTTCCTGACGGTGCCGGCTCGGTTTGCGGCGGGGGTGGCAGCACTTCGAGCTCGGCCAGGGCCAGAAAAGCCCGTGCCGGGTCGTAGTCGGGCTTGGCGGCTGCTTCGCCGACTTGCACCGCCACGCCGGAACCTGCCGGAGCCTGAGACGGGTGGGCACCGGAGCACGCCCCGGTAAAACCAGCCATTACGATGAAGATCAGCAAGCCCCACTGGCTTACGTGCAGCGCTCTTTGACTCTTGACCTTGGACTTTGGACTTTGGACTCCGGCCCCATCGGCCCGCGAAACGGAGTCCCATGAGGTTGTCCAACGGCCGGCCATCAACGCCGTCCCCTTCAGCTTTTTTCTGGAGCCGTCTTCTTACGCCGGACGGTCTTGGTGCGGCCGGCGGTTGAGGGAGGGGTGGAAGTCGTAGCCTTTTTCTCGGTCGTCGCGGACGCCGACTTGGATCGACAGGTCCCCTTGCGCGACGCAAAACCCTCCATGAGCAGACAAAACGCCTTCGCCTCGGCGGGAGAAGTATGCCGTTCGAGGAACGACTGGACTTCCGCGACGGAGGCGTGGGGATCCACCAGTTCCTCCTGGCACAGCGCGGCGAGCAGACGGGCATTTACCGGAACGGCGTGGCCGCCGAGGCTCCAGAGCATCACTGAGGCCACTTGATAGGGCTCGATGCCGTTGAGCTTCTCGAGCCAGTGCTTCGCCTCGCGCTTGCCCATGGTCAGGAGGGTGTTCAGGTTCAAGGCGTTCCGACTGTTAAAGACCGCGTTGAGCACTTGGCACAACCGGGTAGCGCAGGCGCGGCCGTTGGGAAGGTACGCGTCGAGGATGTCGGCGATTTCGCGGGGCGAGGACACGCGTATCTCGTTGAGGTCCACCATGACCTCCAGAAGCCGGCCGACGGCCTTGTGCGCCTGGGGCAAAGACGTTTCCTGGCCCAGGGCGGAAAGGACGAGTTGCTCCAAGGGTTCGGTAGGCGCGCCGACCTGAGGGTCTTCGGTCTCCCTTCGGACCCGAGCGTAGAGGCGCTTCATCCGTTTGGCGTAGAGCGTCCCATGCTTCATGCGCTGGCTCCGTCCGGACGCTCGTCGGTGGGGCTCGTCTGGGTTTGGCCGTTGGTCGGATGCCGTGCGCGATCCGCCTTCACGGATTCCTCGATGAGCTGCACGGTCCGCATCGAGCCCTTGACCGACAGGTCGCTAAAGAACCGGATCTCGGGGCAGTGCCGCACCTGCAGCCGCTTCGACAACAAGCGCTGAATGTGCCCGGTGGCGTGCGTCAGCCCCGTCAGCGTTCGGCGACTTTCCTCTTCGGAACCCAGCACGCTGACATAGACTTTAGCCACCTGCAGATCGCCCGAGATCAGTACGCGGGTAACGCTGGCCATCGGGGAAATCCGCGGATCGTTGAGCTCGTGTGCTATGGCTTCGCCGACGACCTCGCGCACGAGGCTGGCCATCTTGGCCGGTCTATATGAGGGCATGTCCCACCGTCCCCCTCGTTACCAGAGCGTCTTTTCGTAGTCGAGCAGGCTCAGTCCTGGTTGCCGGCGGGCGAAATCCACCATCTGGTCCAGACAACTGTGCACCTGCACCGGATCATTGGACACCATGGCGACGGCGACGGTCGCCCGCTGCCACAAATCCAGGTGCTCGACTTCGGCCACGGACACATGGTAGCGCGCCGTCAACCGGTCTTTGAACCCCTTGAGCAGACGTCGTTTGTCCTTCAAGGAGCGCGATTCGTAGATCGCGAAGTCCATTCTTAACGCTCCGACCGTCATCGCACCCATCGGGCGGCTCAATCCAGGGACGTCGCTAATGGGGTGCCGTTCGCGTTCAGCCAAATAAGTTGATAGGTGCCCGCTTTCCCCGGCGGCGTCGGCTCCTGCACACGGTAGGGGATGATCCCGATGCGGCGCAAGACATCGAGAACATACAGCTCGTCCTCGGAGCGAACGTGTAAATAATCCCGTAGCTCGCTCTTAACCTCTTCCTCGTCGAATCCGAACACCAGGTTGTCCTTGGGGACGTAGTCCATCAACTTTTCTAACGGAGCGTCACGCGGAAGAAAGAGGGCGATCAGCAGAGTCCAAGAACGTTCCACGATCTCCACTTCTTCGTAGTAACGAACAATGGCTGACGACCCATCGGGCAGTATTTCCAAGGCAACGCGTTTCGCACGATCGGGGAGGAAGTACCGCTCCAGAGCTTTGATCCGTTCTTCCTCCCGCCTCGTCGGATCGGTAAACCCCTGCCGCGCACTCTTGTACCCCTCCTGCCGCTTCAACCCCATGTTGGTCACGCTCAGAACCACCGCGACCTCATACCGCCCCGGCGACCTTGTGAATCTCCAGCCGCAATCGCCGATCGCTTCCGGGCGCTGCATCTCCCGGTCGGTGAAAATGGAAGTCCCCATTCGCTCTTTAGTCGTGGGTGCGGGACGCACGTATACCGTGGCCTCCTTCGGCACGGAACTGATGAAGATACCGGTCCCATCCCTGGGCAGTTCGGGGCTCACCAGACCCCGGGCCGTCGAACCGGTCGCGGGCGGAAACTCCGGCGCGCCACTGTGGCTCGACCCCACGGGTTTGTCGGGCTGGGCGGCAACCTTGCGGGCTGGGCGCTGGACGTCGAACATCTTCTTGTAGGCTACTTTGCCGGCGACGATCAGCACTGTGATGATGATCGCCGCGTAGCACATTTTCAGTGCCACCGCGAACGGATTAAAATCTCTACGCGGGCGTATCGGGACCGTAGCCCCGCCGGTTTGCGCTTTGGCCCCCAGCCCTTTAGGGGACGATCTGTGTTCGCCCGTGCGCTCGACCTCGTCAAGCAAGAATCCGAGCTGATCCTCGCGTTCGTCCGGAACCGGCGCTTCGCGGCCGCAGTATGAGCAGCGGACGACCCTGCCGGCATCTTCATCCCTGGCCCGGATGGTGTGGCCGCACTCTCCCTTGAACTCGATCATGGTCGTGTCCGCATCCGCTTAAGGGCCCTTGAGCTTACGCGGCACCTTGACGACTTCGTAGGTCTCGATCAGGTCGCCCGGTTTGACGTCGTCGAAACTCTCCAGCCGGATACCGCACTCCAACCCCGCCCGCACCTCCCGCGCGTCGTCCTTGAAGCGACGCAGGGAAGAGAGTTTGCAATCGTCGCGGAGCACCACGCCGTCGCGGATGAGACGGGCCAGATGGTTCCGCTGCACTACCCCCTCCGTGACGTAGCAGCCGGCGACCACCCCGAGTTTGGTAATGCGGAAGACGTCGCGCACCTCTGCAGTGGCCCGTTGCTCGAGCTTCTCCTCAGGTTCGAGCAACCCCTCCATCGCTCTGCGGATGTTATCGGCCACCTCGTAGATGACCTTGTAGCGGCGGATGTCGACGCCTCGCTCTTCCGCCAAATGTTTCGCCCCCACGCTGGGCACCACCCGAAAAGCGACGACGATCCCGTCGCAGGCATCGGCCAGCAGCACGTCGCTGTCGGTAATGCCGCCTACCCCGCAGTGGCGGATGACCAGCGACACCTCTTCGGAGGGAATGTCTTCCAGGACCTTGCGCAGGGCACTGATCGAACCGGAAACGTCGGCCTTGATGATCAGGTTCAACTCCGGCACACTGTCGGCCGCACGCTCCTTGAACAGGTCTTCCAGGGTGCGGCCTCTGGCACTGGCGCCGCGGCCCTCTTGCATGCGCCTCTGCTTGATTTCGTTGGCGATCTGCCCGGCGCGCTGCAGGTTGCCCACCCCGTAAAACTTGTCACCGGCCTTGGGAACGTCATCCAAGCCCCAGATTTCCACCGGGATAGACGGGGTAGCCGCCTCGATGCGCCGCCCGGAAGAGTCCACCAGAGCCCGTACCTTGCCGAACGCGCCGCCGCAAACGATGATCTCGCCGACCCGCAAAGTTCCCTCCTGAACCAGCACCGTGGCCACCGCCCCCACGCCCTCCTTGGTCTCCGCCTCGAGCGAGGTGCCGGCGGCATCGAGCGTCGGATCGGCCTTGAGGTCCAGGATCTCCGCCAAAGCCGACAAGTGCCGCACCAGTTCATCGACCCCCTCGCCGGTGAGGGCGGAGGTCTTGATCACGTCCGTCTCGCCGCCCCACTGGGCGGGGCTCAAGCCTTGGGCCGCCAACTGGCCGAAGATCATGTTGTCGTTGGCATCACCCAGATCGCACTTGTTGAGCGCCACCACGATGGGCACCTTGGCGGCCTTGGCATGACTGATGGCTTCGAGGGTCTGGGCCATGACCCCGTCATTGGTCGCCACCACCAGCACCACAATGTCGGTGACTTGTGCCCCGCGCGCCCGCATGGCGGTAAACGCCTCGTGGCCCGGGGTGTCCAGGAAGGTAACCGCCAGACCGTCGCGCACCAGATGATACGAGCCGAGATGCTGCGTGATGCCACCATCCTCCTGGGCGGCCACGCCCGTGCGGCGAATGGCGTCCAGCAGGCTGGTCTTGCCGTGATCCACGTGCCCCAGCACGGTGATCACCGGCGGGCGTGGGGCCAAGTGCGGGCGTGGTCGCGCGGCATACTCCTCGACGAGCCGATCCAAAGAGGTCTTGGCCTCCTTGACCGTCAACTCGATGCCGAACTCGGCGGCCACCAATTCCGCCACGTCCTTGGGCAATACCCCGTTGATGTTGGGAAGCATATTGTGCTCGCGCTTCAAGATGGCCACCAAGCGGACGAAGGGCACGCCAACAGCGGCACAGAAATCCTTGATCACGATCGGCTCGGCGACTTCCGCCTTGCAGATGGGCGGCGCGGGCCCTCCGCCAGGTGGTCCTCCGCGGGGCCGGGACTCAATCCGATGGGACTGAATACGCCGCCCGGTGGCGCTGTGCAGGCGTTCGCGGAACTCGGCCATGTCCCGGTCCCGCCATTCGGTCAGTTTCTCACCGGCGTCAGAACCGCGCAGTCCGTGGCGCCGGGGATGGACCGGGGCCTTCGTTTCGACAACCCGTCCGCGGACCCGCCGGCGCCCACCGTCGGCCGGCGGCGGCCCGGTGACCAGGTTCGGAACTTCTGCCGCTGGACGGCGCCGAGGGCTGCCCGAACGCTGCGGCATGCGAACGGTCTCCGGCTCCACCGGTTCGTAGCGTACCACCCGGGGGCCGGTGAGCTTGGCCGGGGCGGGGATGTTCTGCGGACCGGCAGGCTTGACCGGCTCGGGCATTTTCGCCGCCACCGGCGGCGCGGGTTCCTTTGCGGGCACTACCTCCGCGGGAGCTTCCCGGTCGGTCACCGTGGGCTGCGCCGCCGACGGCTCCGCAACTTCCCCCACCGCTGGGGCTTCGGCAACCGGCTCAAGAGTCGCGGGGGCCTCCGGCCAACTGGTGATCACCGGCTCCTCTACGGGCCTCACGGGCGCCTCGGCTACGGCGACCGCCGCTCCCGGCATACCACTCGCTCCGGCGGCGAACGCCTCGGCGGCCACGGTCACCGGGGGCGCTTCGGCCACAGCCGTCGCGCTGACTGGGGCTTCGGTCAGCGCAGGGGTTTCCTGGGCCAAAGCGGCAGCTTTGCGCGGCTTGCGCTTGACGCGCACTTTTTCCAGATCAACGCGCGCGGTAGTTTCGACGGTCTTGGTGTGCTCTCCCTCGCTGAACCACTCGCGAATGGTGGCCTCCAGGCCGGCGCTCAGCGTGCTCATGTGGTTCAAGACAGGCAAGACCTCGGCCCTGCACTTCTCGAGGATCACCTTGCTGCTGACGTTCAACTGCTTGGCCAGCGTATGAACGCGCATTTTCTCAGACAAGCGCTACCTCCCTACCTGAAACCTCGTCGAAATCCGTCGCGGCGGCGACTACGCGCCGCTGGGTTCCTCCTCGCGCCGCGGCTCCTCCACGGCGTCCTGAGACGCCGATGCCGCTGAAGCGTCGATCATCGCGGCCTCGGGCCCCGCGCCGGCGTCACTGACGTCGCTCACGTCCAGGGCCACCGCAACCACGCCGGCTTCGGCGTCACTGCCCGCCGCCACGGCGGCAACCGCCTCGCCCGTCCGGCTCTGGGCGAGCAGTTGTTCGGCCTTGGCCACCTGGGCCTCGGCGGCGATACGCTTCGCTTGTTCCGCAGCGACCGTGACGATCCGTCCGGCGAGCTCTTCGCAGATGCCCAGGTGTTGGACCAGCGGCTCGACGCCGACCTCTTCCACGTCGGCGGGCGTGATCATGCCCATGGCCAGCAGCTTGTCGAGCAGCACGTCGTCGACGCCCTCGGTGCCCTTAAGGGCCTTTTCCAAGTCATCGAGACCCTTGTTGTATTCCGCGGGCGTCAGGATGTCGAGGTCCCAGCCGGTCAGGCGGGCGGCCAGCCGCACGTTCTGCCCGCGCTTGCCGATGGCCAACGAGAGCTGGTCCTCGCTGACTACCACGGTGGCCCGCCCCAGCTCGAAGCACAACGCCGTCTCCTGGATCTCGGCCGGCTTGAGGGCATTGGCAATGAGAATCTGCGAGGATTCGTTCCAGCGCACGATGTCGATCTTCTCGCCGCCCAACTCGTCCACGATGTTGCGAATGCGGCTGCCCCGCACGCCGACACATGCCCCCACCGCGTCCACCTTCATGTCCATCGAGGTCACCGCGACCTTGGTGCGATAACCGGCCTCGCGGGCCAAGGCCCGAATCTCGATGACCCGTTCCCCGACCTCGGGGACCTCCAGCTCGAACAGGCGGCGGATGTAGTCGGGATGGGTGCGGGTAAGGACGATCTTCACCTGGTGGGGGGCTTCACGTACGTCCAGGATCATGGCCCGGATGCGCTCGCCGGGATGGTGCGTCTCGCCGGGGATCTGTTCGCTCCGCGGCAGGATGCCCTCCGCCCGCCCCAGGTTCACGATGAGACTGCCGCCCTCGAAGCGCGACACCGTACCGGTCACGATCGTGCCGACGCGCTGCGAGTATTCCTCGAAGATGCTGCCGCGCTCCGCCTCCCGGATCTTCTGGATCATTACCTGTTTGGCGGTCTGGGCCGCGATCCGTCCTAAGGTGCGCAGGTCCACCGGCTGACCGTCGCAGGCCGCGGCGATCGCGCCGCTCGCGCGGTCGATGGTCACCGTGACCTCCTCGGCCTCGACATAAGCCTTGCGGACGGCGGACATCATGGCCCCCTCCAGATCGAGGAACACGTTGTCCTTATCGATGTTCTTGTCCCGGCTGATCGCATCCACGATCCGCAGTAGCTCTCCGCTGTTCACCGTCATCGCTCCAGCACCTCGCCGAACAAACAAAAAAGTGGGCCAACCCCCGAAAGAGCCCACCGGACGACACGACCCAAGGATCGCGCAGTCACGCCTAGCGCATCACAGGCCCTCCGCTGCTGCGCCAAGACCCAACGTCCCACGCGGTGACGACCCGTTTCCCCCCTCGCTCAGTTCGCACCGCACTGGGCTCCGTGTCCGTTCAGACCGGCGTTCGCGCCGGCCTCCCCCGGCTCAAACAGGTGCAGCCGGCTCGTGTCAAGCACCACCCGAGTCTCGCTGTTTTCGCGCACCTCCACGTCGGCAGGCACCCGCGCGACCATCTGCAGGCCGGTGGCGCTCTCCAGGTATACGTCCTTGTCGGCCCCCAGCGGCTCGATGACCCGGCAAAGCATCATCAGCGACCGTTCAGTGTCATCCGCGTCACCCGCCGAGAGCCTCCTAAACCCGAGGCCTTCCGGACGTATCCCGAGGACGTACGCCTCCCCCCGCACATGGGCGAGGTGCTCGGGAACGCGAACCCGGCCGAAGCCGACGTCCAGGAACCGTCTGCCCCCCTCGGCCATCAAGCGGCCTTCCAAGAAATTCATCGGCGGCGTACCCACAAAACCGGCCACGAACCGGTTCACAGGCCGGCCGTAGATTTCCAACGGCGGCGCGTACTGGTGTACTGCCCCACCCCGCATCACGGCGATGCGGTCACCCAAGGTCATCGCCTCCTCCTGGTCGTGCGTCACGTAGATCGTCGTGGTCAACAACTGCCGGTGCAGCTTCTTCAGTTCCGCACGCATCGCCACGCGCAAACGGGCGTCCAGGTTCGACAGCGGCTCGTCGAACAAGAAGGCCTGCGGCTTACGGACGATCGCTCGACCCACCGCCACACGCTGTCGCTCGCCGCCGGACAACTCCTTCGGCTTGCGGTTCAGCAGAGGCTCGAGGCCGAGCAGCCGGGCCGTCTCGTGTACCTTCCGGTCGATTTCGGCCCGCGGCACCCGCCGCATCTTCAGTCCGAAGGCCATGTTCTGATACACGCTCATGTGCGGGTACAAGGCGTAGTTCTGAAACACCATCGCGATGTCCCGGTCCTTGGGGGCCATATCGTTCACCGTCCGCTCCCCGATGCGGATCGTGCCCTCGGT
>JAZDKM010000135.1:0-7240 GCA_043803085.1 Planctomycetota bacterium
CTTGAATCAGAACCCGAACGGGCTGACCGTCTACCGGGATGAACTGATCGGACTGCTGAAGTCGCTGGAGAAAGAGGGCCACGAATGCGACCGAGCTTTCTATTTGGAAGCGTGGGACGGCCGAGGCAGGTATACGTATGACAGAATCGGGCGCGGAACTATCGACATAGAGTGTGTGACACTCAGCATCATCGGGAGTATTCAGCCTGGACCTCTCCGCGCCTATCTCGCCGAGGCCCTGGCCGGGTCCGGTGGTGCTGATGGCTTGATCCAACGCTTTCAGCTTGCGGTATACCCGGACGTGTCAAGGGAGTGGCACAACGTGGACAGGTGGCCGAACACCGAGGCGAAGAATCGAGCTTACGAGGTCTTCGCCCGCCTGAACCGGATCACGGCCCACGAAGTGGCGGCGGTGGTCGATGAGCACGACCGAGACGGTATCCCGTATCTCCGGTTCGATGCTGAGGCCCAAGGCATGTTCGATGCGTGGCGGGCAAACCTGGAGCGGAGACTTCGGGCAGAGGATGAACATGACGTGATAGTGGCCCACTTGGCGAAGTACCGCTCTCTGATTCCGTCCCTGGCCCTGCTGATCCACCTGGCGGATGGCCACGTTGGACCCGTGGGCGTAGGCCCGCTGGAGAAGGCCGTCCGCTGGAGTGTCTACCTGGAATCCCACGCCCGGAGAATCTATGGCACCGCCGTGGATAGTGGCACGTCGGCGGCTTATGCCCTGGTCCGTCGCATTCTCTCCGGCGAGGTGACTAACGGGTTTACCGCACGGGACGTGTACCGCGCCGGGTGGTCCGGGCTGGCGACCCGTGAGGACGTGGCGGTCGCGGTCGCGGTGCTGATGGACCTGGACTGGCTCCGGGAGGATCGAGAGCAGAATCCAGCCGGTGGACGGCCACTGGTCCGCTACTGGGTCAACCCGAAAATTCTGGCAAACCTAGAGGATGGCACTGACAAAACTGCCAAAACTCCAGTTGTGTCAGTTATGGCGGTGCCTCTCCCTGGAGAAGTGGGAAAAACGGAGGCGGTCCCGGACGATGAAGTACCGCTTGAAGTCTATGACACGATACCGGAGGCCCTGGGTTACGACCCGGCACCGCCGGACAACGGCTACAACGAGCAGAGCGAACGCGAGGCGATTCAGGCGGTCGAAATGGAGGCCGAGCTTATGGCACTTGAAGCTGTGGTCCAAGAGGTGGAACCATGAAGCGAAACTGTACGACCCGACATCCGACCGCCGAGCAGGTTGAAGGCGCGCTCCAGACGTTCAAAGTGGTGCATCCGCCGCCGGAGGTCCAGGAGCACCACCCGAGCGCGGATCGTGCCACGGCGCCGCTGGAGCCGTCGCCTACGGCGGCCTACAAAGGCAACAACGATCCGCTCCTGGACGCCAAAGGGGCGGCGGCCTACCTGGGGCTGGCCGGTGTGGTCAAACATCCGGCGCAGTGCGTGCGGAGCTTATTCCGCAAGAGGCGGATTCGATGCACCACCGTTGCCGGGCGGCTCATGGCGCGCCGGTCCTGGCTGGACGCCTACCTGGAAGCGAACACCCGGGAGGCGGTCAACGCACCGGGTACAGGAGACCGAGTACCGTGAGAAACCACCCTGGAGGCCATCCTGATAGCGGCCGGTGCGTCAAAGTACGTGGTTACACGCAAAGTTACGCGGAATCTGCTTGCGTGCGTGGTGTGCGGCGGTATCATAAGGGCTGCTTAGTAACTGGCTCTTTGACACCTGAAGATACCGAACATGCGATCGGCGGCCGACGGCCGGTGTCCGTGAGGCCCGGCGGCATCTCTCGTGAAGAGCGGTTGCTAAGCACGTCCACCGCCGATCGCTCGCGCCAAGTGCGCGGGAGGTACACGCCATGAACGTGAGCAGTAGAGACAGGCCATTGTGGACCCGATGGTCCAGGAAGGCGGGCGGGCAGAAAATCTGCCCGAAGTGCAAGCACCACCACAACCCGGTCGTGAAAGTCCTGGGCAAGGCCCAGAGACCCAAGGTGTGCGTCAAGTGCGAAGCCGAGTTGCCGGTGAAGCTGACGTATCCCAAGAAGTCGGCGCGGACGTGGTTTGTGAGGACGTTCGATCCGCGCACCGGGAAACAAACGGACCACCCGGCGGATTCATCGTCTCACGCCGACGCCATGATCGAGAAGTTCAAGAACACCTGGACGGCGGACCCGGTCCTGGAGCGCGTGACGAAGTACGTTCTCGCCCTGATCGGGCAGATTGAAGCCGACACCGACGATGCCGCGGTCAACGCGCTGATCGGTAAGTTGGGTGGCGACGCTTCAAGCCGGTCTCTGAGGCCGGTGACCTGGGACGATGCCCGCAAGATCATCGCCAACGAGATGCGGGAGAAAGGGAAGTCGGAGATTTACATTCTCGACTTGCTTCGGGCCACCGATGACTTGCGAATCATCACCGGGTTGACCGACTGGACCCATTTGGACCTGGAGGCCATCGGGAAGTATCGCAGCGCGCGGATGACGGGCGGCTGGCACCGTGCCGACGGACGCCCGGTCAAGGCCGTGGGTGGAAGGGCGGTCAACAAGGCCCTGGCCACGCTGGCGGCGTTCCTGGCCCGCTGTGTCCGCAAGGGCTGGATCACTCGCAACATCCTGGAGAAACAACCGGACGAACGGATCAAGGTGCCTTCCATCCGCGTAGAGTACATGCCCAACGCCGACCTTGCCAAGCTGATCGACGCGACGGCCGGATCGTGGCTCCAGGCGTTCATCATCGTGAGCTACTACTGCGGAGCGCGCCGGAATGACATCCTGGCCCTGGAATGGGACCGGGACATCGACCTAGAGGGAACCAAGGCGGTAGCGGAAGGGCGCACCGGCCCGCACGTTTACGTCCGCGGGACCAAGGCCGATACACCACACTGGTGTCCACTACACCCGGCGGCGGTCAAGGCCCTCCGCGATCTCCGGGCGCAGCCGGTGATTGACAAGGCGGTCTTCCCGGTGCGTGGGTCCCTGAACGCGCCCAGCTATGTGAGCCATCTCTTCGCGCAGGCGTGTCTGCGGGCAGGGCTGACTGAGACCGTGGAGCGTGACGGTCGGGTGCGCGTCAAGAATCGGTGGTCGCTCCACGACCTGAGACGCAAGGCCACGACCGACTTGCGAAACGCTGGAGCTTCGCCCAAGGAACGCCAGACGATCATCGGCCAGCGAACCCAGAGCGTGGGCGAGCAGCACTATGAGGCCATGCAGCCCGCGCGTGAGCGCGCGCTGATTGACGGGCTGCCGGTGTTCGGGATGATGACGGCATGAGGACCAAGGCGGTCAGATTTTTGCGTAACTGGTCGCGTAACCGGGTTTCCGGCGTGCGGAGTGTCAGAACCGACAGACGTGCGGTTTGTCCTAACTCTTGGTGTGTGCGTGGTTTACGTTCAGTGCCGGAGGAGGGAATCGAACCCACACGACCTTGCGGTCACGGGATTTTGAATCCCGCGCGTCTGCCAGTTCCGCCACTCCGGCGGGCCCAGTCGGTTTCCCGGGGCCGGGGCCCGGACCCGTTCCACCTGCTGTACGTCCGTCCCTGAGCAAAATCATTGTCGCCCCACACCTCCGTGGGGTCAAGCTCTGCTCGACGAAACCACCTGTCGGGCGGAGCCCGACCTACGAGTACGACCTCTGGCGGAGGAGACTCCGGTGACCAAAGGGGGACGTTCTGAAGGCCCTGGCGGATCCCCTCGCCCGCCGGGGCCGGCCACTTTTTCATGGGCCCCTGCCGCTCTACCGCGCTCTAGTGCCGTACGTACGTTGCAGGGCCAGGCTGCGGGCATCTTGGTAAGCCTTGCCCAGGTTGGTCCAGTCGAGCAGTTCGGACAGGCGTTCGGTGCGGTTGCGCATCTGGATGCGTTGCCGGCGGGTGAGCTGGCAGAAGCGGTACATCATATCGGCCAGTTGGGCAATGGATTCGTCCGGGCCGACGAAGCGGCGGTCGAGGATGTAGATGCCGTGGGCCTCCGGGTTGTCCACGTGACGGTGCATGAAATTGCCGAAGCCCGAGAGGTTAGAGCACACCGAGGGCACGCCCATCACGGTGCACTCCGCCGGGGTGTAACCCCAGGGCTCATAGTAAGAGGGAAACACGCCCAAGTGGCAGCCGCGCACGAATTCGTCGTAATCGAGGCCGAACAGCGGATTGGTGGAAGTCAGGAACTCCGGATGGAACACGACCTTGACCCGACCGTCGCGGGCGTTGAGCAGCCCGCGATGCCGCAGGTGATTCAAGATGGGGTCCCCGGCGTCGTCCAGCATGTTGTGGGTCACGATCGGCGGCAACCCCGAACGGTTTAGGGAATGAATCCGCCGTTTGAGCATGACCCACTCCTGGTCAGCGATGAGCCGGTTGGGGTCGGGTAGTTGCCCGCGCGCCGTCGCCTCGAAAATGCGCTTGCCGATCTCCCGCTGGATCGTGTCGCACGTTTCGCGAAGCTCCTCGATCATGAAATGGCCTCTCAGGGCCTCGACGTTGAAGTTGTTCGCGGCGGCGGGCATGATAATGAAGGCCACCACGGTGACCGCACTCTGGTCTTGGCAGAGCCGCTGGTTGAGGCGGTGTAAGGCCTCGATATACATGTCCACGCCCTTATTGCGGTACTCGTACCGCCCGGAAGTAAAAAAGTAGAGCGTGTTGTCGAGGTCGAAATCATAGTGACCGTAAAAGTGCCCTTGAGTGAAGGCATGGAGGCGCTGTTTGTACTTGGCGTGCAGGTTTTGAAACTCGTGCAGGACGGTGGTGTTGTCCAGCTTCAAGCCGTTGGGCAGGATCACGTCGGCCCGACGTTTGAGCAGGTGCTCGGCCTCGTAGGCGGTGATCTCCGAAACGGTGGTAAAGACGTGAGCTGAGTGCGCCGCGGCGCGTTCGAGGCAGTACCGATGGTAGATGTTGCGTCTGCCCGATTCGCGGTCCGGCTCCAGCCACGGCAGTTGGTTGTAAAAGTCCACCTGCGAAGCGCAGAGATACCGTCCCAACAAGGTCGCATGGGTGGTGAACACGGTGGCCACCGGCAGATCGCGCTTGCGGATCAGGGGCAGACCCACGGCGGCGAGCCATTCGTGAAAGTGGGCGATCACCGGGCGATCGGGCACCCGCCGGGTGAATTCGCTGAGGAACCAGAGCCATTGGTTTCCGAACACGACGGCGTCGTTCGTCTCCGGGTCGTTGCTGGGGGTGCCGATACCCAGTTGCTCCCAAAGGGCGTATTTCCAGTCGTTCAGGTAGTGGTAACAGGAGCCCAGGTCGAAGAGCAGTACGCGGGGATGTCCTTCCACGAGCCAGCGCCCGAAATGCACGCCCACGCCCTGCTGCCGCAACGCCTCAATTGTCGGCCCCAGGAGCGGGCCGGGATCGAGCGGCTCGAACTCGGTCGCGGCGCAGTCCGGTGCATACGGCCCTACCAGACAGTAGCGATCACCCCATTCCTCGACGGTGATGGGGGCCTTCGAGCGCAGCACGGTGTAGATGCCGCCCACCTTGCGGGCGACCTCCCAGCCCACCTCGAAAAGTAAGGGTTGCTCGTGATTGGCCTCACTCATATCCCAGCGTGTCCCGGCGTTGTGCTCCCTCCACCGCCGGAACATGATACCGTCCTCGACGGGGCGTGTCGCCACCCGGCCACCGAAACTCGGGACCGGCGGGTTGTGAAAGCGGAGGACCGGTAGTAGGATGGGTGCAGTACGTCGACGGGGGGGCGCCCCGTCGGTCAAGGTTGTCAACTTAAAGGAACAGGACCATGAAACGCGCAAAAATCACCGTGATCGGAGCCGGCAACGTAGGAGCGAGCTGTGCGGTTTGGGCCGCCGAGATGGATTTGGGAGACATCGTGCTGGTGGACCTTCCCGAGTTAGCGGACAAGACCAAGGGTAAAGCGTTGGACCTGGCCCAGTGCGGTCCGATCGACCGCTTTGACGCCCGGATAGTGGGCACGGCGGACTACGCCGAGACGCGAAACAGCGACGTGGTGATCATCACGGCCGGCATCCCCCGCAAGCCGGGGATGAGCCGCGACGACCTGGTGCAAACCAACGTAAAGATCGTCGCTTCGGTCACGGAGCAGGTGGCCAAGACCAGCCCTAACGCGGTGCTCATCGTGGTGTCCAACCCGCTGGATGCGATGGTGTACACGGCCTGGAAAAAGAGCGGCTTCCCCACGAAACGGGTCGTGGGGCAGGCCGGCTGCCTGGATATCGCGCGCTATCGCACCTTCATCGCCATGGAACTCAATTGCAGTGTGGAAGACATCGACGCGCTGCTCATGGGCGGCCACGGCGACGACATGGTGCCCTTGCCGCGGTACACTTCCGTGGCGGGCATCCCGGTGACCCAGCTCATGCCCAAGGAGAAGCTCAACGCCATCATCGAGCGCGCCAAGATGGGCGGCGGCGAGATCGTCAAACTGATGGGCACCAGCGCTTACTATGCTCCGGCCGCCGGCACGATCCGGATGGCCGAAGCCATTCTGAGGGACAAGCGCCGCATCCTGCCCTGTGCGGCCTATTGCGACAAGGAGTATGGGGTCGGCGGCTACTTTGTGGGTGTCCCGTGCGTGCTGGGTACGAACGGCGTGGAGAAGGTCATTGAGGTCGAGTTGGTGGGCGAGGAGCGCAAAGCGCTGGACACCAGCGTCAGCCACGTGAAGGAACTCGTGGCCCTGGCCGAGAAGTTCCTGGGTTAGCGGGTCAGCCGAAGCGCCGCACCGGCTGGCGTAGACAGTAGGGCGTCCTCGGGTTGCTGGAGGGCGTGGGGTCCGTTTCTTGACAATGCGCCGCCCACGGCCGTAGGATACCGAGAAGAGGAACCGTCTTCGGGGCGTAGCTCAGTCTGGTTTAGAGTGCTTGACTGGGGGTCAAGAGGTCGCAGGTTCGAATCCTGTCGCCCCGATTAAATAAGTGACTACGACACAAGGACTTACGTCAAAGCTTGGCGTAATACCAGGTCTAGTTTGAAAGTACCGTTTTGGTTATCCTGCTGACCCAGATCAAGGAGGTCTGGGTCATGCGGACTCCCCTGCAAGTCACACGGGACGGTGCCACCGCGGAACTTTCGTGCCCGTCTGATGGCGAAACCCCGGCCCGAGGATCACGTCTGCACGCTGCGCGGCGTGGACCTCCGCCGGATTCTGCGGGAAGAGTTCCAGACCCCGTACGCCCGCTCCAGCGTCTACTACTTCCTGCACCGCACTCTGGGGATGAGCTACGCCAAGCCGC
>JAZDKM010000136.1:0-6611 GCA_043803085.1 Planctomycetota bacterium
TCCCAAACCATCTGCGATGTGCCACGCTGGTGGCATTCTCCCGGATGCGCAGCACCCGCGGCCGACTTTGGGCGTCGTTCTCTACGCTCAAAGCGAAGCCGGACGAAAGGTCCGGGCCGAAGTTCCCGGCACCCTCGAGCAATTCCTGGATGAGGATTTGCCCCGCAGCCGGTACCGCGATGTCCTTATCGAACGTCAGCCGGATGGTGTTCCCCGCCGTCCGCCACAGCGTGCCCTGAGTTGCCGGGGCGGCCGCCACCAGGTTGGCCGCACATTCGTCCGGAATGCCGTTGGTGTTGGCGTCCTGCGAGGTCCCGGCGGCCATGTCGCAGGCATCATCGAAACCGTTGCTGTTGCAGTCCACGATCGTCGCGCAGGGGCCGGGCCAGAGGTCCACGGTCGTGCGGGCCGTACTGAGGCAATCGTTCGCGTCGGTCACGGTGAGGGTGTACGTGCCGCGCACGGCGGGCGAAAGTACAGGGTTCTGCGCGGTGGAGGTGAACCCGCCCGGGCCGGTCCACCGGTAGCCGGCCATGCCGTCCGGCCCGCCCAACAGCGTGAGCGGCTGGGCGGCGCATACGGGTCCGTCGTTGGAGGCCGTGGCCGCTGGGCTCGCCGACGGGACGATGACGGTGAGGTTCGTGATCGTCCCGACGCCGGCAGGTTCGGTCGCCCAGACGACGCCGGAGCCGTCCTGGCCCTGCTGGATCACGATGGCTTTGAGGTTGGACACGCTCAGCGTGTAGGTGCCGGACTGCACCGGGGCTGTCAGCGAGCCGGTGACCAGAACGGTTTCAGTCTGGGCTAGGCCGGTGATGACGGAGCCGATGGGAAAGGGCGCGATGTCCGCGGTGTTCTTGATCGTATTCTGGGCCCCGCCGACGAGGACCAGGCGGCTGCCGACGGCAGCGCCGCCGAAGCCCGCGGGTCCGGTGATGCCGGCCGGGGACGCGAAGTTCACCATGGGCGCGCCGGTCGGCGTGTCAGCCGGTACCAGCGGCCCGCCGGTAAAGGCCAACTCGAACAGGAAGCCGGCCAGCCCCTCATTCTGCGTATCGCTCAGCAGGCCGGTGATTTCATAATTCACCGCCCCACCGCATGGGGTGACGATCGCTGCGTCGCTGCCCCCGCTCAGGACACGAACGTTGAGGTTTGCTGCGGTGGCCGCAGGAAGAGCCGTTGCGACAGCAACTAACCCAGCAACGAGATGTAAACAAGGCGAATGACGAAAGCAATAGCTCATCGGGATCACTCCCATACCCCCCTCATTGGGGTCCTCTCACCGCGGTCGGTTTCTCATCCATTCGCGGGCCTGCACGACCTCCGCCTCAGTGTAAGCCCCAACGTATTTCTTGAGCACAGGACAGTCGGGTAGTTGCTCCGCCAGAATGTCTATCGCGTATTGGGCGTATTTTGTGCCCAACGCGGTCTCCTTGACCCGTGGAAGACTTTCCTCGCTATCCAGGTATTGCCGAACGACCTCGATGGCCGCGGGTTGGCGCGTGTACGCCAAGTCGTGCAACAACACGGTCACGCGAATGACCGGGTCTTTCTCGCTCTCTACCAGCCTCAAAATATGGGGAACATCCTCTTGGAATCCCAGCCGGGCGCGGGCGAGCCGGGCGGCCCAGGAGACCGTTCCATACCAGCGCCCGCTTTGGGCGCTCGAGTCATGCGCGGCTTTATCGCTCACCAATGCACCAATGCGGGGTAGCTCTTCGCGCAGACCGGCCACCCCGACGAGGCGAACCACGGCGGGTTTGGGCGGATCCTCGTGAAACAGCCTTTGAATGTTCTCTTTGGCCGCAGGTGAGAAATCCGTCTCTTCAAACGACAGCAAATGCTGACACGCATGCTGCCAGACTAGGGCCTCGGGATCGCCGCACCCAGACACCAGTCTCGCCGCGACCTCCCGCCGCACCGTGGCGTCGTTGCTTGCACGACCCACACGCCAGCCCAGCGTGTAGGCCTGTTCCCGGACCCTTGCGGAGGGGCTGCGCTCGTAGGAGCGGAGCAGGCCCAGCACCTCCTGAGGATTCCGGGTGAGCATTTCATCGGGAATGGCGCCCGGGGGTCGTCCATCCTCCACCCGCGCAAACACATCCGCAAGCAGGACCGACAAATCCGCGGAGGTACTCTGCTTCGCAGCCGCCGCGCCTACGGATAGGAACACAAGCAGGAAAGCTGTGGGCCATATACGCTTCATGATGTTACTCCCAAGGCATTCGCCTCCTCGGTCGAGTCCGCGTTTCTATGGGTTGATCGTGTCCCATTGCCCTTTGAACAGACGCCACTTCACCTGCGGTCCTTGAGTCATCAGGTTCTCCTGGACGCCCAGTCCGCTGTCATGGATCAAGCCGAAACCGCCGTGACCAAGTTCATGGGCAATTGTGGTGTTCGGAGCCGGACTTTGATTCACATGAACGAAGCCGTACGGTTGACTGAACTCCATGTATCCGAAACCGCCCGGGTAACTGCCGTTGTCGACAAGGAAGATGTTGTGATCGTAGGCATCGTCCTTTGCCGCGTCCCGAACGGCCTGCATTTCCGCCGTCATCCAAGAGCTCGTGTCGATCTGTCCATCTCTATTGAGATCGAAGTTGACCGTTACTGCGGCCAGCTTGGTCACCGTCCAGGCAAAGACGGCCTGGTTATAGACCGTTTCATTGAGATAGATCCCCACGTCCGCCGCGGTCCCCACGTCCGTACTGAGCACGTCCGTGCTGTTGGCCGTGGTGTCGCAGATTCCGTCAGTACCGGTGGTTATATCGTCGTCTGCATTCACCAGATCATCGCCCCCGTGCCCGACCGTGTCCCGGAAGTTGTTGGCCCCTTTGATGACGCAGAGCACATCGGGCGCTCCAAAGCCCACTGGGATGACCTGAACATCGTCGCCGACCCTGGGTGTATCGCACACACCGTCCTCACCACTGGTGATAGTCACGCCGCTCACCCGATCGTCGCCATTTGTTGTCGTATCCAGAATCCCGTTAGTACCGGCGGTGATGGCGACCGCGTTCGGCTGGCCCTGATCGACAGGAATTACCTGCACGTCATCGTTCTGTTCATGCACAAGGATAATGGCGACCGTCTTCGTTCTCTCGTTGTATGCGGCAGTTGTCATGGTCGCGAGCTTTTGGCCACTGGAGCTGCCCACGCGGGCATCAATGTCCGAACTGCCCGTCGCCACGCCGGTCATGGTCACGGTCTGGGGCGAACCGCCGGCCACCGCCGGCGCTACGGTTACCTTGCCGGTATCAAAGCTCGTAAGGTAGATGCTGCTCGCCGCCGTGGGTGGCACGATGTTCAACGTGGCGGTGTCACTTGCGGCGACTTCCGCCGACTTGTAGGGCGACCCCGGTCTGGTGTGCGCGTCGAAACCGTAGCTCTGGGCAGCATCCTCCACGAACTCCGCGGAGCGCGGGCAGGGACTCGGGTCGCACGTCGTGCCATCCCCCTGATGGTCGCCGCCGGTCGCATCACACGTGTAGGCGAGTACCTCGTCGCAGGCCCCGTCATCGTAACAGCACGCCCCGGTCGGCGGGCAGGGGTCGGGAGAGCAACTGTCAGCCCCGGTGTATAGACCCTCACACAGCGCATACGTGCTCAGCACGCAACCACCGTGCTCGCCGCAGCAGGCCCCCTGGCAGATGGAATTGCGTTTCACGCACGCGAGGTAGCTGTAGACCCGCGCGGCGAACCCCCCTCCCGGGCAGGGCTTATACTTGATAGCGTTTCCCGTGCAGTCCAGCCCACCCGGGCAGTCGCCTCCCAGCATGGCCTGCGGGAACAAGGGCACGTTCGTGCAGCCCGCCAAGGGGATGACCGGGCCGCTCGCTACGTATCGGCACACGTCCGACCCCTTGCACTCCGGCGGACAGAAATAGTGCGCTTCACCCTCCGTGACGTGGCTTTCACAGGTGAGTTCCTGGGTGCGCGTCCCATCGCGGCCGCGCGTCTCGCGAATCCCCGGTACGAAGTTGCCCTGCGCACAATCAGGAACGCTGAGCTGCCCGACGATCTCCGGGTCCGCCGTGCGTACGAACGGCTGATCGGTGAAGCCCAAGGTAATCGGCGGCATGGCCGCCCGCCCCCCCAACGGCTCTCCGGTATCCAGGACCCGCATGGTCACGCATTCCGGCAGCACCCCGTCGAGCAGGTCCTGAACCTTCACGAACACGAACACCGGCTGCACGTACACGGTCGCATCGAACGTGCCGGAGTTTGCCCCCGGCCCATCGAGTTGCGCGGTGAGCACACCCGGACCGGGATAGCGCGGCGACAGACCCGCCACCATCAGCCATTCCTCGGTCGCCCGGCCGCCGTCGTAGCTCACCACGATCGGTTCCCTGGCCTGCAGTTCCAGGGCTGTGATCTCGAGGACGACTTCGGCCGTGCCGTTGCTGTTGAAAACCACCGGCCCATGCTGAATCTGGGTGTCGGTTTCCCCGTGCACATCATTGGGGTCGGCCGGCGTGCCGATCAACGACACCAGGCCTCCAAACGGATCGGACCCTTCGCCGAAGAAGCCCGCGGGGATCGGGCCGTGTACGCCGAAGTCATAGAAAGTCTCGTCGCGGCCGCTCAGATTCGTCGCCCACGAATCCGGGCAGGCATCCGGCGGGCGGATCCGGCACGCTTCGTCCAGCGTGTCGGCGCTGGTCGCGAAGCCCAGGTAATCCACCACCTCGACGGTGCCGCTCAGATCCAGGTCCGCGCAGGGGCAACTTCCAAGCAATTCGGCACCAGTCTTGCCCAGGCAGACCGAGAATGCGGCGTAGTCATCCAGGTCCACATCACAGTCCCCGTCCAGGTCGCCGGGCCGAGTCGGGCAGTCGGCTTCGTCGGGGACGCCGTTGAAGTTCTTGTCCTTGCTGATTCCGGCAACGATGTCGCAGTCGTCCGGGACGCCGTTGAAGTTGCGGTCCGGTTCGCACTCGTCGGGGATGCCGTTTGTCTGGCAGTCCAGGCTGGTCCCAACGAGGATGTCCTGAGCGTCATCGACGCCGTTAGTGTTGCAGTCTTGGGCCGCTGGCAGGCCGGACACACAGAAGGCCAGGTCGTAAGAGGCCGCGTCTTCGGCGCCGTATCCGTTCTCATCGGCGTCGTACAGCGCCAGGCCGTTACCGAACCCCGTCGGTGGGGCGGTCTCCCACCACCACACGCAGGGGAACCCCACCGGGTTGCGCATCTCCACCCAGTACACCTTGCCGGGCTCCACGTGGAGCGGCGGAGCCAACTCGGTCGAGTAGGCGTACTCGGAAAAGCCTACCTCGAACGGAATAGTTTTCCCGGTGAGGGTTCTCTGCACCGTCCCACCGAGGTGGTACGTACGGACCAGCTTGTTCGCCAGCCCATCCTCGTTGACGTAGAAGCTGACGATGAAATCATCGGTCGGCGTACACGGCTCCCCGCATGCGTCGCGGTAGGTCCCCCACCACGAGAGACCGGTGATCGTGGTGGCGGTCGCGAACGTGAAGCCGTCAGTCGCCGCGGCCCGAAGTTCCGCGTCGAGCGGCACGATCAAGGCACCGCCGTGGGCCTGCTGGTCCGGGGACTGGCACCGCGCCACGACGTCGCGTCCCGCGGTTCGTTCCTGCCCATGGCGCGTTGCATAGGCCAGCCATTCGCAATCATCCGGAACGCTGTTAGGCTGGCAGTCCTCACTTGCACCGCTGGCTACATCGCACTCGTCCGGGATCCCGTTGGCGTTGCAGTCCTGGCTGCCGCCCAGGTCCACGTCGCAACTGTCGGCGAGACCGTTGCCGTTGCAGTCAGTTTCGCACTCGTCCGGTGTGCCGTTGCCCGTGCAGTCTTGGCTGGTCCCCTGGTCGATGTCGCAACTGTCCGCCACGCCGTTGCTGTTGCAGTCCGGTTCGCACTCGTCGGGAATGCCATTGCCTGTGCAGTCCTGGCTGGTGCCTTGGTCGATGTCGCAGTCATCCGGGATGCTGTTGGTATTGCAGTCGGGCTCACAGGCGTCCCCCATGCCATCGCCGTCGCAGTCCGCCTGGCTGGGATTGTAGTGCTCTGGACAGTTATCGGACTCGTTAGGGACTAGGTCGCCATCGGAATCCGTGGGGCTCGTCTGACAACCCCAGCGGGCAATACCGTACGAGTGCACGCCTCCCGCCGTGGTGCCCGCCGCGTACAACGCCGGCCCGGTCCCGTCGTCGAAGACGGTGAGGGCTTGGACATAGCCTTGCATCCCGCTGCCCAGCGCCGACCACTGCGTGCCGTCCCACTTGGCGATCCGGTTGGCTGCCACGCCCCCCGCCGTGGTGAACCCGCCCCCCGCGTACAACGCCGGTCCGGTCCCGTCGTCAAAGACGGTGAGGGCGTAGACAAGGGTGTTCATCCCGCTGCCCAGGGCCGACCACTGCGTGCCATTCCACTTGGCGATCCAGTTGGCTGTCACGCCCCCCGCCGTGGTGAACCGGCCCCCCGCGTACAAGGCCGGCCCGGTCCCGTCGTCGAAGACGGTGAGGGCGTAGACATCGGGGCCACCCCCCCAAAGGCCCATCCCGCTGCCCAGGGCCGACCACTGCGTGCCATTCCACTTGGCGATGGCGTTGGCCGGCACGCCCCCCGCCGTGGTGAACTCGCCCCCC
>JAZDKM010000137.1:0-6467 GCA_043803085.1 Planctomycetota bacterium
GTTTCGCCGGGTGAGAAACGGAAGCTGTCGAACGCGAAACAGATCCAAGGTGACGTACTCACTCGCGTGCTTCAGAAAGAATACCCTAGCAGATTCCGCGGAAGGTTCAACGCGGGTGGCCTGTCGCAGGGGCGGTCGCAGAGGGCCCTTGGATGAGACGTTCGATAACCGGCGCCGGCAGTTGCCAGTTCCCGTCGAAGACGGCGCCGCGCGGAGGAATCGTCGGCGCCATCCCTCCCGCCGATGGAGCGGCGCCGGCCGTGGGGTCCTGCAGCAGAAGCGTGCCGTCCAGGGTGACCACCACCAGGTCTTCGATCGGCATTGGAGCAAGGTAGGGAGGCTGAAGGGTCAACGCGGCGAGCGCGGCCACGGCCTTGGGTCGCCCCGAGCAGGTCACGAGGTAGCGGTCCGGGTTGAGTGGATTGGGATAGATCATCACCAAGCCCACGATTTGTTCGGCCCCCGGTCGCCCGTAGACCTGCAAACCGACCCGGGTGAACACCAGCGGAAGCTGGGCGGCGACCCGGCCCAGCAAACTGTGCGTTTCGGGATTGCCGAAGCAGATCAGGTGAGACGACTGGATCACTTCGGGCGTGACCTGATCGGCGGGCATGAACTTGAAGTTCTGATAGGTGAGCCCCTCGGTCCACCGGAAGGCGCGCTGCGCAGCTTGGTGCCATACCTCCGTCACCACGGGGTCCTCGGCATCGGCGGTGACGATGACGAAGGTGTCCCACAACCCATCCTGAATCGGACCGGAGAGCCCGTGACGCTTGCGTAACGGAGCGGCGGACGCGTCGGCCAGTTGCAGGGCCCAGCCGTTTTCAACCGGCTCGGCCCGGGCGGGATGGTTATCGACGAAATACTGCGGCGTCGTTCCCGGCGCCACGACCGCCGACGGTGGCGTCAGGACCAGTCGTCCCACGTTGTCGGCGTGGACATAGACTTCCGAGCCCTGCGGAATGAATACATCGATGGTCGCCGGTCGGGCGGGATCGATCAGGGAGTCGATCGTGGCCCAGTAGGCCCGGTTGTGGCGGAGGCTGTGGGTCCGATAGGTGATCCGTCGCGGCTCGCGCACCCGAGTCTGTCCGGCCATCCATCCGTAGAGCGCATCGCCCGCATACGCCTCGCGCCAGCAATTGTGCCCGACGCCCGGGATCTCCGTGTACAGGACAGGCAGCCTGGCGGCCTCCGCCGCGCGCACCATGCGCACCGACTCGGCCACCGGCACCTGCTCGTCGGCGGCGCCGTGGAAGACCCAGGTGGGGAGGTGGCGCAGGTTGCCCACCAGGTCGGGCTGACCGCCGCCGGCAAAGACGGACAAAGAGGCGAACCGGTCGGGATAATGCGCGGCGATGGCCCACGCCGCGAACGCACCCAAGGATAGCCCGGTCAGGTGAATTCGGTTCGGGTCCACATTGGCCCGGGACTGCACGTCAGCCAGAGTATCGAGCACGTCCCGTTCCGCGGGACCGTTGATTGACCAGGTACCCCGCATCAGCGGCGAGACCACCAGGAAGGGCAGGTCGGCCCGGGTCGTCCGGACCGGGATGCCGGCCTCGGCGCGGGTAGGGGCTTCCCAGTCACCGCCTTCGCCAGACCCGTGCAGGAAGATGATCAGCGGCCAGAGCCCGGCCTCGTCGTAATCCGCAGGGTACCACAGGGCGTACTCGATGGTGGCACCATCCAAGGGGGAGAGGTAGCGGCAGTGCTCGAAACGGCCCGGCCGTCGAACCGCCTGGCCCTGCCCGTCCTGGGCCCCGGTGACTCCGGTCGCCAGCCAGAGCCCTCCGAGCAGTAAGCCGATCACGGGAGCACCCCGCGTTCGCGCAGGCGATCCAGCCGATCACGTGCGTAGGGCCGGGCATCTTCGTCGACATCGTACGACTCGAGCACCTGATGATACAGGCGCGCAGCCTGCCTCGGCCGATAAAAAGCTGTGCCTGGGTGGCGGAGGTAAAAGTCGCCGAGCGCCAACTCGCTCCATCCGGCATACGAGGAAACGGCCAGCGCGTATTGATAGGCCTGTTCCGCGACGGACAATTCGTCAAGCTTCTCATAACTCCAGCCCAAGCCCCGGTACATGGAGTCTCTTCCCTCGCGTGTCGGTACAGCCAGCGCGGACTGGTAGACGCGAAGCGCTGCTTTGTCAAGCCCCAGTCGTGACAGGGCCATGGCCTGCTCGAGGCGGTGCCCCGCCAGCCACGTGGCGAAACCCAGCGCACCCAGCGGAAGGAGCGGAACCACGGTCCAGAGCCAGCGGCGATTCAAATGTCGGCGTAGCACGATCCCGGCGTGCAGGAGCGAAACGACATAGATGGGTGTCCAGATAGCGAGATATCGGCTTGCGGCTGCGACTCCTGCCGCGACCGCCAACAACCGTGACGCAGCACGCGAACGCGCGGAAGCCCCCCGCTCGAACGAGGCCCGGATGAGCAGAGTCCATACCAGCAGTGCCCCGTACACACAGCATTCCGACGGTAAGATGGCCAGATGGCCCAACTTCCTTTCGTCGATCAGATGCCCGGCATACCAGCGCGCCACGCCGATCCGCACGCCTTTGATATCGAGCAGCAAATGGCTGAAAACGACCCCCGCGATTACCAGATAAGGCCACGGGTGGCGAAAGCGACAGTAGACTCCCAACACCAGGCAAACCCCCCCGGCAATGCCGCCCACCAAAAACGGCGAATGGGTGACAAAACGTCGATCGATCTTCTCGGGATCGCAGATAATGGCGAACCATTCGGCCAGGTCCACCGCGTACGCGAGCAACACCATGAGGCCCGGCCACACATAGCGGAAACGCTGGCGCCGGGCCCCGGCGGACACCCAGCCGGCCATTGCCGAACCGACGAGTCCGTGTCCGACAAAGGCCATACGTCATCCACACGCTTCCAGAACCGCGGCCACCACGGTGTCCTTTTGCGCGTTGGTCAACTCGGGGTACACAGGAAGGCTGAGTACCTCTTTCGCCGTGGCCTCGCTGTTGGGGAGATCACCCTCGCGGCAGCCCAGGTAGGCGAAGCATTCCTGCAAGTGCAGTGGGATGGGATAGTACACGGCACAGCCGATGCCCGACTCGGTCAGGTGGGCCTGCACGGCATCACGTCGATCGTTGGGGATCAGCACGGTGTACTGGTTGTAGATCGACTCGTTGAAGTCGTATACCGTGGGGGTAACCACCGGTGTGTTGGCGAACTTCTCGTCGTAGTAGGCCGCGTTGGCGCGGCGCTTTGCGCTCCATGCGTCCAGATGACGGAGCTTGACCCGTAGAATGGCCGCTTGCAGCGCGTCCAGCCGGAAGTTGCCGCCGATGAACCTGTGGTGGTACTTCTTCGTCTCGCCGTGCATGCGCAGGACACGGCACTTTTCCGCCAACCCGGCGTCGGCGGTGACGATCATCCCCCCGTCGCCGAAGCCGCCCAGGTTCTTGCTGGGGAAAAAGCTAAAGGTGGTCAGGTGGGCATAGTGGCCGGCTTTCTTGCCGTGGTGCTTGGCGCCGATAGACTGCGCGGCGTCCTCGATCACCACCAGATGATGCCTGCGGGCGATTTCCATGATGGTCTGCATGTCCGCCATCTGCCCGAACAGATCCACTGGAATGATGGCCTTGGTCCGCTCCGTGATCGCCGCTTCCAGGTGCATCGGTTCGAGATTGAAGCAGGTGGGGCAGCAATCGACGAAGACCGGCCTGGCCCCTACACGGGCGATGCTCCCGGCGGTGCCGAAAAAGGTGAAGCTGCTGGTGATGACCTCGTCACCGGGTCCGATGCCGCAGGCCAGCAGGCTGACGATCAGGGCGTCGGTCCCGCTGGAAACGCCGACCGCGTGCTGCGTGCCGCAGTAGGCGGCGATCTCCTCCTCGAAGGCCTGCACCTGCGGACCGAGGATGAAGTATTGGGAATCGCACACCTCGTCGATCACCCGACGCATCTCGTCGCGGATCGCAGCGTACTGGGCTTTCAAATCCAGGAGCGGTACGTTCATCGTGAACTCCATAGGGATCGCCCTCGCAAATCCCCCGCATGCGTAAATCGTCGTTCCCTCAGGCCGCTCCAGCCTTCGCGCTTACGCAAAGGGTGGAAGGCCAAGACCCTGCCGAGTATACTGCCTTCATGCTCGTCAGGCTATGCGGGGACGGCGAACGCGGCCGCGTGGTGGGGACAAGGTGGCGTTGGAGCGTGCCGGTCCGGCGCGGCATGTCGCTCGGGCCGCCGCGGGGTTGCCGGGGAGGCGTGTTGTGAGGGATGAACTCAGAAGAAATAGGTGACTGTCCCCTATTTCATTTCCGGAAGTAGTGCTCGACCGTCGGCCAGGTCTTCTTCTTCAGCCGGATCGGGTACGCCGCGAAGTTGGACAGGAGCCCGTATTCGCCATGGTGTCCGCAGAAGCGGATCTCGTTCATCGATCACACCTCCCAAAGTCCGTGGTACCTCCACGACATCGACTTCGCGTTGAACATGAGCACGTCGCGGAGTTGGACGAACAGCACCCCGCCAAGGTAGCCAGTCTTGGTCATCTCCTCATACCACCGGTCGCATTCCGATCTCGTCGGGCGAGCCCGGTTGCGGGCTGGTTCCACAACGTAGTGCTGCACGGCAACTTGCCGTTCGGCGTCGGTGATCACTGCCCCGCAGACCGGGCACAGGAGTTTCTTGGAGTCAAAACGGCCACCACACCGGCACAGGAGCTCAGAGTCTGGCTGAGGGCTGCTTGCCCAGATCTTCAGGTTCGGACACTGCGTGCAATAGCGCATGGGCTCCGTCCAGCCCATATGAAACATGCGGCCCGAGAACGACCGCCGGCACGCTCCACACCGCACCTTATATCGGGGCAGGCGTTTGCTCATGCGTTATCCCCCGCTCGGAGTCACCCGGCCTTGCCCGTCGCGTCCATATCCGCGAGGACCAGTTTCTGGACCGAGCAGCCGTCTTCGTCGCGCAATTCCATGAAGCCCAGCAGTCGCAAACTGTGGCAGACCACGCGCACGCCGCGTGTCGCCCCGGGATCATCGAAATAGTGCCGAAGCTCCGCCTTCCCCTGCGGAGTGTCGAAATACCGGTTGTACAGCTTCACCATCATGGCGTTCCGGGGGCGAAAATCGCGTGAGACCGCGAAGATCCCGTCTCTGCCGCCGCGGCTCTGGCTGCGTTTGATGTCGAAGCCGTACTTCACGTTCCGAAGAGCTTTGACGAGGTGCGCCGTCTGCGCCGGTCGGCTCTTTCGAAGTACACGCCGAAAGTGCGGCGACAGGTACACGCGCAACCGGAACCGCTGGCCACCGACATCTCCCTCAAAGGCGCGGAACTCGCTGTGAGCATTGGCGTCCACCGTGTTCGCGAGCCATCGCGTGAGGTCCTGCTGTAGCTCTTTATCCGTGCATCCCATCACGATCCTCCCCTACCCACGCAGGCCCGCGGTTCGTTCGGCGGTGCAACCAAGGGCGCGCGATATGCTCCGCAAGTTAAAGCTTCCCGCCGGCGTTGTGCAACTCTTCGAGATACCAGCGCGCCACCGAGTACGTGACCACGTACGCGTCACCGTCCTTCCGCACGGTCACGTGGCTGACATGCCCGCACGTGCGCAAGCTGCCCGCACGGGATTGAGCCGGAGCACCATCCGCAAACCGCTCGGTACGTTTCTCCCAGTAGTCCTTGGTTCTCTTGCGTTTCATCAGGAGTCGTTCCTACCACATTCGCTGGGCACTATTCGTCAGGAGCCACCTCTGAGAGCCTCCACAGTGCAACCGTCAGTTCGACCCTGCTGTTCCACGGTGGGGCTGTATTACATTAAGACTTCCACCCAATACTCATCCCGATAACGATGGGCGAGTCTCAGGCCATCCTCCAGCCCCCCGACCAGGGAAACAGGGGAAACAGGGGACAGTCACCTATTTTTGGTTCTCCTTGAGCCGACTCTTCGCTCCTTCCGATGGCGGCTTTCGTTTCCTGGGCCGGCCCACCGGCAACGGGCGAAGACGCCGCCCCAAGCGATGCTCCAGCTTACTCAGAAACGCATCGGTTGCCAGAGGTCGGCCGCGGTGCGTGCTACGCCGAAGCGCGGACACATCGGACTCGTCCTCCCGCCGCCGCAGCGTCGATGCCCATCTCTCGGCCCGCCACGCCTCCAACCAGCCTGACAGATCCAGCAGTCCGGTCGCGTCCGTCCCGGAAATATGTGCCGACGCACTCGACCACGGGTACTGCCAGGCCAGCCGCACGATCTTCGCCCGCACCGGATTACGCTCCACATAGCACAACGTCCGCCACAGGTGGACCTCGTCCAGGGCGCAGGAGAAGAAGCGGTTCTGCCACAAGTGTCCGCTGCGTCGGTGCATGCGGTTGAGGTATTGGCTATAGCGGAAATGGGTGCGGCCGATGGCCTTGGCCAGCGAGTCCTGGCGCGTGGGCGTCCCGACGACGTGGATGTGGTTGGGCATCAGACAATAGCCCAGGACGGTG
>JAZDKM010000138.1:0-2802 GCA_043803085.1 Planctomycetota bacterium
CCCAAACCTGAGCGCGCGCCAAGTTCTATTCAAGGAGGCTTGCCGGCCGCGGACCGGCCACAGGGGTCCTGCGCGCGGACCGGATAAACGGTCACCGGCCCCCGAATCCGGCTTGGAAGACCCAAGAATGCAGGATTTCCAAACGAACCCATTGACCAGACGAGCGAGCCGCCGGGTTTACCCCAGACGAGCGAGCCGCCGGGTTTACCCCGGCGCTGGTGGAGGACCGGCGTGAGGGCTATCCCGCGCTCCCGAGACTTCGCGCGCCATAAGAAGCCTCTCGGGGTGCGAAGATTCTGGCGGATGACAGTATAGGGACAAAGGGCGAAGAGGAACGCACCGGAGCGCGCTGGTGGAAATTACCAAACAAACCCATTGTCCAGTCACGCTTTACCACGCCGCCCAGCGTCGTTCCGTGGTCAGCTCCGCGCGGCGCTCGCCGAGGGCCGAAGCCAAAGCCGCCGAGCGGCGTACGGCCCACGGCGAGCCGGGTATAGGGCGGGCTTTGCCCGCCAAGAACATAGGCTGCGGGAGAAGCCGATCAAGATCGACGCTAACCGCCTGTGGCAAAAGGGGACTGGCTCCGAGCCTGACCGCGACCCCTCTCCCCTCGGGAGAGGGCAGGGTGAGGGCCATCCCTCTCCCTTCGGGAGAGGGCAAGGGTGAGGGCTCTCCGCGACCTCGAGAACCCGGCAAAGCGAGGTGCCTGTCCCCTTTTGCCACGGGCTCCTAGCACATCGCCGACCCGCGCCGCTCCCTTACGGTCGCGGTTCGGATAAGAGGCCGTTTCATTGAGACACTACACTATCTTCATCAGCGATTGCGTCATTCGCTTGACCGGAACTGTGGGCTAGTGCTCCGACGCACCTTAACCTGCGGGTTCGGAGTCGATCACCCTTGTGTGCCACTGCCGTCTCGGCGGTGCCCACCTTACTTCACCATTCCAACACGTAAAACACGGCCGTGAACAGCGCGTCCGTCCCGATCAGGGCCACGATGGACTTCACCACGGTGGCGGTCGTGGCCCGGCCGACGCCCACCGCTCCGCCGGTCACGTTCAATCCTTCCTGGCACGCAATCATCGAAATCAGGACGCCGAACACGCCCGCTTTGAATAGCCCGGTCAGAAAATCTCTGACCACGACGGCGTCCTGCGTCGCCGCCAGATAGGCCCGCGGAGAAACGTCCAGGACCAGCACGCTGGTGGCGAAACCACCGAACACGCCCACCACGTCCGCAAGGACCGTCAGACCGGTCAACATCAGCACTGTGGCCAGGAAGCGCGGCACCACCAAGAACTGGACCGGGTTCAGGGCGTGGGCACGCAGGGCCTTGATCTCCTCCGACTCGACCATCGCCCCCAGTTCGGCGGCAATGGAGGCCCCCGCAAAACCGCTTAACACGATGGCGGTGATCAGCGGTCCCAATTCCCGAAAAATCGCCACGCCCACCACGTCGGCCACCCGCTCCAGTTGCCCGTAGCGGTCGAGGGTGGGCGCCATTTGCAGGGCCAGGATGACCCCGATAAAAACCTGCACGACCGCCACGATCGGAATCGCCTGCACCCCGACGCGGACCGCCTGCTCAATCAGAGAACGTCGCCCGAGTTTGTAGCCACGGAGGAACAAACCGCGAAAGCACCATGTGCAGACCTCGCCGAACAGGTGCGCAGCCCCACCGATAAAACGGATGTGGCCGGCGGCATGCCCCAAGATCGTCGCGGCCCAATCGCCCACGGCCGCAATCACCGCCCGCACCCGCGACGCATGGGCCTCGTCAGCACCCGGCGCACGCCCGCTCATCGTCCGGCACTCCCGTCGTCGGCGAGGCCGGCTTCGGACTCGGAGTCCTTGATGGTGAAGAACCGGTCCAGCCGAGTGATCTCAAAGATGCCCCGGACCCGCGCGGTCGGAGCGACGAGCACCATCCGCCCGCCGTATTCCTTGGTGCGGCGGAAAATCGCCACCAAGGTCCCTACACCGGAGGAGTCCATATACGTGACCTCGCCCAAATGGATCACCAATATCTGGGGGCGCTCCTCGCACAGCTTCATCAAGGTCTTGTGAAAATCTGGAGAATGGCGCAGATCGATCTCCCCCTGGGCCGCGACAACGGTGGTTCCCCCTTCTCGCCGGACCTCCTTCACCACGGTGCTCATCGGTTCACCCATTTCTTCATGGTGACACACATGCCCCCCTCCTCGGCACGCCCGTAGTTCACCTCATCCATCACGCTGCGAATGATGTGGACCCCCAGTCCCCCGGGTCGCACATCGTCCAAATCCCGGCCGCAGATGACTGCTGGATCGACCTGACGACCGAAATCGCGGATCGTGACCCGGATGCCGGCCCGCCCGCCCTCACTGAGCGAAACCAGGCCGATGTCGATCGGTTTTCCGCACGGTCCCCCGTATCCGTGCCTGATGATGTTGGTCAGGGCCTCGTCGATCGCCAGAATGATCTGGGCCGCCTCCTCAGCCCCGAAACCGACTGGGTCTACCGCGGCGTGGAGCGCCGCGCGGACCCGCGGTAGTTCCGCCGGGTCGGCCGAAATACGTAAGCTCACCGATTGGCCCGACGCCCCCTCAGCCAAGTCTCACTCTCCGCTACGCGTGCCACTGTCGTGCGAGAGGTTGCTCGTGCTCCAACACACCCAAGCTTCCGCGTGTGCCACTCCTCTGTGAGCAGTGCTTTCCATCAGTGACGTCCTGTGATCGGCACTGCCGGGACGGCGGTGGCACACGTGATAAACGACTCCGTGCCCTAAGACCTAGAGCTTCTAACAGAATAAACCTGTAGGACA
>JAZDKM010000139.1:0-23164 GCA_043803085.1 Planctomycetota bacterium
CGGCTGACCTCATCGACGATGCTGATAATGGCGTGGTCCACGGGTACGAACGTCTCTTCCAAGGCCAAGGCGGCCTCGCGCCCGCCCTCGTAGGCCACCAGTTCGCCGGGACCGGCCATCCGGGTCGAATCGGCGGCAACCAGGGGTACACCCTTCGGTTGGCCGGTGCGATCCAAGGGTTGAACGATCAAGAACGGCACGCCTTCCAAGCCGTGATAGCGAACGCATGGGACGACGGTTCCGATCACCCGGCCGAGCAGCATACGTCAGGCTCCTGACCCCGCTTGGTCCGCTGGCGCGGGCTCCGCAGGTTCTCCGAAGAAACGCGTGGTCCGATTGATCCCCTGCCGTAACGAGTCGTCCACCGCGGGGATGATGGTGTGCTGCACGGTGACATTCGGCCGGGTGATGGCCGCCAACCCCGCTTGGACGGCGGCTTGCACGTCGTGGAGCGTACCGCACACGTGCGTGATCCCCTTGCCCCCCAAGTCGTCCCCCAACCGGATTTCCACAATGGTCACCTTTGCCGCCTTGACCGCCTTGTCCGCCGCCAGCACCGTGGCGGCCAGCCCCGAGGCTTCGATGACGCCCAGGGCCTCGCCGTCCAACGCTTGCCGCTTGCCTCCGACGGCGTGGTAGACCTGGTGGTGTACGTCCGGCAGAAAGACCTCATCGCTCAGCGCCTCGGCTCCGACGCGCAAGCCCTCGACATAGGCTTCGTTCACGTCGCCGACCATGCCGCCGATCAATACCACATATTTGCCCGGGTGGACCGTCCCGGTGCGGAAGGTGGTGAGGGTGGCCTTCTTGGCCATCGCGTCCGCGGCGTGCGTGCCGACGGCGACGCTGTCGAATTCGAGTACCGCGATGGCTGGTGCCTCTTTCATTCAGCATTATTGGCGGGTGGTGCCCACCCCATATCGACGCGCTCGCCTTTGGCTCGCCGCTAAACAGGTCTCTTTTGACTTTTCGACTTTTCGACGTTTCCTCATACGATCCTAAAGTGGTCCACCAGGACGCAGCGCCGCTCGCGGGAGAAAGTCCTCGGTCCGGTCAGGCCCTCGCCCGTCGGGCTGGCGATGGAGAACGAACAGTATCCTTCCCCGCCCTCGCCCAACCCGGCGTAGCACGGGCCGTTCTTCACGAAAATGCTGCAATTGATGATCCGGGCCATGCGGCTGAGCTTGTCGATGTTGCGCGAGTACATCGCCGCGGTATGCCGTCGGCCACCCTCCGCCGCGACGGCCAGATCAATCGCCTCATCGGCATTCGAGACGCGCACCACGGGAAAGACCGGCATGAGCTGCTCCGTCCAGACGAGAGGGTGATTGGCGTCCACGTCAACCACGGCCAAGCGCACCTCGTCGCCCACGTTCAGGCCAATCTTGCTCAGGATTACCCCGGCGTTCTTCCCGATCAGGCCGCGGTCCACCACTCCGGACTGCCGCGGCCCACGGATTTCCTTGAAAATCACGTTCTCGATCTGCTTGGTCTGAGCCGGGTTGAGGATGACAGCCCCGCTTTGGCCCATCACGCGCAGCAGGTCGTCGGCCACCGAACCCACCACAAAGGCTTCCTTCTCGTCGGTGCAGATCACGTTGTTGTCGAAGGAGGCCCCACTTACGATCTGTCTACCGGCCAAGGCGATGTCCGCCGTTTCATCGACCACCACGGGCGGGTTGCCCGGACCGGCACAAATGGCCCGCTTGCCGCTCTGCATGGCCACCTCTACCACGCCCGGACCCCCGGTCACGACCAGGAGCGCGATCCCGGGGTGTTTCATGAGCGCTTGGGCGCTCTCGATGGTCGGGTTGGCGAGGGTCGTGACCAGGTTCACCGGCCCCCCCGCACGCATGATGGCCTCGTTCAACAGGGCCACGTTGTGGGTGGAGACCTGCTTCGCGGCCGGGTGCACGTTGAAGACCACAGCGTTGCCGGCGGCCACCATTCCGATGGTGTTACAGATGATCGTCGAGGTCGGATTGGTGGACGGCGTGATCGACCCGATCACGCCGAAAGGTGCCCGTTCCATCAGCGTCAACCCGCGGTCGCCGCTACGGGCGTAGGGAACCAAGTCTTCGACTCCGGGCGTCTTGGCCGCCACCAGCCGGTTCTTGATGGCCTTGTCCTCCCATCGGCCCAGCCCGGTCTCGGCCTGGGCCTCGCGGGCGAGGGCCTCGGCATTGGCGAGCATGCTCTCGCGGATGCCGGCGATGATCTTTTCGCGGACCGCGAGCGGCATGCGGTCGAGTTCATGGAAAGCCTGGGTGGCGGCGTTGACCGCCGAATCGAGTTCGGCGAACACGCCGGGCATCCCGTTGCGTGCGGCCGACCGGGCCGGCGCGCGCTGGGCTTCGCCACAGGCCATGGGCGGCGGGACCGTCACCCCCGGGCAGCTCGATGCTAGATACTGCACGACCCGCCGGGCGATCTGATCCACCTGTTGATCGTTCAGAGAGGACATGTCAGCTATCCATAGGCCCCCAGATGTAGCTCGGGTCATCGACCCGACAAAACTTGCTGTGGGAGCAGTCCAAACTGGTGCGTCCGGGACGCACCCTACTTGGCTTGGCTGTGGGACCGGCTTTCCAGCCGGTCTTCTGCGGGGCAAGACGCGACTTTGACCGGCGGGAAAGCCGGTCCCACAGACTTTCACCACGGGCTCCTAGTACGCGGGCAGCTTGTCCGTCGGTTGCCCCTCGTTCTTGCGGTACTTCACGGCACCGTCCACTTCCCATTGGTCCACGATGGCCATGATCACGGCGTCGCAGGGCCGCTTGTCGGTGACCACCGTCTGCCTGGCCGAACTGCCCGTCGCGTAGAGCACGACCTCACCGGTCCCGGACCCGACGGCATCGACGGCCACCACGTGCGCACCGGCCGGCTGCCCTTCGGGGTCAAGGGGTTGCAGGAGCATGAAGCGCAGTCCGTCCATGCTGGGTTCCTTTTGCGTCGAGACCACCGTGCCGACCACTTTGGCCAGTAACATCGCGCTGCTCCGTAAGCCCGCGCTCGGATGGCATGGCGGCGCTCACCTTGCGGTGGGCTTGGCCATGCCACCCAACCTTCGGCTGATAGCAGACAGCTTGGCCTTACTTCTTCCACTCCGTGGCGGCCTGCTCGGCCCGACCCAGCGGCAACACCGTGTCCACATTGGGATGCGGTCGGGCGATAACGTGGACCGTCACAATCTCGCCGACCCGCGCCGCGGCCGCTTGTCCCGCGTCGCAAGCGGCTTTCACCGCCGCCACGTCGCCACGGATGATGGCGGTGACGTATCCGCCGCCGATCTTCTCGTATGAGACTAACTCGACCTTGGCGGCCTTGACCATCGCGTCACTCGCCTCGACCATAGCGGCGAAACCGCGCGTTTCGATCATTCCTAGCGCTTCTGCCATCGTGAGGAAACCTCCTCCGTAGGGTGGGCATCGCCCACCATCTTTTCTGGCCCCCGGCCGGGTGGCCTGCCCAAGCCTGCCGCGTCAGCGGCCGGGTGGCATGCCCAAGCCTGCCGCGTTAGCGGAAGGCGTGGGCATGTGGGACCCTTCACCATCCAGTACGTCTGACATGCCTGCACTTCGCTCCACTACGTTCCGCTCCGCTAAGGCATGCCACCCTGCCGTGTAGTCCAAACTGGTGCGTCCGGGACGCAGGCTACTTGGCTGGTGCGTCTGGGACGCACCCTACTTCTGCTCGCCAGCGCGACCGGAGACGGCCTCGATGGCGTCGACGGCGGCCCGGTAGCCCACATCAATGTCCCGCTCTTCCCCGCCCAGGTACAGGCGCCCGAAGCTGCCGAACGCCCGCACCTCCAGGATATTGATCTCGGCGGCCTTCTCCGCCTGGTTGGCCGCCAGGGCGGCATAGGCTGCCGGCTCACACTCCATAATGTAGAGCGTCTGCCCGGGAAGGATCATGTTCCCATGCCGCATGCGGTTGATCAGTTGCGTTTGATAGTCATCCACGCGGCGGATCACCTGACTGGAGACCACGGCCGGCTTCTTGCGGTCTTCCTCGGTCAGCTCGAGGGCCGCCAGAATCGCCCGGCCGGCGGCGCGGATGTCGGCCTGAGAGTCGGAGTGGATTTCCAACATGCCATACAAGCGCTCGACGATCTGCATGCCGGGTGTCACTCGCGTGGACTTGAGCGCGATGTCCGTGATGCGGTTGATCTCGATGCCCGGGGATATCTCCACAAACAGCGAAGCTTGTCCCGCGACCGGCAGGAAACCCTGTGAGACCGTCGCCTGAAACGAGGCGAACTGCGGCTGCAAGCTGTCCAGAAATACGTAAGCTCTCAAATCCACCATAACCCAGTTCCGAGTTCAAAGTTCAAAGTTCAAAGTTCTAAGTTCTAAGTTACGCACTCCCCTTCCCTTGACACGCCGTGTCAAAGGCTGGCGGGTCGCGGCTAAACGCCGCATTCCGGTAATCCTCACTCCGAAAGCGCAATCCGCAATCCCCAATCCGCAATCGCCTCAATACTTCCCCGCAGCACTCCCTTCGGAGACGGTCATCCCCTTGGACTCCTGGAGGATTCTGACGCCCGCACTGGCGCCGAGCCGGGTGGCGCCGGCCTGGATCATCTTCTGGGCGTCCTCATAACTGCGGATGCCGCCGGCGGCCTTGACGCCCATCTTGGTGCCGCGCACCGCTTCGGCCATGAGCGCCACGTCGTGGGCCGTCGCCCCGCCGGGGCCGAAGCCGGTCGAGGTCTTCACGAAATCCGCGCGGGCGCGCTTGGCCAATTGGCAAGCCCGGACCTTTTCCGCGTCGGTGAGCAGCGCCGCCTCGATGATGACTTTGCACAGGGCCCGCCCCTCCAGGCACGCCTCGGTGACGGCCCGGATGTCACGATAAACCAGTTCGTCGTCCCCGCTCTTGAGCGCCCCGACGTTGATGACCATGTCGATCTCACGGGCGCCGTCGCGGATGGCCCGGCGGGCTTCTAAAGCTTTGATCTCCGGGGTATGGGCACCCAAAGGAAAGCCCACCACCGCCCACACTTTCACCGGCGTGCCGCTCAAGCGTTTGGCGGCCAGGGCCACCCAGTTCGGATTGACGCACACGCTGGCGAAGCCGTACTGCGCCGCCTCCGCACAGAGCTCCATAACCTGCTGGGCCGTGGCGTCCGGCTTCAACAAAGTGTGGTCGATGTATTTCGCCAACTCGACGGGGACCGTGCCCGCGCCCGGCCGGTGGACGATGCGGTCGGCCCCCAGGTTGACGAACTGCCGGACCAATTCCGGGTTGGTCTCGGCGCAGACCTTGCAAAAAGCGCAGGCGATGTTGGTGCAGACCTCGGAAGGTGAACCCGCCGACCCCGGCGAAACCTGGGTGAGTTCCGCAATCCGCCGGACGATGCGTTCGATGTCCTGCTCGGTAAGCGGGTCCAAGTCTTGCTCCCCGCCACGGCGGCACGATTCGCCGCTCGATAGCATGGTCACGGGCGCCGCGGCGCGGGGCGGCTCGATCATGGCCACCCGCCGCAGGTGCCGCTCCGCAGTACACTCCGAGGCGAGCCATACGTCCACGATCTGCACGGCCAGCTCGGGGCCGATCAGACCTGCACCCAGGGTCAGGACGTTGGCATCATTGTGCTCCCGGCTGTTCCGCGCCGAAGAGAGATCATAGCACAAGGCCGCCCGCACCCCCGGCAGCTTGTTGGCCACCATGGCCGAGCCGATCCCGGCCCCGTCCACCACGATCCCGCGATGGACCTTGCCGGCGGCGACCCGCTCCGCGACGGCTCGGGCGAACACCGGGTAATCGACGGGCTCCTTGCTGCCAGTGCCGCAATCCTCAACCGCGAGACCCCGCTGCTGGAGATGCGCCTTGATCCGTTCCTTAAGCTCGAAGCCGCCGTGGTCCGCCCCGACGGCGATGCGACGTATCGCGGTGTTATCGGTCATGGTCCTCACGCCCGTCCGGGCATCACCACCAGCGGGGCTATTGAACGCACGGCCCTCCCCCATGTCAAGCGAACCCGACTCGCGCGCCCGCCACCTACCCAGCCGGTAGGGTCCGCGCTCGCGGACCACGCCAGTTGCTGGGCCGCTCCTAGCAGCCCGTGGAAACACAGGCTGGAAGCCTGTGCCACAACTACGGTCTCGACGGCCATGCACGAGAAAGGCGGCGTCCCCACCAGGCGCCCAGGTTTGCAGCCGCCGACCGGTCGGTCTATGATGCCCGCCCATTGGGCCCGCAACGAAAGGAGACCTGACCTTGTCAGACAGCGCAAAGCTGGCGTCGGCCTTGGAGAACGGGGACGCTTTGGTGGGGATCATCGGTATGGGGTACGTGGGACTTCCGCTGATGGGGACGTTCTGCGACGGCGGGCTGCGTGTGCTGGGGCTGGACGTGGATCCGGTCAAGGTGCGCATGCTCAACGCCGGAAAGAGCTACATCGAACACATCCCCTCGGCGTTGATCCGGGAGCGCCTCAAAGCGAAACAGTTCCACGCCACGACCGATCCCCGCGAACTGAAACGCTGCGACGCCGTGGTCATCTGCGTCCCCACCCCGCTCACCAAAATGCGGGAACCGGACATGACTTATGTGCGCGGCACGGCCGAGACCATCGCCCGGAACCTGCGCCGGGGCCAACTCATCGTGCTGGAGAGCACCACCTATCCCGGCACGACCCGGGAAGTGGTGAAGCCCATCCTGGAACAGAGCGGCCTCAAGGCCGGCCGGGACTTCTATCTCGCCTTCTCGCCGGAACGCGAAGACCCCGGTAACGAAAAGTTCACCACCCGCACGATCCCTAAGGTGGTCGGCGGCCTGGACCGGACCAGCCTGCGGCTGGCGTGCGCGTTGTATGGCCGAGCGGTGGACTGCGTGGTTCCGGTGAGCAGTTGCGAGGCGGCCGAGGCGACGAAAATCCTGGAGAACGTCTATCGCTGCATCAACATCGCCATGATCAACGAGATGAAGATGCTGCTGGACCGCATGGGCATCAACGTGTGGGAGGTGATCGCCGCCGCCTCGACCAAGCCGTTCGGCTTCCACCCGTTTTACCCGGGTCCGGGACTGGGCGGTCACTGCATTCCTATCGACCCGTTCTATCTCACGTGGAAGGCCCGCGAATTTGGCATGAGCACGCGGTTCATCGAGTTGGCCGGTGAGATCAACACGAAGATGCCCGAATACGTGGTCGGCAAGGTGGCCGACGCCTTGAACCGGCGCAAGAAGGCCCTCCATGGCGCCAAGATCCTGGTGCTGGGTCTGGCCTACAAGAAGGACATCGACGACCTGCGCGAATCTCCCTCGATCGAGTTGATCGAACTGCTGAGGGAGCGGGGGGGCCGTGTCGATTACAACGACCCCCACATCCCCAAAACCCCCAAGCAGCGGGAGCACGACCTGCGCATGCGCAGCAAGCCGCTCTCCCCGGCGATGTTGGGCCGCTACGACTGCGTGCTGATCGCGACGGAGCACAGTTGTTACGATTACCCCTCGATCGTAAGACACGCCAAGCTCGTGGTGGACACGCGGAACGCCACCGCAGGGGTCCGCGGTAACCGCGCCAAAATCGTTCGCGCGTAGTCCACTCCCTAGCAGCCCGTGGCGGAAGTCTGTGGGACCGGCTTTCCAGCCGGTCATGTCCGGATTTTGCCCTGAAGAGACCGGCTGGAAAGCCGGTCCCACAGAGCAAGGCACTTTCACCACGGGCTGCTAGTGGCAATACCGATCAGCCGGTTCGTGCGCGGTGGTGTTTGTGCCATAAAACAGGCGATTGGATACGCAAACGAACCGCTCGCCCCCACGACGCCGGCTCCCACCCCGGCAGGTATGAGCGGTGTTGGTCGCTCGGCGGTCGCGAGTTTTTTCCAGGCAGTGTGGCATTCTCCGCAAACCAAACCTAGGCCGGCATTTCTCACCACCGCTGGGAATTGGCCGCCAGCCTGCCCCCTCTCCCCTTGGGAGAGGGTTGGGGTGAGGGCTATTCATTCCGCCCTTTCAGGGCTCGCGTGGTTGGAACGCCCTTAGACCCAGGGCGTTGCCCTGGGCTTTCATAGCGTACCCTTTCAGGGCACAGGAGCACGGCGGCGCGCTTTGGCGAGCCATGCGAGCTGGGCAGGCGGGGTGCGCGCCGTTCCGGCAGACAGCCAAACCTCTTGGGCACAGATGGGTTCGTTTCGTAAATATAGCTTTTGGCCATCAGCCACCCGCCTTCGTGTCGCTCCCTTCATACACGCGCTCTTAAACAGGATCACCATGTTTCTAAAGCCGCTAACTCGTAGATGGCACAGGGATTGCCCGGTAATCCAGGGGGGAGATTAACACCCGTTGAAGCTCAGAGGGGATGGTGTTCCCTTATCGTCGGAGACGAGCATGGCGACCGCAGTCAGCCGAGAAGGTGGTCTCGAGAGCGCGGGCGCGTGATCGGCCAGACACGGGTTCCCGGAGGTAAGACGCAGATGGGCACGAATCGACGGGACTTCCTCAAGCTAGCCGGGGCGGTGGGAGTAGCTAGCGTCGCAGGCACAAAAGAGGCACAGGCCGAACCGGTCAGGAGGATTTCGGAACACTGGCTGGGGATGCTGACGGACCTCAGCCTCTGTGTGGGATGCCGCAAGTGCGAGTGGGCCTGCAAGGACGCCAACGGGCTGCCCAACCAGCAATCGCTTCAGGCCTACGAAGACAAGTCGGTTTTCGAGCGCGAGCGGAGAATGGACGCGGCGAACTACACGGTGGTCAATCGCTATCCGCGTCCGCCGGCCCAACCGGCCCGCGGGGAGAAACCCATCGATGTCAAGAAGCAATGCCTGCATTGCTTCGAGCCGGCGTGTGCTTCGGCCTGTCTGGTGGCTGCGTTCCGGAAGACCGCGGAGGGAGCGGTGCTCTATAATGAAGACGTCTGCATCGGTTGCCGGTACTGTATGGTGGCCTGTCCGTTCCTGGTGCCGGCCTACTCGTACGACGATCCCCTCACTCCCGCGGTGAAGAAGTGCACGCTGTGCTACGACCGGATCACCAAGGAAGGGGGCGTGCCGGCCTGTGCTAAAATCTGTCCGGAGGAGGCCATTATCTTCGGCAAGCGGAGCGACCTGCTCGCACTGGCCCGCGAGAAGATCCGCCGTGAACCGGAGAAGTACGTAGACCACGTCTACGGGGAGTATGAAGTCGGGGGGACCTGCTGGTTGTACATTTCAGCGAAGCCGTTCGAGGAGCTCGGCTTCCGCACCGATCTCGACGCGACTCCTCGCCCGGCCGCGACCATGGCATTTCTCTCCGCGGTACCTCTGGTATTGATCATGTGGCCGGCGCTGCTGATGGGCAGTTACGCTTTCACTAGGCGTCGGGAGGAGTTGGCCAAGTCCGACGAGGTGCACTAACTTTCTAATCGAAGAATAGCCATGGCTGAGTACAGCGAAAGACCCCAATCCTGGCTGGCCGACAAGCTGTTCATGGGGCAGCCCTTGCGCCGGTATGTGCGCGGGCTGGTTACGCCCTTCAACATCGTCGCCGCGATCATCGTTTGCGTGGGACTGGCGATCGCGGTGGTGCGGTTCACGCGGGGACTGGCGGCGACGACCAATCTGAACGACAACTACCCCTGGGGGCTGTGGATTGGCTTCGACGTATTGGTCGGAGTGGCCCTGGCGGCGGGAGGGTTTGTGCTCGGGTCTGCCGTGCACCTTTTCGGCATGCGCGAGTATCACCCGCTGGTCCGCCCGGCCATTCTGACTGGCTTCTTGGGCTACTTCTTCGTGGTGGTGGGGCTGTGCTTCGACCTGGGGCGCCCGTGGCGTTTGCCGTACCCCATGGTGGTGTCGTACGGCGTCACCTCGGTGATGTTCCTGGTGGGATGGCACGTTGCGACGTATCTCACCGTTCAGTTTCTGGAGTTCTGTCCGGCGATCTTCGAGTGGCTGGATCTGAAGAAGCTCCGCAAGGCGGCCGTGGCGTTGACTATCGGCGCCACGGTTTTCGGGGGTCATTTTGTCCACGTTGCACCAATCCGCCCTGGGGGCGTTGTTCCTGCTGGCGGAGGGCAAGGTGCATCCGTTGTGGTACTCGCCGTTCATCCCGGTGTTCTTCTTCGTCTCGGCGGTGATTGCGGGGCTGTCCATGGTCATCTTCGAGAGCATGCTCTCGCACCGGATTTTCCATAGCCAGGTGGCGGATCACGACCCGGTCCACGTCGACCGGCTGGTGATTGGGTTAGGCAAGGCTGCTTCCGTCCTGCTGTTCAGCTATTTCTGCCTGAAGTGGATCGGCGTCGCCCACGGGCAACACTGGGACCTACTGAATACCCCCTATGGTTCCTGGTTCCTGGTGGAGGTTTTCGGTTTCGTTCTGCTACCCTGTTTCCTGTACGCCTTGGGCTTCCGGCTACAGAGCGCCAAGCTGGTGCGGCTCACTAGCGTGATCACGGTTCTGGGGATCGTGCTCAATCGGCTCAACGTTTCCGTGATCACGTTTCAATGGAACCTGGAGGACCGCTACTTCCCGCACTGGATGGAGTTTGCCGTGACCATAACCATTGTCACCGTGGGGCTGCTGACCTTCCGCTGGATAGTCAACCGCATGCCAGTTCTCTACGATCATCCACGGTACGCGCCGGAACATTAGCCCGCCGGCCGACAGGGAGGCGTCGATGCAGACTTTACACGAACACATGATGGCGACGAAATCGGTCGAGTATGTGATAGCCGTCATCTTCCTGGCGGTATTCATCCTGTTCTGGAGGTTGGTCGCCCAGAAGCGCTAAGGCCTTGCCGCCATGAGACGGAGGCGTGATCGATGCCAAGACCGCTCACCACGATGATTGCACTGCTCTTGGGCGGGGCCTGGGCCACCAGGGTCGAGGCCCAGCATCCCGGCGGGCCGGTGGCGATTGAGGATCTGTCCTGCGACTTCTGCCACACTTGTGAGAAACCTACGCGGGAGCGCTCGTGCCTGCGGGTGTGTCCGCGCACGTCGGCCGCGGCGATCGCCAAGGAGCTGTCGCAGAAGCGCGGCCCAGACATCGTGATCCTGGACGAGTTACAAGACCTCTATCTGCCGGTGCCATTCGACCACCGGGGCCACGCCCAGATGGCGGAGATGACCGAAGGTTGCGCGGTGTGTCACCATTACACGCCCGAAGGATCGGCCCATCCGGCGTGCAAGAACTGTCACGAGGCCTTGCCCAAGGGGAAGGAGAAGACCAGCGTCGAAGACATGCGGAAGCCGAGTCTAAAGGCCGCTTATCATCGGCAGTGCATGAGCTGTCACCGCGAGTGGAGTCGGGGGACCCAGTGCGACGCGTGCCACCCCCCTCGCACCAGTCCTGACCAGAAGATCCCGACATCGAGAGACCTCCTGGGACCTATGCACCCACCGATCCCGGAGCCGCATACGGAGATCTACACGCCTCAGTCCGAACCGGCACCGGGAGCCAAGATCATCTTCCGCCACAAGGAGCACATCGATCGCTTCGGTCTCAAGTGCGCGGAATGCCATCGTGAGGACAGTTGTTTGCGCTGCCACGAGAAGGTCGCGAAGGGCGAGGAGCGGACCAGGACCCATGCAGAGCACCACAAGCCCTGTTCACTTTGCCACAACGTCGAGAACAAGGACGCGTGTGATCACTGCCATTGGAAAGAGGGCCAGGCCAAGCCCAAGCCATTCGACCATGCGGACGTCGGCTGGCCCTTGAGCAAGCACCACGAGAAACTTGGGTGCCGCTCCTGTCATCCGCGGGCCCCGTTCGTCAAGCGGGACAAGAACTGCAATGCGTGCCATAGCGCTTGGGCGCCGGACACGTTCGACCACGCGGTGACCGGCCAGAAACTGGACGGGAACCATGCGGAGATCACCTGCAAGGATTGCCATGCGGACCGCAAGTTTGACGCCCCGCCGAAATGCGATGCATGTCACGAGCCAGACCAGGGCATCACGTTCCCCAGCAGGCGTCCCGGCCCCGTGGTGATCCCGAGCCATGGCGTAAAGGAGCGTTCGTCTGGAACGAGCGACACACCGGAGGACAGATAATGTGCGTACGTCCACGTAATCTAGGTTCTTGGCCCCTGGTCCTGATGATGGGTCTCGGGCCGATCGCGGCCAGCGGTGCCGCGGCGGAAGAGGTCTTGCGCTTGTATGGGGCGGAGGGGCCGACGCCGGCCATTGAAGAGGCGGCGATGGTGTTCGCCACCCGCAATGATGCGAAAGTGGAGGTGATCTCCGGCCCGAGGCACATCTGGCGGGAGAAGGCCGCGCTCGATGCGGACCTGATGTTCAGCGACGCCGATTTCATGATGTCGGACTACGTTCGCGCCCTGGACCTGCGGATCGACGAGAGCTCCATCACGTCACTGTATCTGCGTCCATCGGCCATCCTGGTGCGCCCGGGCAACCCCAAAGCGATCAGCGACTTCCCGGACCTGGTGAGGCCCGGGTTGAACGTGATGGTGGTGAGCAGCGAGGGGCACACCGGTCTGTGGGAGGACATGGCCGGCAAACTGGAAGACATCCGTACCATACGTGCGTTGCGCCGGAACATCGTGCTCTTCGCCCCCGACGGTGACGAAGCGGTCAAGATGTGGAAACTGAGAGACGACATCGACGCCTGGATCACCTGGAACACCTGGATAATGCCGCTGCGTGGTCGCGCGCAGGTGGTGATGCCGAGCAAAACCTACCGGATCATGCGCCAATGCAATATCGCCCTGACAGAACGGGGCAAGGGCAAGCCGTTGGCCCGCAAGTTCATTGACTTCTTGGCGTCGCCGGAGGTGGCCGCCATCTTCGACACCTGGGGTTGGACCACACCGCGCGGGGATGCCTCCCCGATCACCGTGGGCACGGACATCGGCATCGTTTGTGATATCCAGGAGGACGAGTGGACGGGTGAGGTTGGGCGGGGGCTCGCCACCCTGCAAAAAGTCATCGAACAGTACAAAGCTCTCAACATACGGGTCGAGGAACTCCACGTCAGCTCGGTCTTTCACGGCAGCGCCGCTTATTGGTTGTTGAAGGATGAGGTTTATCCCGGTGGCCGCGGCAGCCGGGAGGGAAGCAACCCCAACAAGGAGATCATCCGCCAATTGATCAGCGCGGGGGTCAGCATAGAGATGTGCGGCCTGACCATGAAGGAGCAGGGATGGACAATGAAGGATCTGCTGCCTGGCGTCAAGGTGGTGCCGGCGGCCTATCCGCGGGTGATCGATCTTGAGAACCAGGGATACGCGTTCGTGGCCAGTGTCCGTTGAAGAGGCGTAGGTTATGGATGTAAGTCGTCGCGATTTCCTGAAGAAGGCGGGATGGGCCGGTGCGAGCGGCGCGGTGATGGGTCTGGGGCCCGGCCGGGCCGGGGCCTCCGAGGCCCGCGCGGCTTCGGAGGACTGGATGGGAGTGCTGGTGGACATCCCCAAATGCATCGGGTGTCGCCGATGTGAGGCCGCCTGCAATCAGACCCATGGGTTTGAGGTCCCCACCGACCAGGAGTTGCAGGACAAGCTGGTGTTCATGGAACACCGCCGACCCGGGCCGCACGACTACACGACGATCAACCCACTTCCGCAGCCATTGTTTCGCCTGGGGGCCGACTTCCAGAACGATCTGGACCGCACCGCAGGCGTCGTCTCCGATCGTCTGGCAGAGGAATTCTCCCAGCACGGCATCTCCCTTGCAGAGGATGCGATCGTCACCATCCGGGAGCCGGGTCAGCGCTGGGGGCTGGTCAGTGGGGCACAGGCTTTGTTGATCAGGCGCAAGGATGAGGCGCTGGGTGTTTTCCAGCTCGGGCCCACCTACGTCAAGTCCAACTGTTTCCACTGCAACGATCCCGTTTGCGTGTCCGCGTGCCTGGTGGGGGCCTTCTCTAAACAGTGCAACGGGGCGGTCACTTACGAAGCCTGGAAATGCATGGGCTGCCGGTACTGTATGATGGCCTGCCCGTTCCAAATTCCAACGTACGAGTATGATAATCCTGTGACACCGCAGGTGCGCAAATGCACGTTCTGCTTCGACCGGATCAGCATCGGAGGGGCACCGGCCTGCGTGCAAGCCTGTCCCAAGGAAGTGATGACCTTCGGTCCGCGGAGCGAACTGCTCGCCCGGGCTCACGCCAAAATCGGAGAAGAGCCGGAGGTCTATAGTGAGCACATTTACGGTGAGCACGAGGTCGGCGGGACCTCGTGGATGTACCTGGGGCCGAAGCAGTACTCGTTCGAGGAACTGGGTTTCCTGAAGCTGCCGGCGTCACCACCGCCCATGCGCACGGAACGGATCCAGCACGGGATCTTCAAGTACTTCATTCCGCCGTTGGCCTGGTACGGGCTGCTGGGGGCCGTCATGTGGGTTACCCGTCCGAACGCCGACGGGCAAGAGCACGCAGCAGCCAAAGAATCGGGAGTTACCTAAGTGAGCAGACACGGACTGCCCATGCCCGTCGCGCGCAAGTTCTTCAGCCCGGGCGTTTACGTTCTGCTGATACTCACTTTCATAATGTTCTGTGTGGCCATCGTCCGCTTCGGCTTCGGGTTGGGGGCGGTCACTAACCTCGACCAGCAACACCCGTGGGGGATTTGGATCGCGATCGACGTGGCCACCGGGGTGGCGCTGGCGGCGGGCGGATTCACCACCGCGGCGCTGGCCCACATCTTCCATCGCGAACACTACCACGCCATCACCCGCCCGGCCCTGCTCACGGCCATGCTGGGATACACCTTCGTCGGCATCGGGCTGATGTTCGACCTCGGGCGCTTCTACAACATCTGGCATCCGGTGCTGCCCTCGATGTGGCAAGGCAACTCGGTGCTGTTCGAGGTGGGCATGTGCGTGATGTGCTACCTCACCGTGCTGTACATCGAGTTTGTGCCCATGGTCTGCGACCGCTTCGAGGACGACGTGCGTTTTCCCAAGCTGCGGCGCATTTGCACGTTCCTGAACCGCGTTCTCGGCAAGGTAATGTTCCTGTTCATCATCGCCGGGGTGGTTCTCTCCTGCCTGCACCAGTCCTCGCTGGGCAACCTGATGGTCATCGTCGAATCCAAGTGGCACGATCTGTGGGACACGCCGATCAGTTCGCTGCTGTTTCTACTCTCGGCCTTCATGGTGGGGTTTCCCATGGTGATCGTTGAATCGCTGTCTGCTTCCTGGTCTTTCAAGCTCAAGCCCGAGATGGAGATTCTCGGCCCGTTGGCCAAGTACGTCGTGTTCCTCACCGGACTGTATCTGGCCTTCAAGCTGGGCGACATGCTGGTCCGCGAGAGCTACGGGTTACTGGCGGAGGGGTCGGTGCAGAGCGTGTGTTTCATCATCGAGATGGTGTTCGGGCTGATCGTGCCGTTTTTCATGCTGTTGTCCGCGCGGGTGCGAAACACACCGGGGCTGCTTTTTACTGCGGCGCTGCTGATCGTACTGGGCGTGGCGTTTAACCGCATCAACGTGTTTCTGGTCGCCTACGAGCCGGCGTACGCAGTAAGGAGCTACTTCCCCTCGCTGGGTGAGATCGCCGTGACCGTCGGGCTCGTGTCGCTGCTGATGCTCATGTATCGGCTCATCGTGACCTACCTTCCGGTGATCAGTCATCCCGAACTGAAGGCGAGAAAGGCATGAACAGACAGTTACAGCAAGGTCGCATGCGGACACCGCTGCTCGCAGCGCTGATGGTCATGGTGGGATGCCTCGGGCTGTGGGTGTCGGAGGTGCCGGGCCGGGCTGAGGAGAAGCCCACGCCCGCATCGGCGCAGGCTCCGGTCTCAGACTGCGAGCGCTGTCATACCTGCTCGACGCCGACGCCGAAGGAGCCCTGCATGCTGGCCTGCACCCGGGTCCAGGCCGCCGCCGAGGCGCTGGCTCAGAAGCGCGGTCCGGATGTGGTCGTTCTCGACGAATTGCAGGATGCCTACTTGACCGTGCCCTTCGACCACAGAGGCCATGCCGACATGGCGGACATGACCCACGGGTGTGTCATCTGCCATCACTACACGCCCGAAGGCCAGCAGCACCCGGCCTGCAAGACCTGCCACGAGGTGGAGGTCAAGGGCACCGGCATCTATAAGCCCGGCCTCAAGGGCGCCTACCACCGCCAGTGTTTGAACTGCCACAAGGACTGGTCGGACCCTTCAGATTGCGGCATCTGCCACCGACGAAGAATCAGCGGTCCCAGGACCCGCGACGAGGCGGCGCCTCCGACGACCGACGACATTCTGGGGCGGATGCACCCGCCGATCAAGCCGCCGCAGTCCCCGATCTATCAGGCCAAGTCCAAGGAGGGCGTGAAATCGGTTGTGCTCTTCCGCCATTGGGAGCATGTCAACAACTTCGATTTGAAGTGCGTGGACTGCCACCACGAAGAGAACTGCACGCGCTGCCACATAAAGGACAACGGAGAGAAGCCACCCCGCACGCGGACCTTTGCGGATCACCACAAGCCGTGTTCGCGCTGCCATAAGGCGGACATGGATGAGGCCACCACGGAGATCACCGGGCGGTGCAAGCGCTGTCACTGGCAAGAGGGACAGCCGAAACCCAAGCCGTTTGACCACGCCGACACCGGCTGGCCGCTGAGCAGGTATCACGAGGGCAACAAGTGCCGCGACTGCCACAAGCGGATCCCGTTCGGGAAGCTGAACCCAGAGTGCAATGCCTGCCACAGTCACTGGAACCCGGACACTTTCGATCACGCGATCACCGGCCAGGGTCTCGACGGGAACCACAAGGACATCGCCTGCGCCGACTGCCACGCCGACCGCAAGTTCGAAGGCAAGCCCAAGTGCGATGAGTGCCACAGCGCGGAGGAAGGTTTCGTTTTCCCGAACCGGCGCCCGGGCCCGGTTCCGCAGCCGACATCTCGGCCGACGAAACAGCAGAGCTAGCCATAGCAGCCCGTGGCAAGAGCGGTGGCACAGGCTTCCAGCCTGTGTTTTCACGGGCAGGATGCCCGTGCCACACGGCCCTTGGTGACTTTCGCCACGGGCTGCTAGGGGGTTACCCCCGTGCGGGTTCGAGTCCCGCCTCGCCTAGTGCGGTATGATGGTCCCGACCATCACCAACGACGGGGAGGTCCAAGCCCTCATCGACCGCCTCCGCCGGGGGAGGGGGGTGGTCACGGTCGCGGGGCTGTGGGGATCCTCTGCGCCGCTCGTGGCCGCTCTCGCCTGCACCCAGGCCGGCCGACGCCTGCTGTATATCACCGCCCATCTGGAGGAAGCCGACGAAACCCTGAACGACCTCGAGTTGTTCACGGGTGGAAAGTGCGACTTGTTCCCCGCCTGGGAAACGGCCCCCGGCGAAGGCGCCGCCGCGGGCGAAATCGAGGCCGAGCGACTCCACCTGTGCATTCAGCTTTCCGACGACAGTCGGGCGGCGCTGGCTGTCCTCGTGTGCCCGATACCGGCCCTGATGCAGCCGGTGCCCACGCGCAGCACTCTGGCGGCTAACACGCTGCACTTGGCCGTGGGCGGATGCCGAGCGCCCGAGGCCATCCTCGCGTGGTTGAACGAACGCGGGTTCGAGCGCCTGGAACTGGTGGAGTCACCCGGGGACTGCGCCGCCCGCGGTGATATCGTGGACATCTTCGCGCCGGGCGAGTCCCTGCCCTACCGGGTCGAGTTCAGCGAAGATCGGGTCGATTCGATCCGCCGTTTCGATCCCAGCACGCAGCGGAGCGTGGGCGGCCTGGACGAGGTTTCCATTCCCACGCCCGCACGCATCGCGTCGGATGCCGGTGGGGCTGACACCGATTTTCTGAGCTATCTGCCCCCGGACACCCTGATCGTCCTCGACGGACCGGCGGAAATCCAGGAAATGGGCCGCATCTATCAGGACCGCGTTGCCGCACCCGGTCAGCTTTACGACGTGACCGCCGTACTGCGCCGCGTCGCGGACTTCGACCAGATACACTTGGGGCGGTTCGGCTCGGCGTTGACCTCGGCTGATGATGCTTTCGCGTTCGACGTCCGTTCGGTGACGCGCTTCGAGGGTCAGGCTCGGGAAGCGGTCGCCGAACTTTGCGAACTATGCCGCGATTACACCGTGGTGGTGGTCTGCGACAACGAAGGCGAACGCCAGCGTCTCACCGAAATGGTGTTGGAAGAGGCCGGCGGCAAGCCCGAGGCGCTGACTTTGCCCCTCGGCTTCCTGCACCGCGGGTTCGACTGGGTCTCGGCGCGGACCCTGGTGGTGGGACATCACGAGGTCTTTCAGCGTGTACGGCCGCGGCGTCGGATTCGGAAGGTCCAGGCGGCGACGGCCCTCGAAGCCTGGACCGATCTGGCGCCCGGCGACCTGGTGGTCCACGTGATCCACGGGATCGCCCGATTCAAAGGGCTGCAAGCCCTGCGCAAAGGCGACACCACCAAGACGGAGGAATTCCTCACCCTGGAGTTCGCCGACCGGGCGGTGATGCACGTGCCTACCTCGCAGGTCGATCTCGTGCAAAAATACATCGGCGCGGCGGGGCATCGGCCCAAACTGTCCAAGCTCGGCGGCACGCGCTGGCGCAATACCACCCGCAAAGCAGAGAGCGCCGTCACCGACCTCGCTGAGTCCCTGCTCCGTTTGCAGGCCGAACGCGGGACCCATCCGGGCGTGGCCTATCCGGCCGACACCGCCTGGCAGAAGGAGTTCGAGGCCGCATTCGCCTATGAGGAGACGGCGGACCAGATCAGCGCCGCCACGGAAATCAAGACGGACCTGACTCAGCCGGTCCCCATGGACCGGCTGTTGTGCGGTGACGTGGGCTATGGCAAGACCGAGTTGGCCATGCGGGCCGCTTTCAAGGTCGTGGAATACGGGCGGCAGGTCGCGGTACTGGTTCCGACCACGGTATTGGCGGAGCAGCACTATGAGACCTTCAGCGAGCGCCTGACGGATTACCCGTTCGTCATCGCCTGCCTTTCGCGGTTTCGCGCGCCGTCGGAGCAAGCCCGCATCGTGCAGCAAACGCGCAAGGGCCAGATCGACGTCCTGATCGGTACGCATCGGCTGCTCAGTCAGGACGTGGGTTTCGCCAACCTCGGCCTGGTGATCATTGACGAGGAACAGCGCTTCGGCGTCGAGCACAAGGAGCGGCTCAAACGCCTGCGTGCCACGGTGGACGTGCTGACCATGACCGCCACGCCCATCCCGCGCACGCTGCACATGTCGATGATCGGGCTGCGCGACATCTGCGCGCTGGCTACCCCGCCCGTGGACCGCCGCAGCATCGCCACGGCGGTGCAGCCGTTCAGCGAGACGCTCATCCGCAACGCCGTACTGCGGGAGATGAACCGCGACGGGCAGGTGTTCTTCGTTCACAACTTCGTGCAGTCCATCGAGGCTCTGGCCGACCGGATCCGCCGGACCGTCCCCGAGGCCCGCGTCCTGGTCGGCCACGGACAAATGAAAGAGCACCAGCTCGAGCACGTGATGACCGACTTCGTGCGGCAGAAGGCCGACGTGCTGGTCTGCACCACCATCATCGAGAGCGGCATCGACATCCCGACGGCGAACACCATCTTCATCAACCGGGCGGACCGGTTCGGCCTGGCCGACCTGCACCAGTTGCGCGGGCGGGTGGGGCGATCGAAACACCGGGCCTACTGCTATCTGCTGCTCTCGCCGGACCGCCCGATCACCTCCAAGGCGGCCAAGCGACTGAAGGCCATCGAGGAGTTCAGCGAGTTGGGGGCCGGCTTCCGCATCGCCATGCGTGACCTGGAAATCCGCGGGGCGGGCAACATCCTGGGTCCTGAGCAAAGCGGGCACATCGCAGCCGTGGGCTACGAGTTTTATTGCCGCCTGCTCGAGAAGGTCGTGCGGGCCTTGAAGAACGAGCCCGACCCTACGCCTCCACCCGTACACCTGGAACTGAACGTCGCGGCCCACATCCCGCAGCAGTACATGGCTTCTACGCGGTCACGCCTCGAAATCTACCGGCGTCTGGTCGCGTGCCGGACGACGGCCGACCTCCGTCAGTTGGAGCAGGACCTGGTCGACGCCTTTGGGCCGTTTCCGCCTGCGGTGGGGACGCTGCTCGAACTGGCGGAGATTCGCGTATTAGCCCGGGCGTGGAAAATCGACTCGATCATCATCCGGGAACCTGATATCGTATTCACGGTGCGCGACTTGGCCCACGCTCAGGGAGCCTTTGCGAACGCCTCGGGGTCCGTGCGTATGCCGGACCCCCGCACCGTGCACCTGCGCCCGCCGAGCCCGAGCTATCTGGAACCGCGCACCATTCTGCCGCTGCTGCGTAAGCTGCTGGCCCAACGCGCCCCGGAGGAGGTACCGACCCGATGAAGCTGCTTCGGACGGGTAGCCCAGATCCTTGGGACCCGGGGGAGCGATTCTCTCGAGCCGTCGGGGATCGCGCCCCCACCTTCAGAGGAGGCGGGGCACCCACTCGGCATATCGTCGTGATCTTCTGCATCGGCTTGGTTGTCGCGGGCTGCGACCACGGGGGTACGGGCACGGAACGCCCCGGCCACACCGGGGAACGCACAGCCCAGGAACTCAAAGCCGATCGCCTCGACCGATCCAGCGCCGAACGAGACGCCGACGCTCCGGTCCCGCGCCTTTTCGTCAACGGCGACGCACTCGACGTCGAGGACATCCTCCGCCCGATCCGCCGCGAGCTGACCGAGCCGGCCAACACGCTCTCGCCGGCCGCTTACCAGCGGGTGCTGCGCGAAAAGATCATCCAGGAGTTTCGCGAACAGGTCCGATCCTTGCTGCTCTATCAGGAGGCGGCCAAAAGGCTCGGCGAACGCGAGGAGGAATTCCTCCAGGGGCTGGTCGATGACACGGTGCGGAAACGGGTGAACACCGAGTTTGACGGCCGCCAGGCACGCTACGAGAAAGCGCTGGCGGAGCAGGGTCTCACCATGATCGAGGACCGTGAGCGTATCCGCCGCGAGCTGGTGGTCATGCGCCATCTGCACCAGACCGTCATGCAGCGCGTGCTGGACCCGACGCGGGCGGAACTCGTCCGCTTCTTCGACGAGCAGGGCGAGGCGCTCACGAAAGCGGAGCGGCGGAAGATGTCGTTGATCGAAATCCCGCTCACCTCGTCCGGCGCGGGAGACGCCGTCTCCCGTTCATCCGGCGACTCTAACGCTCGCGACGACATCGCCCAGGCCGAGGGGGAGATCGAGGCCGGGAGAGATTTCGCCGCGGTGGCGGCCAAGTACTCGAAGGGCCTGCACGCCGACGAAGGCGGCGCTTGGGACTGGCTCACTCGCAGAAGCGTCCGCGAGCACTGGGAACCGGCGGTCGAGGCACTCTTCCAACTCCCTGAGGGCGCGATCAGCCCGATCCTTGAGACCGATGAGGCGTTCTTCATCGTGCGCTGCGACGCGATCGAGCCCGCTGTCGAACCCGACTTCGAGGCCCTCCAGCCGACCTTAGTGCAGCGCTACCGCGACGTGCAGTTCAACCGACTGGTGGATGAGCGCGTGCGTGAGCTCCAGCAGAAGGCCGTTTTCGTGCCGGAAAACGTCGGTCGCTTCTTGCAGGCAGTGGCCGACGCCGCCCCGCAACCCCAGGGCCGGTAGGGTGCGAAAAGGTGACCCCTTTTCGCGGCCGGACGGGCTCACCGCTCTGCTGGGCCTGCCGCCGGAGCGGAGTGCGTCACGGTGCCGGGATGAGGCAGCGCCGGCAGGCCGATGGTGGCACGGAGAGCGTTTTGCACCGCGAGTTCTCCGGCCATAGCAGTCGTCAGAGTCTGCCTGACACTTCCGTCGGCCAAGCCGACCAAACAGGTCCCCGATACTCCCGGCGGCGAAGATGTCGCGGGTAACGGATTCGCGTCCGGGTCGGGCCACCGGATCACCACCCACAAGCGCCGATCCGCCGTGTCCAGATCCATGCCGTGATAGGTGAACACGAAATCGCCCAGACGATGGGCGATGACTCCCTCCGGTAGACCGTCGCGCATCGCGCGCACCAGCTTGTCTTTCTGCGGACTGGAAAGCCGGTCGAATCGGTCCAACGACGTGCTCCCCAGCGGCACGTCTTCCTCCTCCGTCGCGGTGCCGGAAACCACCAAAGCGAGGGAGGACACCAATCCGTCCGCCACCAATTGAAGCGCATGGTCCGGACCGCGGCCGGAATGCTGCTTCGCATGAGCCAGCACGCCATTCAGGACGGTTTGCGTCTCGGTCGGCGGCGACGCGGACGGGCCCCTCCCCATCATGCCCGTGGTGGACATGGACATGGCGGTCGTGAAGGCCCACACCCACAGCGCCACGAGGCCGGCGAGGACCAGCGCGGGCAAAGTCAGGACCGCGAGAGCGGCCCGACCGCCGTGAACGCGCTGCCCTTCCTTGACCATGACGATGGCGCTAACCGGCCACCAGAGCCAGCCGAAGTACCAGCCGAGGCACGGAACCGCGGTAGCGACATTGGCACCGGAACTGTAACAGACCGCTTGATAGGTGCGGCCCAGCCCACCCGCCGTCTTGCCAGTCAGCCGCAAGAGGCCGTGGGCGATCAAGCCCTCCAACACGATCGAGACCAGAACGCCCAGGATACCGCCGCACCAGAACCCGCCCAGCCCCATGCTCATCAGGGCCCAAAGACCCGGTCCCGGTCCGACCATGCGGCCCACAACCAACCAGAACAGCAAGATGGGTATCGCGCCGATCCCCAGAAGGACGACGTGGGTGAAAATCGCAAACCACCACGCCGTCGCGGTGGAACTGGTCAGCGGGGTGAGGCGCATCAGCCGCCCGGGGCCAATCAACGCCAACCGTACGGTCGAGAGCCACGCGCGCAGCCCACCACGGACCTTCCGCTCCAGCCAGGGCATGCGTTCGACCTGCGTTTCTTCCTCCTCCAGCCCCGCCGTCGGCCGGAGCACCATGTCGTCCATCTGGAGGTGGGCCGAGCACGAAACACAGTCGAACTCCGGGGGCACCAGATGGCCGTGCGCGCCCGTGCCGTAATACGCCTGGTTGCAGTGTGGACAGCAGAACTGCACGCTGTTGGGGACGAACTCGAATTCGCTCGGCCGGAAGGGGGTGCCACATTCGGGGCATTGCCGTGAACGCAGATTCCACAGTCGGTAGTCGCACGTCTTGCAGCGCATCAGGCTCTAAACCCACTGGGCCGTTTCGTCTTTGATCTTGCCCCGCGCGAGCCAGATCAGCATGAACACCGGCAACGCCCAGCCCCAGAGCAGGCCGATGACGATCGAGGCCACGCCGATCATGTCGATGAAATTCGCCGGCATCCCCGTCATGGC
>JAZDKM010000140.1:0-27495 GCA_043803085.1 Planctomycetota bacterium
CGATTGAGGCGTGGTTCCTGTAATAGTTCATGGCCAGCGCGACGCCCACCGCCGCGCCCGCGGCGGCCAGTACGATGATGAACAGCGCCATGATCTGGCCGTCGAGTCGCCCGCCTGCGTGGTAACGGGAGAACGCCACCAAGTTCAGGTTCACCGCATTGAGCACCAGCTCGACGCCGATGAGTATCCCGATGGCGTTGCGCTTGGTGGCCATCACGAAGACGCCCATGCAAAACAGCACCGCCGAGACGACCAGATAGTGCGTCAAACCAATCACCAGATAATAAGACCAGGGCTGTTCCAGCACAGTCCTGCCTCCCCGCCAAAGGGCCAGTCAGTACTCGATTTTGAGCTTCTTCGCCTCTTCTTCGGTCAACCCCAGAACCAGTCTGATACGCTTAGCGTCCTGGACTCTGCCGGCTTCAACATAAGCATCCAGAATGATGGCCCCCCTCTCGGCCTTGTCGGGTACTTCCCGCCAGCGATCCCAGATTACCGTAACGTGGAGCCCGCCGAATCGTTGCTCCTCCTCGCAAATCAGTGGGGAACCCGGAGGGCCTGCGACAGCGTCGTGGCGAAGTTCGTCCACTAGAAGCCCGACCAATTCGGGGTGTCCATGAGCCGGCTTGGCTGGAGTTCGCTTGATCGGCATACTCAACTCCACAGTTGGGGATACAGACTCACAATCTCTTCATACGCTCCACGGAGCTCCTCGCATTCCCGGTCTGCAGCGACCGACCGGCGATACCGGAGGACTTCCGACCAATGGTACGCCGCCGCACCGACTTCTGCCCGCAGAATCCCTGCGGAAATCGGGTCCAGGGGAAGACCGGAGCCCAGCCGCTCCGCGAGAAGGGTCTCCGCCCAGAAGCTCAGGTCGTGCAGATTCCGAACCCCGCGGGTTTTGGCCATCAGCCGCACCCTGGTCAACTCCGGTCTCAGGTCCGCCATGGGCATAACATGCCGAAACCTGAACAACGCCACCTTCAAGGCCATCTCGATCGCGTAGCCAAAGAGATAACTGGCCCCAAAAGCACGGTCCTCGCACGCGCAGGCCAGCCCGTCCCAATAGCGGTCCTCGCGTGCCGCATCCATCTCCTCCAGCGTGTCGGGCTTCTTCTTCGCTGTGTTCAGCATCACCGGAGACCGTTTACGACACGAGGTCGCTACTTCTCCTGCCGCGCCAAGTAGGCCGCGCCGATCATCACCGTCAGCAGCAGCACGCTGACCACCTCAAACGGCACCAGGTACGTGGTCAACAAACTCCGGCCGAGTTCGCCCACCGTGAAGCCTGGGGCCGCCTTGATCTCCTCCGGCCACTGGGCCCTGCGGACCGCCGCGACCAAAGTGCCGAGCAGCACCACCCCGACCGCCGCAGCGGCCAGCGCTTCGCGGGGCTTGATGTTCAGTCGCATCCAGGGCGAACGGCTGGTGAGCATCACCCCGAAGATCAGCAGAACCAGCGTGCCCCCGACGTACACGATGAACTGGATCGCCGCCAGGAAGCTCGCCCCCAGCAGGAAGTACAGCATGGCCACCGACCCGAGCACGACGAAAAGCCCGACGGCCATCCGAATCACGTTCTTGCCCAGGCAGATCATCAGGCCGGACAGAAGCGTAGCGGCTGCGAAGACATAGAAGAAGAGGGCTTCGAGTATTCCGGACTCCGCCTTGGGCACGCCGCTCTCCGCCGCCCACGCGGGGGTGACCTCCGCCAGCAGCAAGACCGCCCCCAGCGCCGCCGCCAAACGGCGCCCATGCCTTGATGGCACCACGGAACCGGAGGCCATTAGGCGCCTCGCGTTATCCGTGGCGGGTGTGCGGAATGGAGCATGGAGAATCGAGAATGGAGAATAAGGACGCGTCAGTACGTTGGTACTGCCAAGCAGGCCGTTATCTTCTTTCTCCATTCTCGATTCTCCATTCTCCATTTCCGCGGGCTATCCACCCGGCAACAAGTCTACGGCGAGATACCCGACCAATGGGCGACGACGCACGAATCCTTTCACCGCGACGATCAAGAAGCTGACGGCCAGCACGGCGCCGATCAAAGCGACGATCGTATTGACCACCTTGAACAACAGAGAGGCTTCCGGGGCGACCAGTTCCCACACCGTGTTGGCCAGCAGCAGCACCATCGTCACCGGCAGCATCACTTGCACACAGGCGTACAACACCTGATCGATGCGGATGCGGGGCAGCGTCCAGCGAATCCAAATCTGGATAAAGAGCACCAGGTAGGCCTTGACGACGAACCACGCCGGCCCGCTGAAGAGCAAGCCCTTCAGCGCCCGAGCCCACACCCCGTCACCCAGCCGGTCGCCCCAATGGGCGGGCAACGGACTGTACCAAGCCCCGAGAAACAGCACCGTCATCAAACCGGCGACCACGAACATCGCGGCGTATTCGGCAAAGAAGAACAGCGCCCAGCGAAAACCGCTGTACTCGGTCAAGAAGCCGGCCACCAGCTCGCTCTCCCCCTCCGGCAGGTCGAAGGGAGCCCGCTTGCAACTGGCCAGCGACGCGATGAAGTAAATCAGCGCCGCCCCGAAGGTGAAGGGATTGCGGAAGGCGAGCCAGGTGTGCCAGCCGCCGCTCTGAACGTCGCCGATCGCCGTCAGGCTCAGCGACCCGACGCACATCACCGGGATCAACAAGGCCATCCCCATCGGGATTTCGTAGGACACCATCTGGCAGGCCTCACGCATCCCGCCGTAGATGGCCCACTTGCTGTGCGACGCCCAGCCGGCCACGATCACCCCGATCACCTCAATGCCCAGCATCGCCAGCACGAAGATCAGGGCCGTATCCAGATGGCGCAACACCCAATAGCTGCCGAACGGCAGGACGAGGAAGGCCGTGGCCACCGGGACAAACACCAGGTACGGCGCCAACCGGAACAGCGGCCCGTCCGCGTCGTCGGGCACCAGGTCTTCCTTGCAGATCAGCTTGATGCCGTCGGCGGCCGACTGGGCCCAACCGTGCCACCCGCCCACGCGCATCGGCCCGGGACGCGACTGAATCCGCCCGGCAGACTTACGCTCCCACCAGATCACAAATGCCGGAGTGACGCAGAGGAACGTGAAGATGCCCAACGCGATGATGAGGTCCCGCACGATGGCATATTGCAAGGGCCAGAGCAGAAACTTCAGCAGCCCCCTCCAAGGCGCGCCGGCCGCTTGCAGCCCGCCGGCGATCTCCGTCAGCGTCAGCGGGGCCCCACCAAGACCCACCTCACCGCCGTTGGTCGGCGCGGCGATCAGCCGTTCATCGACGAACCCGAACAGCAGGGCCACCGCGAAAACGAAAACCGCGATGGCGACCAGGCTGGCCAGGAAAATCAGAAACGCGATCCGCGGCACAATCGGCCGAAAGACGGTGTAGAGCGCCCGGCCCAACGCCGCCATCAGGGCTGACGGACCCCGGTACTTGACGGGCTCCCTCGGTTTCCAAGGGACGGACATCTGCGTCACGGCTTAACTCCGCACGTTGCCGGAGACATCTGGAATCTGCACTCCGCACTCCGTAGGGTCGCGGCCAAAGACCGCTTCCTTACGGTCGCGGTTCGTAATCTTCATTCCGCATTCCGCACTCCGCATTCCGCATTCGGTCCGCTCCCTGACGGTCGCGGTTCGGTTAAGCTCCCCTCTTCAATCCCCAATCGTCAATCGTCAATCGTCAATCGTCAATTCTTCCTACCGATCGACTTCCCCCATCACCATGTCGATGCTGCCCACGAGGGCCGGTACGTCCGCGATCAGGCAGTTTCGGCACACCGCCGGAACAACGCAAAGATTACTGAAACTCGGGCCGCGGGCCTTGACCCGGGCCGGAATCGCCGATCCGTCGCCCTGCACGTAGAACCCCACCTGTCCCCTGCCGCCCTCCGACTCCACATACACCTCCTGGTTGGCCGGAAGCTTGACGTTCTGGGTCTTCTTGGCGATGACCTCGCCCTCGGGCAACCGGTCCAGCACCTGCCGGATGATCCGCACCGACTGGAGCATCTCCAGGACGCGGACGTAGTACCGGCTCCAGCAATCCCCGACCACGACGCCGGAAGGAACATCGTCCCTACCGCCCGGACGCCCGATGGGCACCTCGAACTCATACTGCTCGTAACCGTCATAGGGGGCGGCCTTGCGCAGGTCCCACCGTACCCCGCTGGCCCGCAGACACGGACCGGTCAGCCCGTAGGCCAGCGCCGTCGCCGCCGGAATGACCCCGACGTTTCCCGTCCGTTTGACGAAAATGTGGTTATAGCTCAGCAGGTCGTTGTAATCGTCCACCTTGGGCTCGAAGTAGTCGCAGAACTCCCGGGCCCGCTCCACGAAGCCCTCGGGCAGGTCCTGGGTCACGCCGCCCACGGTGATGTAGCTGTAGGTCAGCCGCGCCCCGCAGGTGGCCTCGAACATGTCCAGGATCATCTCCCGCTCGCGGAAGCAATACAGAAAGGGCGTGAACGCCCCCATGTCCAGACCGTAGGAGCCCAGCGACACCAGGTGCGAGGCGATCCGGTTGAACTCGGCAAACATGACCCGAATGGCCTTAGCCCGCGGCGGAACCTCGATCCCGGCCAGCCGCTCGATGGCCAGGGCGAAGGCCTGGTTGTTGTTCATCCCGGCCACGTAGTCCATCCGGTCGGTATAGGGGATGAACTGAAACGGCTGCAGGTTCTCGCCGATCTTCTCCGCGCAGCGGTGCAGATACCCGATGTGCGGATACGCCCCCAGGACCATCTCGCCGTCGGTGTGCAGCACGATGCGCAACACCCCGTGGGTCGAGGGGTGCTGCGGGCCCATGTTGATGAGCAACTCCTCGGTGAACAGATCGGCCTGCTCTTCGCGATCGGTGTCGATCAGGATATCGGGATGGAAATCGAGAACCGTCTTGCTCATAGGCTGGTCCACCTAGCTACTCCTCGACGACAGGGTAAGCCGACGAGGAAGACGATTGCGGAAAGTGCTCCTCATAATACTCCTCAATATCCAAGGGATGAATTCCCCAGCAAAAGCGCAGATGCTCGGCGGCGACTTTACTCTTCAGGTGGTTCCAAATCCTTTCTTGCCGCTCGGTGATTCCCACATTCTTGAACTGATCGCTGCCCACGACCGCGCGCAGGTGCCCCGGGGAAGACTCGAATACGTGCACATAGTCCTTTTCGCCCGCAGCGACAAACGCTACGAGGGCTTCCCGGATCGCCTCTGCGGCCTTGACTAAATCTGTCGCCTTACCCACGGTACTACTCCAGCGTGGGGGTCGTAGACCCAATACATGAACTTGCGGGCGTCCTCTTCCGTGACATCAAAAGGGTCGCGATAGCGGATGTTTTTCTTGCTATCTTTGCTGCCGTCCGTGCCCTCGAGAATCCATACGCCCGTGATCTTGCCAAAACTCTCGCGCACCTGGGCAGCTTCCGGGGCCCCCATCCTTCTTTCCAAGCCGCTGTGAAGTAACCATACCTCCAGATCGTGGCTCTTAAACGTCCCGTGAAGTTCGTCCCAATCCAGGGCTGCACAGATCGCCGCCTTCAGATAGCACTCGACCGCATAGCCCGCGAGGTAAATTGCTCCCGCATAATGCCCGGCTCGTAGGAGCACGTCTGCCTCCCTTAGCCGGACGGCGCCAAGTTTCTCTAAGACTTGGCGTTTAATGAGCGGGGTCTTTGAGAGAATAGCCAAACTAGGTATACCTCAATGTCTCGGGCTGTTCAGCTCGTATTCCGTCGTGGCCGGGATGCCATGGTACTGCACCGGGAACTTATAGTCTTTTCGCAGCGGGTGCCCTTCCCAGTCCTCGGGGCAGAGAATCCGCCGCAGATCCGGGTGCCCCTCGAACACGATGCCCATCATGTCGTAGGCCTCGCGCTCGTGCCAGTTGGCCGTCGGCCACACCGTCGCCACTGACGGAATCCGCGGGTTATCGCGCTCGACCACCACCCGCACCGCGAAGGCATGCCGCCACGGAATCAATTGCGTCAGGTCGGGGGCGGTGATCGTACACAGGTCGTACACGCACGCCAGCTTGTTCTCCGCCAGCAGATCAATTGCCGAAATACAGTTCAACAAGCTGAACTGCAACCGCGGATCGTCGCGCAGGAACCACGCCACTTCCGGCCAGCGCGGAGCGGACACGACTGCATAAGGGTGTGGCCCGTCCAGCACGATCTGCTCGATCGCGTCGCCGAACTCGTCCTTAAGCAATTTGGAAATCTCTTCCGGGGTCATAGACCGCAACTCACAATGGAGAATTGAGAATGGAGAAAAGAACCCTCAAGCCCGGTTCGGCGCTCCGCGTGGCAGGAACTTGTCGAGGAACTCCAGCGCGCCACGGCGCCCCGCATGTTGTTCCGTTGGCCCGTTTTTCTTCATTCTCCATTCTCAATTCACCATTCTCAATTCTCCATTCTCCATTCCTACGCCACCACCGGCAGGCTCCTCCCCACCGTCCGCGTCTTCGCCCGCGACTCGTGCATGATCTTGTCCTGCAACCGCATCAGGCCTTCGAGCAAGGCCTCCGGCCGAGGGGGGCACCCCGGAACGTAAATGTCCACCGGCACCACCAGGTCCACGCCCTTGACCACGTGGTATCCGTACTTGAAGTACGGCCCTCCGCCCACCGTGCACGCCCCCATGGCCATCACGTACTTGGGATCGGGCATCTGGTTGTACAGCCGCTTCAGCCGGCTGGCCATCTTGTAGGTCACCGTCCCCGCCACGATCATCAGGTCCGCCTGTCGCGGCGAAGGGCGAAACGCACCGGCCCCAAAGCGGTCCAGGTCGAACCGCGAGGCCCCGGTGGCCATCATCTCAATGGCGCAGCAGGCCAGCCCGAAAGTCACCGGCCAGATGCTGCCCTTGCGCGCCCAGTTGAGCGCCCAGTCCAGCGTGCTGATCATCAAACCTTCTTCAAACCGGTTCTCGATCCAGCTCATGATTCATTCGCTCCCCCGTTCGGCGGCGGGCTTCAGCCTGCCCTTGACACAGAGTGTCACGGGCCCGCGCGGCCGTCCCTCTTTTCCGAACCGCGACCGTCAGGGAGCGGCTCTCCTGAGCCGCGGGCTTCAGGCCGCGCGGCCTCGCACCTCACGGCCCCGTACTTGTGAACTCACCGAACGCACCCAATCCAAGTAACCGAACCGCCACAAATAGAGAAAACCGACTACGATCACCCCAAAGAAGAACAACATGTCCCACAACGCCACGGTCTTGACCGCGGGCAGGTCTGCCGGGTCGATGCCCCCCCCGCCGAACACGACGGCCCACGGCCAGAACAGCGCGATTTCGACGTCGAACACAATGAAGACCAGCGCCACCACGTAGAACCGCAGATCGAACTGCACCCAACTGCTGCCGATGGTCGGTTCGCCGCACTCATAGATGGCGCCCTTCTCCGCGTTGGGCCGCCGGGGGCGAACGAACCGCCCGATCAACAAGGCCCCGAAACACAGGAGAAAACCCAGACCGCCGAGCAGCAACATCCCGATGATCAACTGCACGGCCGTCTCGCTCCGCGGCACCGCGACGCCCAGGTTCTCGATCGCCATAAGAGAGTTCACCATCAGCATGACGTCCTCCCTGTCGCGTCGCCCCTGGTGGGCGGCGCCGGCTGGGTGGCATGGCCACGTCTTCGTGGCCATGTCTTTCACTCTCGACATGCCCACCGAGGGCGGTGAGCATGCCACCAGTCATCCCTCCGCCGCGGCCGCCGCGGCCTTGGGCTTCTCCGGCGGCTTCCGCTCGGTGAGGGCTTCGACCATCTCCTTGCAGTGGGGCTGGGCCCTCTCTTCCCAACTCCGTTTGGTTTCGGCCGCCCAAGCCGGCAGGCGCTCTTTGCGGAGCCAGTGCGGCTGGGGGGTCCGCAGCCCCTGCTTGGCCAACTCGGTGAACTCCACGATCATGCTCTCGCGGTCGTACCCGGACAGATCGTGGACGTTCCCCATGTGGATGCACTCGGTCGGGCACGGCGGCACACACAAGGCGCAAAACATACACTTGGAATAGTCGATGGCATAGCGCGTCATCGCCCCGCCCACCGCCACCCCGCTGGCCTTGTCGATCTTACGCGGGCCGGTCTTCTCGATGTAGATGCAATCCACCGGACAGGCCTTGGCGCACAGGTCACAGGCGATGCACTTTTCGATCTCGTACCAGTGGAACCCGCGGAACCGCGGCTGAAGCACCGGGGCCACGTCGGGGTACTGGACCGTGATCGTCTTGGCAAAGCAGTATTTGAGCGTGATCCGCATCCCGATCAGGATGGTGCGGAGCGTCGAGTAGATGTCGTGAAAGTAGGCAGACACGGCGTACCGCCTTCCGCAAAAACCTCGATTCTCCGTGCCGTAACCGACACACGCGGAGGAACGCCACGCGGGAGGACCGCTCCGCGCGGCCCGCACGTTCGATTCCGTATCGTGGCGGAATTGTAGGGGGTCGGGCCGGCGCTTTCAATAGCCCCGCGCCGGCCCCGGAGGGTGCGGGTTTATTCCGTGAATTATCCAAGGCCTCCGCGCAGCGGTGGCCTGGCGTTTACCTCGCCCCCATGGCGTCGGCCAGTTCCGCGACTCCGGTCCGCACGGGATCGACGACCGGCAGGCCGGTCAAGGCCCGGGCCCGGTCCAGCGCGGCCTGAAACTCACGCTCGCTCATGCCGTGGCCGTTCAAGGCAATCCCCACGACCCGGCCCGGATGGATCGGCCGGAGCATCGCCTCATACAGCCGCAGGACCTCGTCCAGCGGCGGGAGGGGCACGTCCGTGTGCCGCATGTGCCGCCGCGTGGGCGCATGGCACAGGATCATCAAATCGGGCAACACCCCGTGCAACAGCCCGAGCGTAACCGCGGAATAGCTGGGATGCAGCAGCCCGCCCTGCCCCTCGACGACCACGAAGTCTGCGTCGGCGTGTTCCAGGACGGCCTCCTCGACCGCGCCCGAGACGAAATCGGCCACCACCGCGTCCACCACCACCCCCCGGCCGCAGATCATAACGCCGGTCTGCCCCGTCGGCACGAACGGGGCCCGGAACCGACGCCGTGACAGTTCCCGGGCCAACTCCATGGCGGTCAGACGCTTGCCCAGGTTGCAGTCGGTTCCCACGGTCAGGATGCGTTTGGCCTGGGTCTGCCGCGCCCGGCCTGTGCCCACCCTAAAGATCCGAGTGCACGACCGCACGTCCCATATCCGCCGGCCGGCTTCAGCGGCGCACGCCGCCAATTCCATGTCGTCATTGAGGCGCACGTGCAGCCCGTTGATCACGTCCAGACCCGCAGTGAGGGCTTCGCGGATCACTGTCCGCCAAGCGTCGGGTAACCGCCCACCGGGACTGGCCACCCCCAGCACGAGTTGCTCCGGCCGGTAAGCCAGGGCCGATGCGATGCCGTCCACGATGGGAATACCCGCCCCGACACCGACCAGGGTTTCAAGCTTCTCGCCGGCGTGCCGGCGGTCCAGCACCGCGACCACCTCATCCGGGCAATACCGCAACAAGCCCACCGCCGTCTTGGCGGCATAGAGATCCAGGTGACCGTCAGTCAGGATGCACATGCGTCGTTTCGAGGCCATAGCTCACCGGAATGAGTTTATCGACCTTCCGCGATTGAAACCTCCACGCAGATTCAGGTGCAATACCACGCGGGAGATTGTGTCAGGTCAAGGTGCATCGCCTCGCGGCGCGGCTTCCAGACGGCTTTCACGGGTTAGCTGGCAGGCTCCGCGAGCGCGGACCCTACCCCACGGATTCGGCATGCAGGTTCACGCCGTAGATCTGTTTGACCGCCTCGCCGAAGCGTACCGGCAGCTCTCGGCCGGGTGGGGGGGCCGTTCCATCTTCGTCGCGGTCGCCAAGGCTTTCGTCTGGCCGGCCGGTCCGTCGTCGGCGCTCGATCTCCAGGGCCTGACTTTCCGCCCGGCGCTGTTCGGACAATATCTTGGATATGGTTTGCAGGTCCGCCAGGGGCAGATTAGCGGAGTTGAGCGCCACGTAGAGCTGCTCCACCAGTATTAGATAGACCCCCCGCCCCCACAGGTCCGCTTCGGGTGATGCCATCCCTCCGCAGAGCTCCGCCAGGGTCTCGCCGATGGCGTGCATCCGCCGTCGGAAGTCCTCCACGGTCGACGCCCCCGCTTCCGCCGCGGGCGGGCGCCCGGGTTCCCGGCATCGGGCCTTACGTCCCCGAGGGCCTGGGACCTCCGCGCTCCGGCCTTGCGAAATCCTCGGCGACTTCTTCACGATCCTCTCATCGGTGAATGGTTCCGTTCATTCTTCCAGCGCCGGGTCGTCGATGCACCGGTCGGCCACCTCCATACCCGTGCTGGTGAGCCGGAACCAGCGTTTCCGCCACGCGGTCAGCTTCTCGTCGCTCTCCGTATCCGGCACGACCCGCTGCAGGTAGCCCTTCTCGCACAAGTAAGCCAGGTCCCGGCGAAAGGGGTCCCACTCCAGGGTGGGGAAGACCGCCAGCAACGAACGCAGCAGTTGGTCGGCCTGCAACGCGGCGGGGTAGAGCATCTTAAGCACGACCAGGATTTCATTCCGCACCCGTTTGATCTCACGACTGTTTCGTCCGTTGGCCATCAGCTCTGCTCCGCTCGATTGGGTCGCCGCGCGGTCTCGTCTGGGGCAGCCGGCGTCTCGCGGGCCGTGCCCCGCTGTGTCTCGAGGTACCGCGGCCGGCCGCGTCCCCCCTCGATTTCGGTTTCCAGGCGCGTCACCACCGCCAGCAGCCGTTCGAGGTGCTGCCGGGCCGCCATGCTCTCACGCAACCACTCCTCCTTCGTGGCGTAGTCGCGCTGCATTTCGCTCAACGCCTGCCGGGCCGAACCCACTGCCCCGTCCAGCGCCTCGATCCGGCGGGCCAGTTCGTGGTGCCGGGTGGCCTGGTGCTCGCGCAGCGTCCTCAGGTGAAAGGTGACCAAAGTCAGCCACACCGCCACCAGTGGGGCCACCACCCCGATCATGGCGGCCGCCGTCGGCCAATCAATAACACCCACCAAAAACGGCATGGCCCGCACTCCGTAGTGCTCCGCTCCGCCGTGGAGGGCGGGTCCCGCCCCCCGGGCACCGAGCCGTGTAGGGCGGGCTCCGCCCGCCGGAACAGCGCGTCGAGCGGAGCCCGACCCGAGGCATACTTCCCAGCAGAACCCGCCACGGCGATGCCTCACCGCGTCAGCAGCGCCGTGACCACCGCGTTCACCAGGTTCAACAGTTGGTTCGCGGTATCCACGCGGATCAGCCCATCGGCCAATTCCAAGCGGAAGGCTTCGACCACCGGGTCGTGGCGCAAGGAGCGGACGGCCGTCTGCCGTTCCGGGGAAGCGAGTACGAAGTCAATCGCATCCCCCGATCCGGGCCGTTGCCGGAGCGCCCCCTCCAAGGTCTTCATGAGTCGGTCAACTTCATCGGCCTGATTGGCCATACGCGGCTCCATTATTCTTCACCTCTCCCGGTGCCTTCGGGTCGGGGTGGCCTGAACAGGCGCGGACCCTCCCGACCGGGCAGTTCAGCTCGGCGGCCGATCCTGTCGGTCGGCGGATTTCGACCTCCGCTGGTCGATCAGGGCGTAGATGTAGCGGCGGGCCTCGTCGCGGAGCGTCAGGCTCTCGACGGCCAAGCGGCGCAGCCCGCCGGTGATCTCGCGCAGGGTATCGAGGTTGTCCTGCCCGGCGCCAAAGCGGGTCCACTCTACGCGCCGGTCCTGCCGGATGCGGTGGAGCGCGGCGGTGAACTCGGCGACGTGACGGTCCTGTCCGGCCGGGTCGTCGGATGCCTCTTGGATCCGTTTCACGAAAGCCGCGATGGCAGCCGATTCGCGGAGGTCGTCACCCGTGGCCAGGTCGGCGTGATACTCCTGGAGTGCCAGTTCCAAGGCACCGGCCAGGGACTCGATCGAATCCGCCGCGGATAGCTCGACCCGCGCGTCCCCGCCGCAGCCGGACATCCCGGCCGTAGCGAGCCAGACCGCCAGCACCGCGCAGCGGTCCGGGCTGATGCCGGTGCGCCGCGCGGCCCGCAGCGGCCCGCGGGCGGGGAGAAGGTGGGGATGGGGTTGGTCCTGATAACCGAAGGCCCTCGTGGAACTCGGCTTGGCGCCGCGCATCTCGCTTCTCCGTGCCGACGGGGCCCGCGGCGCCGAGACCGGCGGGGTGGCCGCCCGGCCCGCGCGCGAATCTCCCGTTCCACGGATAGAACTTGGCACCTGATCGAAGGACGCCCTCCGAATCCTGAGCGGCGGTTTTCGATTCGCCGAGGCCGGTTTGCGGGCCGTAACAGCACCCGAGATTGACGGCCGGCGGTGGTTGCGGCGCGCTGCGGCCCAAGGTAAAATGCCCTTTCTCGCCGACCCCGGTCGATCCGCCCGCCGGCGAGGGGCAATGATTTGAGGAGAAGCGTAATGCCGCGTCCGAGTAAAGCTGTCCGCCGGCAGAAGGTCAACGCCGGACTCGAATACAGGAAGGGCAACCGCAAAGAGGCCTACGCGCTGTGGGCCAAGGCGGCCGAGGCCCGTAAAGGACTCCAGACCAAGAAGAAGAAAAACAAGCTGGGTCAGCCCGCCGAAACCCCGCCCGCGGAGACTTGACCCTCGCTGGCTTCGTCACGACCGGTACACCATCGGGGTAGGTGGCGCGGGCCGCTCTGGGCTCACGGAGTGGGTGTGGGAATTGGGCTCCACAGGCGTCTACTGCGTTGGGCTGGTGTTGCGCCGTACCCGGGGGTAAGCTGCCTCACGGAGGCACCGATCCGCATGTCCTCGAGCGCAGCGGTCTTTGTCCTGCTTGAAACTTTCGCCGGGAAGCTCGGCGAGAAGCTTCTCGTCAACTACTTAGCCACCGAGATCGCGGACCTGCGTAAGCGCCGAAGGGTCGAATCCGCCCGCCGAAGGGTCGTTGACGGTCTCCTTGATACCCTTCATCCGCTCATCGGGACCGAGATCACCGAAGATCAAGCCAAGCTGCTGTTCAACCAATTGACCGCCGCCATCGATGCCGCCCAGCTTGGTCCCCAACTACTTGCCGAGCAAGCGTACGACCCCGATAGAGTGCTCGCGCGGTGCGTGGCGATCCACCCCCCGTCTGCGGAGTTAAGAGCCTACCAGCTTACTCCGCTCTACGAAAGCCTGCTCCGCCAGGCCATCGTACAACTGGCTGCGTTGGCCCCTATGCTCCCGGACTGGGAACGCGCCAATTGGGAGCAAAGCTTCGCCCGCCTCGAACGCATCGAACAGACTCAGAAACAACACAGCGACCTGCTGCAGGAATTGAAGGAAGGCCCAGATCGGCAATCAAGGACCATCGAAGAGCACTATTGCAGGTACGTCGAGGCGACCTACGGCAAGATTGAGATGCGCGGCATCCGGGGGGTGGCCGAGATTCTGTCGCTGCCGCTCAATGTTCTTTATGTGCCACTGCGGCTGACGCCCCTGGCGGGCGCGAAGCCGCCTGATGGAGACGAAACGCGGGCAACCGTGGAACTTGCGGACTTGGATTCGGCACGCCGTGCCCTTGACGCGTCCGCACCGAGCGAGGGCCAGGCTATCGATGACCTCCTGGCGGACTCGCTCCGACTCGTGATCGTCGGCGAACCCGGAGCGGGAAAATCGACTCTGGTGCAGTACATCGCCTGGAAGGCGGCGCGCCGGGAACTCAGGTTGAAGGATGATCCGGTCCCGTTTGTCTTCACTGTCCGTTCTCTAGACTTCGACGACATGCCGACGCCCAGGGGTTTCATGGCCTATTGCGCTAGACAGCTGGACACAGAGCGTAGCGCAACCTTTGTCGAGGAAGTCCTGCGTTCAGGGCGGGCCCTGATCCTGCTTGACGGACTCGACGAATGCCAGGCCCCGCCGCTCGAAGAGATAAACCGCCGACGTTCGCCCGCGGAAGAAACGCAGTGGGACAAGGTTTTGAATTGGCTGGAGGAGTTTCTGAAAGCCCATGGTGACCAGGGCAACCGCGTGGTCGTCACTTCGCGCCCGGCGGGCTACACCCGTGGGCTCTTAGGCGACCGCGAGCACGGCTTTGCCGAAGCCGCCATCATGCCCCTCGGCGAGCGGGACCGCGAAGTCTTTGTACGCAACTGGTGCCGGGCCGCGGAGCGAAGCGCGGGAACAGGAGAGAGTACGGCGGCGGACCACCGTGCCCAGGAGCAGGCCGACGACCTGCTCGGACGGATCGCGCGGACCCCATCGATCCGCCTGCTGGCCGGCACGCCGCTGATGCTCTCGGTGCTCTCCATCATCCACCGCTATAGGGGGCAGCAACTTCCCGAGCGCCGCGTCGAACTGCTCAGCGAGTACGTCGACGTGCTGCTTTATGAATGGCGAAAGGCTCAGGGTCTGCAAGCATCTGTCATCGGTGACCTGGATGCTGTCCGGCAGCGGATGCTCCTGCAACCCTTGGCCCTGAGGATGCTGGAGGACGGCAAGGCAGAATTCCCGCGTGAGCGCGTCGAAGAGGTCTTTCGCAAACATTTGCCGGAGATTCAACAGACGCCGGAGCGTGCACCGGAGATACTCGCCACTATCCGCGACCGGACCGGAGTGTTGATTGAGCGGCGTCCGGGCGTGTTCGCGTTCTCACACTTGGTCCTTCAGGAGTACCTTGCGGCGGAGGAGGCGGTGCGGGGCGGGCTCGACCCGCTGCTCACGCACGCCGATGATCCGGGCTGGCAGGAAGTCATCCCGTTGGCCGCAGGCGTGGCAAAGACAAGCCAGGAGACGTTTATTCGATCACTGCTACACAAAGGGCATATTCTCCTTTCCGGCCGCTGCGCCAGCGCCGCAGAACGGGTGGACGAGGGAGTAAGAAAGGAGGTAGTCCAAGCGCTGGTAGAGAAGCTGCCTCAAGAAGCCGTGCAGCGGGGTCTTCTGGAAATCGGCGGGAAAATGGTGGCGGAAGCCTGCGCGAAACAGCTCCGCGTCACGACCTGTGTCTGCGATCATGGGCAGGGGTGGATCCCTGTCGCGACGACCGGGACATTCGAGACGGTCCGTTCTCCACAGGGCTACGCTGAATGGGCAGAGGTCACCCTGCACTCCTTGGTCCGTCACCCGGCGCTTCTGGATCTGGGTTGGCCGTTCCTCAGCCCCCCTGCGCTCATTCTCCCGGGCGGGGAGACAAGCTTCCAATCGGCAGGCTCCGTTCGAGTAACAGTATCTCTTCATCTGTACGGCTACCTTGCGCTTTCGATCGGGCGCGTTCTCGCCGGACTGGGTGAGGTTGCGCGTGCGCTCATCGAGGAATGGCTGAGCGAGGGCGATCTGTCAACACCGAACCGCCTGTTTGGACTTTTTATCATCGCGGAGTCCATGCGGGAAACCGATGCTGAATGGTTTTTCGCGCAAACGGCACTCATCCGAAACGGTGACTTCCCGTTCATGCGGTTCATGCTGCTCGTGCGCGTGTACGACAGGATTGGGTCGAAACTCGGTCGAGCGCCCAAACGGCGCCTGGTTGGCCTGCTGCAGGCCGAATATCGCGAGGCAGGCAACCACCATCTGCGTTTTGCACGGGACGTCGACGCCGAACTTCGCAAACGGGGCAAGCCGGGAATTACGGACGACTGGGAAGCCTACGACGCCGAGTTCATGCGGGTCTACGTGGCCGGGCTCGACAAACGCAAGCCGCCCGGCTGGAAGCCGACGGGTGGACAGGCCGCGCCGGCAGATGCGGTATCGAGTTGACACCCTTCGGGCCAGTGAACTGGCGAAACGGGATGGGGTACGCATGCACGCGTCCGCCAGGAACTCGCCGCAAGCTCGTCCCAGGTGGACACATGCCACCTAATGTCACTCGGGCGGCGTGAACGCGTTCGCGGTCAGGTCGCCAAGCGACTGATGCCAGGGATGCCGCGGGTTGTTCTCCACCTGGGTGACGATCTTCCGCATCTTGACCAGCACTTCCGGTTCCTGTTCGTCGTAGACATCACCCTGCAGCAGCTTGAGCACGTCGATGCGGTGTTCCGGGCTGTTCACGAACATGGTGAACAGCACGTTCAGACGATAGTAGACCGTGATGAAGTCGTACCAGTTCCGCGTGCCGTTGTGAATGGTACGCTCGAAGTTGGCGAAGCTCGCCTTGCGGAAGTCGTTGGTCTCCAGGGCCTTGAGAATCTCCGGGGCGATGAAGCGGGCGCTGCTCATGGCGATGGAGACCCCGCTCGAGAAGATCGGGTCCACGAACCGGGCGGCATCGCCGATCATGGCGAAGCGGTCCCCGCAAATCTGCTTCATGCTGTAGCTGTAGTCCGCTTCAGCGGTGAAATCCCGCATCTGCTCCGATTTCTGGAGCCGCTCGTAAATCTCCGGGCGGCTCTTGACGCACTTCCAGAAGAAGTCGGGCCGCTCGCTCTTGGTGCCGACAAAGTGCTTCTTCTGGGTCACCACGCCGATGCTCGTCACCGTGTTCGTGATCGGAATCTGCCAGATCCACGTGTTGGTGATGGGCAAGAAGTGGATCCAGATGTAGTCCGCCTTGTTCTGGCCGCGGTCGTAGCCGTCGAACCAGGTGTGCAGCGCGAATTGGTCGAAGACCTTGTCGTGCACGCGGAAGCCGAGCTGCTTGCCGAGCAGCGTCTGCCGGCCGCTCGCGTCCACCACCATCTTGACCCACGTGCCCATCTCCTGCTTGCCGACGTTGTACCGGATGACGGGCGGATCGCCGTTGTTCAGCTCGACCTGACGCACATGAACGCCTTCGTACACCGCCGCGCCCAGCTTGTGCGCATGCTGTAGAAAAAGGAGATCGAACTTGCCGCGGTCGACGTGCCAGGTGTGGTTGCGGTCCACACCCTCCTGCTCACGCTCCTCGAAGCGGAAGTGGGCTTCACAGTCCGGCGCCAAGCCTTCCCAGTCGTGGTCGTAGATGCGCGCGTCGGCCTCGGCGCTCCACACGGCCCCGTATTTGCGCGGGAACTTGTGCATGTCCATCTGGTCGGCGAATCCCAGCTCGCGCAGCACGCGGGTCGCGGCCGGCACCAGCGACTCGCCCACGTGCGGCCGCGGGAACAGTTCCTTCTCGAACACCACGCAACTGACCCCCGCTTTGGCCAAGTAGCCGGCCATCGCCGCCCCGGCCGGCCCGCCTCCGATAATCCCGACATCAAAGTCCGTGTCCGACTGCATGACCTTCTGAACTCCACCGGTACGCAAACCGGTCGCTCACCTAAACAAACGGGCCTGTTTCTCCCAAACGTGAACCGGTCGCTTCCCGTCTACATGAATTCCGGCCCCAAATATGGGATACCGTAGCGAGCGCGGCGCGAGATGTCAAGTTCAACCGGCGGTCGGCTTGGGGCGGGGGTGTACCTCAGCGGACCCCGTCAGTTGCCGCTCGGAGGGGAGCTCTCTATAATACAGCGAGTTCGCGGGCCAAACGGTGCTCCATGCGCAGCGCACAAGCCGGGTTTGGGTCATAGGACACGGATCCACGAGTTGGTTTTCAACCGGGTCAGGATCTTCTGCCAAGGGCTGGTCATGTCGTCGCGGCTTTCCCCTTCCATGGGTTCGAGAACCAGGACCATCCTCGTCTACGGACTCATGATCCTCGGGGCGGCGCTCGCGTTTCTGCTCATCCGCGCCTACGGAAGATCGCTGGCCGCGCCGGAGGCGGCCGGCGGGCTGCTGTTCGGCGCCGGTGGGGGCACCCAGAAGATCGACGAATTACTGCACGTGCTGTTGGCCCTGGTCGTGGTGATCGCCGTCGCACGCTTCATGGGTCAGGTTTTCAAGTACCTCCAGCAACCCCCGGTGATCGGCGAAGTCCTCGCGGGGATCATGCTCGGCCCGTCGCTGCTCGGGCGGGTATGGCCGGAGGCGGCCCAGTTTGTCCTTCCGCCCTCGATCGCGCCGTTTCTACGCATCCTCTCACAAGTGGGCGTGATTCTGTACATGTTCCTGGTCGGCCTGGAGCTGGATACCGATCGCCTGCGCAAGGGCACGCACTCCACCGTGGCGATCTCGCACGCCAGTATCATCACGCCGTTTCTGCTGGGATCCCTCTTGGCGTTGTGGCTCTATCCGCGGTTTTCGAGCCGCGACGTGCCGTTCACGATCTTCGCCCTGTTCATGGGCGTGTCCATGTCCGTCACGGCGTTCCCCGTGCTGGCGCGGATTCTTACCGATCGCGGCATTCAGCGCAGCTTCCTGGGCGTCATGGCGCTGAGCTGCGCCGCGGTGGACGACGCCACCGCCTGGTGCCTGCTGGCCTTCGTCGTCGCCGTCGCCGACGCCGAGGTCGGGCGGGCGTGGCACACGGCCGTCATGACGTTGGCCTTCATCCTCGGGATGGTTGTGCTGATCCGCCCGCTGTTGCACCGCCTGGCGGCCCGCGTCGATGAACGGGGCCGGCTGACCCAGGGCGTCACCGCGTTGATCGTCGTCGCGATGTTGCTCTCCGCGCTGACCACCGAAATCATCGGCGTCCACGCCCTCTTCGGAGCGTTCCTGCTGGGCGCCGTGATCCCCCATGACAGCGTGATCGCCCGCGAACTCACCCACCGCCTGAACGACGTGGTGGTGGTCCTCTTTCTGCCGGCCTTCTTTGCCTTTACCGGGATGCGCACGCAGATCGGCCTGCTCAGCGGACTCGAACCCTGGCTGTTCTGCGGGGTGATCGTCTTCGTCGCCTGCCTGGGCAAGTTCGGGGGCAGCACGGTCGCCGCCCGCCTCACCGGCGTGGGCTGGCGCGAGTCGGCGGCCCTCGGTGTATTGATGAACACGCGGGGGCTGATGGAACTGATCGTGCTCAACGTCGGGCTGGACCATCGCGTGCTCAGTCCGACGTTGTTCGCCATGCTCGTGATCATGGCCGTGGTGACCACGCTCATCACCGCGCCCGTCTTGTATTGGCTCACGCGCGGCCACCGCATGGTGCAGGCGCCCGACTCTGAGTTCGGCGCGCCCATCAAGCTGCATCAGGAGAACGGGCGTGAGCGGGTGGCGGCGGTGATCAGCGCGGGCTCTTCGGTCCGCACCCATTAAGAGCATCTAACAAAAAGATGTGGGACCGGCTTCCCTGTGGGACCGGCTTCCCTGTGGGACCGGCTTCCCTGTGGGACCGGCTTTCCAGCCGGTCAGAGACAGGCTAGAAAGCCTGGCCCACAGGTCCATTCTGTGGGTGATGAAACATGCGCCACGGTCCGCGGCGCCGCCCGGAAGGGGCTTACGCGACGCGAGAGCGCCCGCGTGCATCAGTTTGCGGTATCGTTGATGGCATTGATCATCTGCCGCAGGCGGGCCGCGTTCTTCCTGTGATAACGCATGACGAGGCGGGGCAGGGTGGGATACTCGCCCGTCTCCTTCGGCAGGGGGCGGTCTGCCTGACGGATTTCGCCCTCGGCGAGCAAGTCGGCGAAGTCCCGGTTCAGGCGGGCCACCTCGTCCTCCGAAAGCGGGGCTTTCAGCCGCAGGACTAAGTCATCGTCCACGTAACGCGAGGAATGGTACCGGCGGTAGAAGCGGAGGATTTCGGCCACCGCGTCATCGGCATGGTCGGTGATGGTGAACAGGTTCATGTCCTCTTCGTCGATCATGCCGTGGTGGAGCAACTCGGACTTCACGTACGTCCGCCAGTGGTGCCAGTAAGTACCGCCCGGTTCGTCGCACATCACGATGGGCAGCGGGGTGGTCTTGCCGGTCTGCACCAGGGTGAGCGCTTCGAAGCCCTCATCCTGGGTGCCGAAGCCGCCGGGGAACAGGGCGATGGCGCGGGCCTCCTTGACGAACATCAGCTTGCGGGTGAAAAAATACTTGAAGTTGATGAGCTTATCGTCCCCGGCGATGATCGTGTTGGCGCTCTGCTCGAAAGGCAGGCTGATGGAGACGCCGAAGCTGGCCTCGCGCTTGGCCCCGTGGTGCCCGGCCCGCATGATGCCGTTGCCCGCCCCGGTGATCACCATCCAACCGGCCTTCTGGATCAACTCCGCGAATCTGACCGCTTCGAGGTACTGGGGCTCGTCTTCCTGGGTCCGCGCGGACCCGAAGATCGTCACCTTGGGGACTTCCGCGTAGGGCTCGAAGATCTTAAAGGCGTAGCGAAGCTCCTTGAGCGCCCGGTTGAGCAGCTTGAGTTCCCCTCGGCCGCACTGGTCCTTGGCCAGACGACAGACCGTGACGATCATCTCGCCCAGGAGATCGTTGTTGGCCTCGGTGCCGTATTGGGCCAAGAATTTCGCGATGTCCTCGGCCCGTTGGTCGCCGGCCTCCGTGGCCGTGCCCAGGGGTGCGTCCATGTCTTCCATCACTCGTTCCAACTCCCTAAACCTGCAACAGGATCAGTATAGCAGAAATTAGCGCGGCGGCCAACGGTTTAGACCCGCAACCCGTCCACGGGTGTCCGTGACAGTTTAGGCGACTGAGCCGAGCCCCGGATGGGGCGATAGTTGGTAGACGCCGCCTAATCTGTCACGGACCCCGCCCACGGCAGCCTGTCCTAAGAGCGTCTAACAGAAAGATGTGGGACCGGCTTTCCAGCCGGTCAGCGACAGGCTAGAAAGCCTGTCCCACAGGTCCATTCTGTTAGAAACTCTAAGGCATTTCACTCGGCCGGCAAACGGAAAAACGCCTCCGCACTGCGCGTGGTCTGATGCATTAGCGTGTCGACTGGCCTGCCCCGTAGCCGTGCCAGAAACTCCGCCGTGTGTCGAAGGAAAGCCGGTTCGTTGGGCCGCACCTTCCGCACCGGCTCAGGGGACAGATAGGGGGCATCCGTCTCCAGCATCAACTGCTCCGCCGGGTAGTCCTTGGCGATGCCTTGCAGCACGCTGGACTGCCGGAAGGTGACGATCCCGGTAAACGAAATCCGCCAGCCGTGGTCTGCCAGCAACCCGGCCTCGTCCGCCGTGCCGGTGAAGCAGTGAAACACGACCCGCCGCCCGTCAAAGCCACGTTCGTGCAGGGCGGCCACCGTGTCCGCGACCGCCTCGCGGCAGTGGATCACCAGCGGCAGATCGCAATCCGCGGCCACATCGAGCTGGGCCGCAAACAACGCCCGCTGCGATGCACGATCGGAGAAATCATAGTGGTAATCAAGACCGATTTCGCCAATGGCCACGGTTCTCGGATGCTTCAAAAGTTCGCGGAATTCGCCGGGCGCATCGGCACCGGCCTTGGCCGCCTCGTGCGGATGAATTCCCGCAGTAGCCCACACACCCGGATACGCTTCCGCCAATTCGACCGCCCGGCGTGTGTCGGCCACGTCCGTCCCCACGGTGATCACCCGCGAGACACCCACCTGCCCAGCACGGGCCAGGACGCCCGGCACATCGCCGACCAGGGCCGCGGAGGTCAGGTGCGCATGCGTATCGACTAGTCCGGTCATGATTGCTATGATACACGAAACGTCCGTCGCCCTAGTCGCCGATTGGGTTCGTTATGCTCTTACTGCTACTGAACCGAATTACCGTTGACCCAGCCCGCATGAACGGTCAGCCCTGCATTCGCAATCTTCGCTTGACCGTCCGCCGCGTCGTGGAAGCCGTTGCCACCTACCCCGACCGCGCCGAACTCGCCCGCGAGTACCCCGAGCTGGAAGAGGAAGACGTTCGCCAGGCCCTCCTTTTTGCTGCCGCCAGCTTAGATGACCAAGTCATCGACTTGGCTACCACCTCATGAAGCTGCTCCTGGACCAAGGCCTGCCGCGGTCAGCCGCAACCTTGCTCCGCTCTGTGGGCTTCGAAGCGGTGCACACCGGTGAGGTCGGGTTGGCGACGGCCTCCGATCGCGACATCCTGGTCCGGGCTGAAGCCGACGATCGCATCGTCGTCACGCTGGATGCCGATTTCCATGCCATCATTGCCCTTTCGGGCGCCACCAAGCCCTCGGTCATTCGCGTCCGCATCGAAGGAGTGCGCGGGCCAGAGCTCTCCGAAATCATCATGCGGACGATTCAAAAATGCGAAACGGAACTCCGAACCGGCGCAATCGTTTCCGTCGGACCACGACGCCTTCGGCTGCGCCGACTCCCGCTGCATCCACGCTAGTGCCCGCGCATCATCGCGGCGTCGGTCCGAAGGCGTCGATGAAGTGCTCCACCTCGGGCTTGCTCCCCTCCTTCAGCACGACGGCCACCACGTCGAACCGGCACGGTCGGTCCTGGGCGCCGGTCTGGAGCAAGTAGTACCTGGCGGCCGCCGTGATCCGCCGGCGCTTAGGGAAGTTTACCGCGTCTTCGGGTTCCGCCGCAGCGTCGTCGCGCCGGGTCTTCACCTCGACGAATACGACGGTCGGTTCATCCAGGGCGATCAGGTCGATCTCGCCGGCCGGACAAGTGTAGTTGCGGGCCACGATGCGGTAACCGCGGCGGCGCAGAAAGCGCGCCCCGAGCTTTTCCCCCAAGTGCCCGACTTGCCGATGGGAGAGTCCGGTGTAGCGTCGCCGCCACCACATCGACGTGGCCTACACGCCGGCCGTCGCCAATTTCTCGGTGGACGGTCCGGTAGAAACCTGCCGGCCGGGCGCGCCCTTGCCTTTGGCCGCCGACACGCGTACCTCGCGCAGCCGCCGCGCTTTGCCCAGCCGCTCGCGCAGATAATACAACTTGGCCCGGCGGACCTTGCCCCGGCGGCGGACCTTGAGGTCCACCAGCAGCGGCGAATGGAGCATGAACGTGCGCTCGACCCCCTCGTCGTTGACGATGCGCCGGACGGTGAACATCTCGCTCATCCCCCAGCCGCGCCGCCCGATCACCACGCCGTTGAAGACCTGGATGCGCTCCTTGGCGCCCTCGACGATCTTCACGTACACGTCGACCGTGTTGCCGATGCCGAACTCGGGAGGCTTACGTTTCAAGCAGGCCTTCTCGGCGAGCCGGATCAAGTTCTGGTCCATCCTCGTACTCCCTATGCCGAAAACCCCTCGTGGGCTGCGTCGCTCTCTGGCGTCGGCCCGCCGGCGGTGCGCCCGGAAGTCCCCTCGACGGCACCCCGGTTCTTCACCAGGTCCGGGCGCCTTCGCCGGGTCCGCTCCAGGGCCTGCTCGCGGCGCCAGGCGGCGATTTTCGCGTGATCGCCGGAGAGCAGCACCTCGGGCACTTCCATCCCGCGGAACCCGCGCGGCCGGGTATATTGCGGATACTCTAACAAACCCGCCTCGAACGACTCGTCGCTGCTCGACGCCGCATCGCCCAAAGCCCCCGGCACGAGCCGGACCACCGCGTCGATCAGCACGACCGCCGCCGATTCGCCGCCGGAGACCACGAAATCCCCGACGGAAACCTCCCGTACGTCCAACCCCAGCCGGATCCGCTCGTCGAACCCTTCGTAGCGCCCGCAAATCAGCAGCAACTCGTCCGCCTGGGCCAACCTCCGCACCAGCGCCTGAGTGAGCCGTTCCCCTTGCGGCGTGAGCAACACCTTCACCAGCCCGGGGTCACTCTGGGCCGTGATGTGCTCCACGGCCCGGAACACCGGACCACACAGCAATACCATGCCCGCCCCGCCGCCGAACGGTTTATCGTCTACACTACGGTGCCTGTCCTCCGCAAAATCCCGCAGTTGCGTAAACTCAAAGCTGAGCACCCCCGCCTGCACCGCCCGGCCGATGATGCTCGATTCTACAAACGGAACGAACACCTCGGGAAAGAGCGTCAGAACCTTTATACGCATGACGCGGGCAGAAACCGGTCCAGGAGCATCAGCCGACCCGCGACCGTCAGCCCTTAACATTTCGCGGCTCGCGGAGCGAGCCTCGGCGGGCTTCGCCCGCGCGAAATGTAAAGGGTCAGGGAGCGGAAACCGACCCGCGACCGACAGGGAGCGGATGGTCGGGTCTCAAGCTGATTCCGCTCTTCTTCAGCAGGTCCCGTACGGTCTCTGTGGGCTGGGCGCCGACGCTCAGCCAATACTCAATCCGCTCGCGCTTCAGCGACACCTGCTTCTCCGTCGCTTTCGCCAGAGGATCATAATACCCGAGTTCCTCGAGCGCCCGACCGTCACGCGTCCGCCGACTATCCATAGCGGTGAGCCGATAGAACGGACGATGACGCCGGCCGAATCGTTTCAACCTAAGCCTGACGGCCACCAGAAGCTCCTCTGAACATACCCAACTTCTAACCGGCCCTCACCCCCAGAGACGCCGGAGCCTTGCTAGTATACCGCGATGCCAAATTCGGGCAAGCCGAATTCTCCCCCGATCTGCGGGGCAAGAACGGGGCCTTTCTAGTGCTCCTCCAACGCTGAGTCTGCGGGTTCGATGGGAGGGCGAGGCTCCTGCCGAGCCAGGTATGTGACCGGCTGGCCAAGAGGCTACCCATCCAGCGGCAACGGAGCCCGTACGAATCCGGGCGACGGAGTGCTGACCCGGCTGGCGTCTACTTGGCCGTCGGACCACCGACATGTCGGAATCTCGCTGAATTAAAGCAACGCTGTATTTATTGTGGGGGACGGAAATGCCGGCCAATCCGCGTTTCTCGGTTTCTCGCCGAGCCGGTGGGCACGCCGTGTCTTCAGGTAGCGTAGAGCTTGTCCACGACGCTCTGCATGGTTGCCTGTCGTCTTTCGCCTTGGTTCTCCCTCCGAGATCCGCGTCTCAGCTAAAAGAAAGCACCGCGCGCCCTGTGGCGTACACGGTGCTTTCCGGAGGGGAAAGAAGCCAATCTCAGCACGAGCAAAGCCTCGTGCACCCTTACGAAACCCCTCGATGATACCTTACCGACGGCTTGGACCGGCCCGCCTTTGCTGCCTAACCGGTCGATCTTGCCGCCAAAAGCTATATCGGCTTTCCACGCCGGGTACTATTCATAAATTTCTATAGCACCTGAGAATGCAGTAGTTGCATCCCTCTATCCATAGTTACGGGAGAGTTGCGCCGATCTTACACTTTTCCCGGAAATCCGAGCAAAAGTTTAGCAATGGGCGTAGCCACAGGCCTCGCACGACACGCAACCCTCACCAAAGCGGAGAGGGCTGTGGCAATCCGGGCAAAGAACCTTGAACCTCTCCAATTGGGAGAGCGGACCGCTCGCATCCGAAGGAAGGGATGCGAGCGGTTCCGCATCTCCGCCGTGGCGCATCAACCGGGGACCGTGGCCGCTACCCTTGCCATTGCCGTTACCGTTCCGCCGGTTGGTCGGTCCCGCAACCGGCTCGTCAAGTTGCGTCAGGTCAAACTCGCCCAGGAGCAGGGCCCGGATACCGAAGCGGGCCTTGGCCCGGGCGTACTGTGCCAGTGCTCGGGCCAAGCCGTCCCCCAAGCTCATGATTTTGCCATCGCGGGTGGTCACCTGCAAGCTTGACCCGATGCCTTTGAGTTGCGCAATCACGTGATGTAATTGTCCGCCGGAGCGCAGCCACAGGCTCACGAGACGGCAAATGGCCTCCAGGTCGCTGTTGGCCAGGTCGCCGCCCTTGCCCAGCTGGGCGAACACTTCGAGTTCACACCCCGTCCGGGGATCGACGGTAATGTGCACGTGCATGTTCCCGAACGGGGTCATCTGCCGCATGCGCATCCCGCTGGCGAATTCCGCCAGGGGTTGGGGCTCGCGCGGGACGGGCACCACCACTTGCTCCACCCGCTCAATCACCTGGACCTCCGGCGGGGCGGCCCGGTTGCGTTCGTCCTGGCGCGCCATCGGCTGATTGGCGCGGCAACCGTCGCGATAGATGGTAACGCCCTTGCAGCCCGCGTCGTAGCACAGATCGTAAATCCTCTCGACCTGTTCGATGGTGGCGTCGTGGGGGAAGTTGATGGTCTTGGAAATCGAGGAGTCGCAGTGCTTCTGGAACGCGGCTTGCATGCGCACGTGCCATTCGGGCGTGACGTCGTGCGCGCAGACGAAGACCTGCTTCATGTCGTCGGGGGTCTCCGCGATATGCGCGAGGGTGCCGTCCCTGGCGATGCGCTCCATCAACCCCGCGCTGCCCAGGTCCCGGGCCCGCAACGCCTGCTCGAAAACCGCGTTGACCTCCACCATCGCGCCCGAGTGTTCGTCCTGGCCGCGCAGAACGTTGCGGTAGAACACCAGCCCGAACAGGGGCTCGATCCCGCACGAACAACCGGAAATGATGCTGATCGTGCCGGTGGGGGCCACCGTGGTGCAGCACGCGTTACGCATGTTGCGGTGATACCGCGTGTCCCAGACGCTGCCCCTCCAATTCGGGAAGTTGCCGCGCTCGCCGGCCAACTGCTCGCTATAGGCGTGGGCACGGTCGTTCACGAATTGCATGAAGCGCTCGCCCCAAGCCGTGCCCGCCTCGGTGTTATACGCCACGCCGAGCTTGTACAGCGCGTCGGCGAAACCCATCACGCCCAGGCCGATCTTGCGGTTGCCCTTGCAGATCCGGTCGATCTCCGGCAGCGGATAGCGGTTCGCATCAATGACGTTGTCGAGGAAGCGGACGCTCGCCTCGACGGTGGCGCCCAGGGCCTCCCAATCCACCTCCCCCCGGTCCGAACCCGCCGGAGTGACGAAGGGGCTAAGGTTGATGCTCCCCAGGTTGCACGCCTCATAAGGTAACAACGGCTGTTCGCCGCACGGGTTGGTGGCTTCGATCCGCCCCAGGTGCGGAGTCGGGTTGTGCTGATTGATCCGGTCGATGTAGACCACGCCCGGCTCGCCGGTCTGCCAGGCGTGCGTGGTGATGATCTTCCAAAGGTCCCCCATGGAATAGAAGGCCGATCGGTCCTCGGCCTCGCCCCCCGCCTTCACCGGAACCAGGGACCGGAGGTCGTATTCCCACACCTTGACGTTTTTGGGGATGAGGTATTCCGCCCCGTTCCGCGGGTTGCGGACCACGTGCGGCGCCGCGGGATCGGCCCGCATGGCCTGCATCCACGCGTCGGGCACCTTCACCGAGATGTTGTAATTGGTGAACTGGTTCAGGTCCTGCTTGGCGTGGAGGAACTTCAAGATGTCGGGATGATGGATGTACATCATCCCCATGTTCGCCCCGCGCCGAAACGCGCCTTGTTGGATGGCGTTGGTGGCCTCGGAGAACGCCCGCCAGAAGCTGATCGGCCCGCTGGTGGTCCCGCCGGAGCTCTTGATGTAGTCGCCGGTAGGGCGGAGTTCGTCGAATGCAAAGCCGGTGCCGCCGCCGGCTTTCTGGATCAGGGCCGTGTGCTTGATGGCGTCAAAGATTTCGTTGATGCTGTCGCCCACCGGCAACACGAAACACGCGCTCAACATGCCCATCTCCCGCCCCGCGTTCATCAGGGTCGGGCTGTTGGGCATGAAGCGCCGTCTCATCATCATGGTGTAGAAGCGGTCCTCCCACTCGCTGCGGTGGGCAGGATCGGGGTCGTAAAGCAGTTCCACGTCCGCGATGGCTCGCGCCACCCGCCGGAACAACTCGGAAACCGTCTCAACGCACCCACCCTGCTCGTCCTTCTTGAGGTAACGCGCCCGGAGAACGCGCAGGCTGTTCTCCGGCCACTCCACCGTCGAATCGTTGACCCCATCCGTGATCGAAACCGGGCGATCCTTCATGGCCCCGAGCATCGCGAACTCCATGCCGCTACCGGCTGCGAGAGACAATCCAAGAAATACAAAGCCTGCTGCTTTCCCC
>JAZDKM010000141.1:0-3544 GCA_043803085.1 Planctomycetota bacterium
TTCAAAGTTCAAGGTTCAAAGTCCTCTTCTCTGCGTCCTCAGCGACTGGCGTGAGTTCTGGCTATTCGGAATCCGCAACCGTTCAGCCCGCTCCCTTACGGTCGCGGTTCGGGTTTCGACGTTTCGACGTTTCGACGTTTCGACGTTTCGACGTTTCGACGTTTCGACGTTTCGACGTTTCGACGTTTCGACGTTTCGACGTTTCGACGTTTCTCTTCCGCTCCCTTACGGTCGCGGTTCGGATCACCATTCCGCAATCCGCAATCCGCAATCTATTAGGCCTCCTGGTCCCAGAGGTAGTACACCGGCCGAGATCCCACCAGGCTGCGGAAAATCTGGGCCAGGAACTGCGGTGACTGTCTGGTGACACGCTGTTCCCCTCCCCCGGTGGTCGCACGGTACCACCGCCAGACCAGCCGCGCTACGATGCTCCGCACGCGCGGGCTGCGACCGACCTTCAACTCGAAATCATGGGCGAATGGATCGACGTCCAACGTTTTCAGGGCTTCCACCGCCTTGGTCTGCTCGCGCGGCACCGGACATAGACCGGTACGGCGCATACCGGCCCGCTCAAACACGGGGTTTACTTCACCCATCGTCGCCAAGCACTCGACGTACCGTGTCCCGACCAGCGGCAAGGTCTTCCGCACCAACCGGTGGCCCAGCCCACACCCACGGACGTCGGGATGAATCACCAGCCGCCGCAGAATCCGTAACTCACGATTCAACAGAGCGGGGTTACGGCAGAACCGTTTGCCCGTAGCCTGGTTCCGCAGCGCAAGCTCGAGCGGCCCATAAGAGTAGACGACGATGCCCAACCGTTCTCCGCGGGCTTTCTCGCGCAGGACGAACACCTTATCCACGAAGCCGAGTTCGTCGGTCGCCCGGTAGTGCATGGCCGCGAACGCGTGGTAGTCGCGTTTGCCGCCGCGCTCGATGACCAGTCCCCGCCAGAGGCTGATCGGGCGGCGGTGCGGAACCCGGCGCACGACCTGGTGCCGGCCGGCGCCAAGCAATCGAACGGTGACGTCCGCCTGGAGATCGCCCAGGAGATCGTCGTGGCCGGTGGCCAAAACGACGCACAGCCCGCGGCGCGTCACCAGCTTCCGCAGATTGTGCGCGATGGCCTTGGCCGCCCGGCGGTGCAGTCCGCTGCAAAACTCGTCACACAGCAGGGGCGCTGCCGAACGACCGCGGGCGTGCAGCCCCACCGCCTTGGCCAGGCGGGCGCGAAACTTCTCTCCATCGGACAGTTCGTCATACCGTCGCAACCACAGCGGGGCTTCTCCCAGCGCACAGGCGGTCAACAGGGTGAGGGCATCGGCCACCGTGGTGTGGGGACTTACGCAGTCCACCAGGGCACGGTCCGGCGGCAGCGAAACCCGCTGCACGTTATGACCGCCGGCGTGCTGCGTTTCGATTTCCGCAAGGGCCGATGATTTGCCGCTGCCGGACGGCCCGACAAAGGCCACGATCCGACCCGGTGCCAGCTCCAGCACGAGCGGGTCGAGCACCCGCCGCGGCGCCGGCGGCCCGGCCACGCCGAACTTCATGGCGACTTCCGCCACCCGCGGGGACGGCCGGACGGGTGCCCATTCCCTGACACACTCGATCCGCACCTGCCCGAGGCCCGAATGCGATCCGATGCCACTCTCCACCTCCGTCATGCTCCCCAGGCTCCCATGTAGGTTGGGCTTTGCCCGACACAACGGAGCGTCGGGCGGAGCCCGACCTACCCCCTTGGTCCGCACTTGTCCGAGGGTCGAACTTCCCCCAGCTTCGCTCCCCACCTCTGTCAGTCTCAAGGTATGCCCCCCTTCAGCTTAGCTGGACCGGTCGTTACCCCTCGTCCAAGCCCTCGAAATCGTCACCACATTTCGGTCCCCCATAGACCCTAACATATTCCTAACATACAATGTCATATTGCACCTGTCAAGCAAAATGTGATATTTGCGCAATATTATTGCGTACCAGCCCTAAAGTTCGCGGCTGACGAGGGTTAGAGCTATACCTTGGATGCTGAAATCGGTACTTTCGTCCACGACCAGCGAGGGTGCGGCCGGGTTGTCCCCGCGGAGAATGATGATGCGTTGCCCGCCCTGGAGACTGACGCTGACGCGCTTGAGCGTCGGCCGGCCCCCAACCAGGCAAGCGCAGACCTTCCCCTGGATGTGTTCGGGGTTCACGTCGGGGCGATACTGCACGAGAATGATATCGCCGGGCTTGAGGGTCGGCTCCATGCTGTCGTAGGCCAACCGTAAGCAATAGCGGTCCGGCGCCCACAAATGCCGCAGCACCGGAAAGGCCTCGCGCTGCTCCTGGGATTCGGCGGGAGGCCCGGCGGGAATCGAGCCGAACAACGGGAGGCGGGCGGTCTCGAACGGCTGGGGGGCGTCATGCTCGGCCCCGGCACCGATCAGGACCGCAGCCGGCAGATCCAGGGCGGTCGCCAAGGCGTCCAACACCAATCGCGAGGGGCGTCGCCTATCCCGCTCAATTTCGGACAGGTAACCTTGGTTGACGCGCGCCCGGCGCGAAAGTTGGACTTGGCCCATGCCCAGTTCTTTGCGCCGTCGCCGCACGCGCTGGCCGAGCGACTCGGCCGCCCGCATCCGAATGTTGGCCCATACGTCCGCCATGAACGAGATAATAATACCTCAATAACCGGCGGACAAGGGCAATAGGCGCGCAATAGTAAATGCTCCCGCCTCGCGGTGGAATGGAAACCGATGGGTGGACTTGCATCGGAGCGTCGCGGGGGTATATTCTCGGTGAAGCGTCTCATGAATGACGCACTTTTCTATCTCCGCGTGTAAGCCCATGGCCCGAGATGACAACCTATTCAGGAGGGAGAAACGCGGCCGGGTTCAGTCGGTGAACCGGTCTGTGAGACTCAAATGGCCAAACAAGAAAAAGGAGGAAACACATGGTCAAACTTCTCAAACTCCGACGGCGTATCTGGAACGTTGCGTTGCTGATGGGGCTAGCGTTCCTTGCTTGGGTCACCTTTCCCGCATTGGCGGAGCAGAAAGCACCGCCGCCACCTGCGAACGCCCGCAATCTCGATTTCGAGTCACCGCCCGCGACCAGCGGTTGGCCTGCTGACTGGGGTGGGGGGCCCGCCGGGTACGAGCCGGGAGTCGATCAGCAGATCGTCCACGGGGGCAAGCAGAGCGGGCGCATCCGGTTTGTGGGCCCGGAGCGGCCGGGCGGCCCTGCGTTTGGAACCCTCGTGCAGGATCTCAGTCCGGAGGCGTATCGTGGTCAACGAATCCGTTACAGCGGGTACGTCCGGACTGACCAAGCCGATGGCGAAGGTGCTGCGCTGTGGATGCGCGTCGATGGCGCCAAGCCGGGCGAAACCCTGGCATTCGACAACATGGACGGGCGCGAGATCACCGGAACCACCGAGTGGAAGAAATGCGAGATCGTGCTCGACGTGCCGAAGGAGGCGGCCAAAATCAATTTCGGCGCCCTGCTGGGTGGGAAAGGAACCGCGTGGGTCGACGACCTTCAGATTGAGAAAGTGGACACCAGCGTCCCG
>JAZDKM010000142.1:0-2243 GCA_043803085.1 Planctomycetota bacterium
GGCGTGGATGAAGTACGGCAGATCCGGCAGGGCCCGGCCGATGAGCACCATCCCGAACTTGAGCGTCGAGCCCGGCTCATAAGTGGACCGCGGGGAATCCGGCGGTTCCAGGACAAAAGGATGCGGCGCATGGGAAAGGAGGCGCATCATGGCCGCTTCTTCGGGCGCCGGCGTCTCGAAGACGTAGGAATATACGCACCGCCGGCGCAGGATGCATTCCCCGCAAGCGCTTCTCCGGGCCACGCAGCAGGCCTTCCGGAGCGCGTGCCCGAAGGCGCCGCGCAACGTGGACCCGGCAAAGCGCGGGAGCGTTATTTCCTCCTCGGCGCGCAAGGTGAAAGTAAACTTCCCGGCCTGGATCTTGCTCAATACCTCGTACAGCTCAACACCTCGTACAGCGGATGCCCCCTATTGACGACCACTTCTCTCCATCATTCCGGCCAGTTCGCGGCACCAGTCCTTGTCCTTCCATTTCTTCCACAGCCCGGCCTGATTGATTTTCTCCAGGACGGCTTGTCCGACGGCTCTCTTTTCCTCCTCGTCCTCGATTCCCTTCATCCGGTCGAAGTAAGCCTTGATCCGGCCGGCGACCTCGTGCGGGCGCAACGCGGCTATTTCCACCACCAGGGGAAAGAGGGGGACCTCCGGAGCCTGGGCCTTCGCCGCCCGGCCCGCTCCGGGTTTGAAGGCCGGGGGGGATTCCGGCACTGCCGGCCCGCGGGGTATCAGGCGGGGCAGATGGTCCGCCGGATCGAGCCGGAGCCAACCCGCCGTTCCCGCGGGTTCTTCACCCCGCAACAACAGCTTGCGGGATTTGGGGAAGGGCTGCCGCGGTGAATAAGCCTGAGGGCCGAGGCGGGACAACCTGTTGCCGAAATTATTGTTTTCCAGCAGCGCTTTTTTTTCTTCCGGGGTCGTCAGGTTGGCGGTCATGCTGGTCCAGCCGATGCCCCAGCCCAGGCGAAGAAAAAGAGCATGCTCCGGGGCCTGCCCTTCCTGCTCCGGGCGCCGCATGGTGGAAACCGCGGCCCATCTGGTGGACGCCGTGCTCCCTCGCGTGCCTTATCGTCAATGGGTGATCACGTTCCCGAGACGCGTCCGCTTTTTTCTCAAGCGCAGTCCGCCCATCGCCAACGGCGCCTTGCGCATCTTCCTGCGCACCGTGGAAACCATGGTGCGCCGGCGCAGCCCGAGCGCTCCGCCGCAATCCAGGTTTGGCGCCGTGGCCTTCCGTCAGTTATTCGGATCGGCTTTGGCCCCGCACGTTCATTTCCATTGCCTGGTTACATCCGGAGTCTATTCCATCGCCGACGGCGGCCCGGCGGTTTTCCACGAAGACCTAAATCTAACGCCGGATGATGTATTCGCGGTGCAGGAGCAAACCCGGCGGCGCGTCCTGGCTTATCTCGGACGGCAGGGCTTGCTCGATTCAGCCACCGTAACGGACATGCTTTCATGGGAGCACGGGGGCGGCTTTTCCGCCGACGCCTCGGTGCGCGTGCAGGCCGGGGACCGCCGGGGCCTGGAGCGCCTGGCAAGATATTGCGCCCGGCCCGCGTTCGCGCAACAGCGGCTTGAGCGCCTCGATGATGAAACCCTGGTGTATCACCTGGCCAAACCGGACCCGGAGGGCCGCCGGGAGATCGTCCTTTCGACCCTCGACTTTCTGGCTCGCCTGGCCGAGTTTGTCCCCCATCCTCGCAAGCACAGCCTCGGCTATGCCGGGGTCCTTGCGCCCAACGCGCGCTGGCGCGCACAGGTGGTCGCCTCGGCCGGGCCGGATGAAGCCCTTCTCGAACGGCTCAAGGACGCCGGAACCCGCATGGGTTTATGCCGCATCGGCGAAATGGTCATGCCGCCCACGGGCGCTTGGACTTTTGACCCGCATGGTCCACCCGGGCGCACTCCGCCCGAAGAAGACCCGGTCTCCAAGCAGTGGAAACGAATCATATCCCATTGTTGGGCGCTGTTGTTGAGCCGTATTTACGAAAATTTTCCTCTTCAGTGTCCCCGTTGCTCAAACCCCATGCGCATCATTAGTTTCATCACCCGGCCTGCCGTCATCGAGCGCATCCTCACCCATCTTGGCGAGCCCGCGGTTCCACCGCCGGTCCTGCCGGCGCGTGCTCCTCCCCAGCAGGAGTTTGGGTTCGACCAGACGGCGGGATTGGCGGAGGACGACTTGGACCAGACCAGAAACCTCAACGATGACCTCGACCAGACGAAGGAATCCTCCGAGGAGT
>JAZDKM010000143.1:0-4603 GCA_043803085.1 Planctomycetota bacterium
GACACCACGTTCTTCAGCTTGATCGTGTCGCGCTGGTCCTCAAACAGCTTCAGTTCCAGGGCCTTGTGCAGCCGGGCGTTGGTCATGTAGTCGAAGCGTTTGCCGTCCAGGGCCAGGGCCCCGATGTAGTTCATGATTTCCTGGCGGAAGTCGTCCTTGCGGCTCTCGGGGATGTCGATCTTCTCCTCGATCGAGCGCATCATGCGTTCGTCGGGTTCCTCATCCCGCCCGGTATACTTATTGCGCACTTTCTCGTGCTGAGTGTACGCCCGGACGTTCTCGATGTAGTTCGAGCACAGCCGCTTGATCGCGTCCTCGTCGGCGCTGATGGCCCGCTGCACCTCGGTCTTGAGGACGTCTTCGTACTCCTCGCGCACCACCCCCAACAACTCACGGTAACGCTTCTTTATCTCCTCGTCGCTGATCAGGCTGTGGTGGGCCAGGCCCTCTTCCAGCTCGTTCATCACCATGAACGGGTTGATGCACTTGTCCTGCATGGCCTGCTCGTTGACCAGCGCGTTGGAAACCTTGTCCTGGATGTAGCGGGGCGAAATCCCCCGCATCCCTTCCCGCGGGGCCTCGACCCGCAACTCGATCACCGACTCCTCGGTGAAGTTGGGGATGCTCTTGCCGTTGTACAGCTTCAGCTTCTGCAACAGGTTCAGGCCGGCTTTCTTGGGCTCCTCCAGCCGGGTGAGCACCGCCCACATGGCGGCCATCTCGATGGTGTGCGGGGCGATGTGGATCCCCCGGATGCGCTCCTTGTTAAAGTCCTTCTCGTAAATCTTGATCTCGTCGTCCAGACGGATGTTGTACGGGACGTCGATCTTGACCGTCCGGTCGCGGAACGCCTCCATCATCTCGTTGGCCTGCAGCTTCCTGTACTCCGGCTCGTTCGTGTGCCCGATGATGATCTCGTCGATGTCGGTCTGGGCGAACTTCTTGGGTTTGATTACGTGCTCCTGCGAGGCGCCCAACAGGTCGTACAAAAAAGCCACGTCCAGCTTGAGCACCTCGATGAACTCCACCAGCCCGCGGTTGGCGATGTTGAGTTCCCCGTCGAAGTTGAAGGCCCGCGGGTCGCTGTCGCTGCCGTACTCGGCGATCTTACGGTAGTTGATGTCCCCGGTCAGTTCGGTGGAGTCCTGGTTCTTCTCGTCCTTCGGCTGGAAGGTGCCGATGCCGCGCCGGTCCTTCTCGGACAGCACCAGGCGCCGCACCACGATATGGTTCATGACCTTGTGCCAATCGCCGTCGTACTTGAGCAGCAGGTCCTCGAACGTCCAGCGGCAGAACGGGTCTAACGCCCCCTCGATGAAAATCTGCCGCGATTCGGGCAGGTCCCGATTGAGCTCCGCGATCACCTGCTTGCGGGCCTCCAGGGGGATCAGCCGCAAGGGATCCTCGTGCATCGGGCACGGGAGAATGACCTCGCGACCGTCATCGTCCGTCACCCGCCAGGAGAACGTGTATAAGGCGCCCTCGTCCAGCTTGGAGTAGTACTCCAGCCCCTTCTTGAGCAGACGCACGATGGTGCTCTTCGCCGACCCCACTGGACCGTGCAACAGCAGGATGCGCCGCTCGGTTCCGTAGCCGTGGGCGGCCGACTTGAAGAAATCCACCAGGTTCATCAGGGGCACGTCGAGCCCGTAGATGGCGTCGGCCCCGTGTTCGATGGGGTCGGAAAAAAAGTGATAGCGGATGATGTCCTGCCGGTGCATCTTGTAGTGTTCGGTGCCGAAGTGCAGGATCATGTCGTAGATCCGTTGGAACGCGTTCCGGGCGATGCGTGGGTTCTTCGCCACCATCTCCAGATACTCGTGGAACGACCCTTCCCAGTGATGCTGGCGAAAACGGGCGGGATCGAGGCTCTTCTCGACTATTTCTAGCAGAGTGCGTTTATCGGCCATCACATGTCCCTTTCTCAGATTCCCGAAGCCGTCTTTTCCTCGGCCCAGCCCGACGACATGGCCGCCGGGCAGGCCCGGTTCCCATTCGCGGGGCGCCTGCTTGCCCCGCGACTCATAACCGCCTAATGGTAGCGCCGGGCCCGGGGCAAGTCAAACCATCCCTTATACTAACCCCTTATCTGACAAATAGATACATTCACAGAGGAGGCACCGTAACCCCCTCGTTGCACACTCCCCACGAGCATTCTAGCTCACCTTGAGGTTATCGGTTGCCCGGAAGATACCGATTCAGATGTAAGGCGGCTATTTCTCTCCGTCCCCGAAGCACACTCCGATCGCGCGGCAGGCGGCGATCAAGGGGTCCTCGGGCGAAACGGTCCGTTGTCGGCCGGCGACTTCGCTGAGCGGAACGTGGCCCAGCTTGCCCCCGCGCATGACCACCAGCCTGTTGGTCTCGCCGGCGGCGGCCAGCCGGGCGGCTTCATGGCCGAACAGCGTGGCCAACACCCGGTCGTGGGCACACGGCGTCCCCCCGCGTTGCACGTGCCCCAGGATCGTGGCCCGGCATTCCAGCCCGGTCGCCTCGGCAATTTGCGTGCAGAGCACCTGGCTCACTCCACCCAAACGCACCGGGTCAGGCGAGTCCTTGACTACCCGCTCCACCACGTACTCCCCACCCACGGCCCGGGCCCCTTCCGCTACGGCCACAATCGTGAACGCCTTGCCCCGCAGGCTGCGCTTGCGGCAGCACTCGCAAATCGCTTCGAGCCTGTAAGGAATCTCGGGAATGAGGATGACGTCGGCCCCGCTGGCGGCGCCTGCGTGCAGCGTCAGCCAGCCGGCATAGCGGCCCATCATTTCCACCAGCATCACCCGGTGATGGCTCGCGGCCGTGGTGTGGATGCGGTCCAGGGCCTCGGTCGCCGTCTCGACCGCCGTCGTGAACCCGAAGGTGATGTCCGTGTGCATCAGGTCGTTGTCGATGGTTTTGGGCACCCCGATGCACGCCAGACCGTGGGCGGCGAGATGGGCCGCCCCAGTCATGGTCCCGTCGCCGCCGATGCAGACAACCGCGCCCAACCCGCGTTCCGTGGTATGCTCCAGCACGCGGTCGGTCACGTCTTCAAACACGTCGTTGCCGTCCTGGTTCACGGCGACCTTGAATCGGCGCGGGTCGGCCTTGTTGCTCGTGCCGAGAATCGTGCCGCCTTGGGTCAGAATGTTCGAGACGTCTTCCATCCCGAGCCGGCGCATGCGATTGTGGATCAGCCCCAGGTAGCCGTCCTCGATGCCCAACACCTCCAGGCCGAAGTCATTGACCGCCGACTTGGTCACTGCCCGGATAACCGCGTTGAGCCCGGGACAATCCCCCCCGCCCGTCAGGACGCCGATACGTTTCATGGGTCGTGTCCCTCGTGCAAAGTCGCCGCGTGGCGCTTAAGCCCGCGCGCCCAGCTACCATAATCCTGGCGGCGGAAAACGCAACGAACCTGAGCCCGCCTCTCCTCCGCCCACCCATCGTAGGGTCCGCCCTCGCGGACCAGCACCGTAGGTCGGCGGGTGGCATGGCCAAGCCGGGACTGGACACGCTCGTGTCCAGGACCGGCGCGGCCATGTTGCGTGTATCGAGTGCACGCGGCGCTGGGAAGACGCAACATGCCCGCGCTTGATCTGGTCGCCGCCACAGGATGGACAAATCGCAATGTCCAACGTAACTGCCTTTGGCTTTCAGTGTAGCGAATGAACGAGGCCGATGGCAGCAGGAGAACCTGCTTCTACGGCGCACGCTGTGGGGCCGGCGTTTGCGGTCTACCCTCCCTGTCCCGTTCATCGGGCTTGGGCCAACAAGCCGCCCGGGGTACAGACCGCTTTCCAGACCTCCCTGTTCATGCGTGTTCGCCCTCCGTAGATCACGCGCCAAGTACTTACATCAGGGATTCCGCGCACCTGGGGGTTGCTGCACAAGCCCCCTGGGAGACCGGCTTTCCAGACGGTTGTTACGCAGGGATGGGAGACGGATGACGGTTGACACCAAAACGCAGAATTACCAAACAAACCCATTTGCAAGTGAAACTTTAAGACTGGCTGGCCCATCTCCTTCCTGAAGGTGGGGAAACCGAAGATTGAAACGGATGGGTGGCAGGAAAACGAAAATTACCAAACGAACCCATTTGCAAGTGGCACTTTAAGAGAGGGTGACATCCCCCTTCTTCAAGGTGCGGGACTCGAAGATTGAAACAACGTTGGGCCTGAGCGTGTCGGCCCTACATGGGCCGAGGTGGTCAAAGCCCCGGAGAACCGGTATCTTTCGGCGGGTTGTCATCGGTCTGGCTGAGGTTACTCGCTACTGAGGGCCCAAAGAACACAGAGCCTGAGGAAAAACGACCGTGAAAACGAGCTTGCTCACACTCACGACGATCTTAGGGTTGGCCGGGATCACCCTGGCTGCCTCCGAGCCGGTGCGTGAACCGGCCCATTTTACCACCGAAGACGGCGTGGAGATTCTCGGCGACTTCTATCCGCCCGCGGCTGCGGGACGGGCCCCCGCCGTGATTCTGCTCCACATTTACCGCTCGGACCGCACTTCCTGGCGACCGCTGATTCCCAAGCTGCACGAGGCCGGCTTCGCCGTGCTGGCCCTCGACATGCGCGGGCACGGAGAGAGCGTCCAGCCCGCGACCATGCGCCTCCGC
>JAZDKM010000144.1:0-2903 GCA_043803085.1 Planctomycetota bacterium
GTCGCCGCCCGTCGTTTCAGTGGCGGTGGTGTCATTCCCGGACGTTGTGTCGGTGGTGGTAGTGCCGAGCATCTGCGGGCAACCGCCGATGACGATTGGGAGACTAAGGGCCAGTGCGATACACAGTGAGAGAGACAATCCGCGCGCCATTTCAGCACTCCTCACGGGCAATTGAGACAGGGTCCCCGGAAGACCCCGCCCAGCTACCTCGCCGAGCATTTGCCGCGCAAGACTACCAGCATCGGCCGCCGGTGCAAGGGGCTCGATTGCACGCCCGCCGCGCGCGAAGACTCCATGTTTCGCACGCGCCAGACAACACGGGGCGGCCGAACCGGACCTGCGTGGACGCCGTCAGTCGGTGTGCTGCAGACACCGCACGACGCTGGATGCGAGGCTCATCATCGTGAACGGCTTCGGAATAAGGCCGGAGACGCCCTTGTCCGCGAAGCGACGGGCGACCTCGTGTTCGCTGTACCCGCTGCACAGAAGAACCACGATGTCGGGCCGAATGGCGCGGAGTTCCGCCAGGATGTCCTCGGCGCTCATCCCGGGCATGGTCACGTCCAGAAGAACGGCCGCAATCTCCGCGGAGTGCCTGCGAAAGATCTCCAGACCTTCCGTTCCGTCAGGAGCGGCCACGACGGTGAATCCCGATCGTTCGAGGATCGCCGCGGCGACGGTTCTAACGATCGGCTCATCGTCAATGACCAGGATCGTCCCGCTGCCGGTAACCAGAGTGGTCGGGATTTCAGCGAGTGGCTCTGGTACCGCCTCCGGCGAGTCGGCGGCTGGCAGGATGACTCGGAACACGGAGCCGCTTCCGGTCGTGCTGTCCACCGCGACCGCGCCATGATGGCTCTTTACAATGCCGGCCACGGTACGTCCTGAAGAATCGCTGATGCAGTTGGACGGCGATTCGCGCTGTATCGAGCTAGCGGGTGGAAGTCCCGTCGCGGTAAGCGCCGGAGCGCCGCGTAGCAGGCCCCGGGCGAGCGGGGAGACCTTCTCGTCTGAGTGGGGCGTCAAAAGCCCTCATGGAGCTGTATGGCTTCACGGAGGGGAGCAAGTCCGCAGGCCCAGCATGAAGCGAACCTTGCAGCCTCGAGAGATAGGCCCCCGAAAGGGAGAGGATGGCCGAGCCGCTCGTGTCACGGCGAAGGCAACAGACTGCATCCGTGAATCCGGAAGGGTGCAGGACGCCTCCGGGGCATGGAGGAGGGCATGTGGACACAGTTCGATACGGAACAGGAGAGACCCGTCCCGGCGGCCGGTGCTCAGCACAGCGTGTCGAGTGACCACGTCAGGCGTTGGCGGTCCCTATAAGCCGACGGCGAAAGGGGACCGTGTCGGGCGGGAGTCCGAGGGGTCCATAGTACCGCTGACGCCGGTCGAGAAGGCCGGCCGAGGGAAGGGGCCCTGCTTTGGTCGCGGTTGCGTACGGAGGTAAGCGCGAGGGCATGGTCGCAAGACCCAACCACCCCGTTGACAAAGTGCGAGAACTCCAGCGCAGCCTCTACAGAGTGGCCAAGCGCCAACGGGAGCGCCGTTTCCACGCGTTATATGACCGGATCTGGCGGGGTGACGTCCTGCTGGAGGCGTGGCAGCGGGTGCGCAGCAACAAAGGGGCTGCCGGCATCGACGGCGTGACGCTGGCGATGATCGAGCAGCAGGGTGTGGCGGAGTTCCTGCGGGAAATCCAAGACACCCTCCGTGCGGGGAAGTACCGTCCGCAGCCGGTGCGGCGGCGGTACATCCCGAAGGCGGACGGGCGGCGGCGGCCGCTGGGCATTCCGACGGTACGGGACCGCGTGGTGCAGATGGCGACGAAGATCGTGATTGAGCCGATCTTCGAGGCGGACTTCCAGCCGTGCAGCTACGGCTTGTGTCCCAAGCGCAGCGCCACGCAGGCTCTGGAGGTCATCCGTCTGACGGGCGGACGCGGCCACTACCACGTGGTGGATGCGGACATCCAGGGTTTCTTCGACAACATCGACCATGACGTGCTCATGGAGCAGGTGGGCCGAAGAATATCGGATCGGCGGGTGCTCAAGCTGCTGCGGCAGTGGTTGCGGGCCGGGGTCATGGAAGACGGCACGGTGCGCACGGCGACTGCGGGGACCCCGCAGGGCGGCGTGATCTCACCGCTGCTGGCGAACGTGTACCTCGAGGACCTGGACCGCATCTGGCAGGCGACGTGTTCGCACCTGGGGCAACTGGTGCGGTACGCGGATGATTTTGTCATCCTGTGCCGAACCCGTCCGCAGGCGGAGCAGGCGCTGGCGAAAGTGCGGGAAATCCTGGGCGGGTTACGCCTGCAACTGCACCCCACCCAGACGCGGCTGGTGGAACTGGGCCTGGGCCAGGACGGCTTCGAGTTCCTGGGTTGTTACCTGCGGATCGTGCGGTCGCACTTCAAGGGTCGCACCTATCTGTTCCGCTGGCCGTCCCCACGAGCGATGAAGGCGATCCGCGGCAAGGTCCACGATCTCACCGACCGGCGGCGTTGGGCTGGAATGAAGGACATCCGGGAGGTGATCCGGGTGCTGAATCCGGTCCTGCGGGGGTGGGGTGGCTACTTCCGGACGGGCAACGCGTCGGACAAGTTCAACCAGATCGACCGCTACGTGCGCGAGCGTTTGTTACGCCTACTGGCGCAGCGTGGCGGTCAGCGGCGTTGGAAGCCCGGGGGTCGCCCGTTTCGACGTTCTGCCTGGCCGCACCGTCGCTTCGTGACTGAACACGGCCTTCATCAACTGCTGGGTACGATCCGTTATCCTGGAGGTGTGCATGCTGCCTGAGAAGACCATCGGTAAGCCGTATGCGGGAAATCCGCACGTACGGTTTGAACGGGGACCTCAGGAAACGGAGCCGGCGCGCCACCGCGCCTGAGGTCTACCAATGAC
>JAZDKM010000145.1:0-5123 GCA_043803085.1 Planctomycetota bacterium
GCCGGCTATCTCGAACAGTCCGGCCCATTCGGGCACATCGACATTGGCCCCGTCGATGGTGACCGTTTCTCCGGGATAAGCGGCATAAGTAATATAGTTGTTTTCGGTGCCGGAGTTCTGGGGGACGACGCGTTCCTCGTAAGTTCCCGCCCGGATGTAGACGGTTTCACCCGCAACCAGAGTATCGGCGGCCTTCTGAATTGTCCGCCAGGGTTGATCCTCCGTCCCCGGGTCGGCGTCGTCGCCGGTCGGCGTCACATAGTAGTTCGCACTGGGCGCCGTGTTGTCATTCCCCCCGCTGTTGTCATTCGCGTTCAGGTTTTCATTGGCATTCTGGTTACCGTTGGCGTTGCCCTGGTCAGAGCCGCCGCCCCGGCTTCCCGTGCATCCCGCCGACCACGCCAAGCATAGGCCGACCACTAAGCCCCCGCCGAGAAACAACCGTAGCACTGCGTCTCGAACGATTCGGAAGTGGAAGAAAGTACTCATGGGAATAGTCTCCTTTCCGGCGGACATGAAGGGTTGTTCCGTCCGCCCAACTTGCCCGGGCCACACCACGTGGCCCCGGCCTGCCCTCGGCCGCCGTGCGCTATTGGGTCTCCAGCGGTCCCAGATCGACGCCAGCGCCCGCGACGCGCGGATCACCGCGGAGATCGAAGTCGGGGAAGGCCTCCACCGTCGCGGTCCCCGCATCGCGTGCCGGACTGCCCGCGGCCAAGCTGAAGTCGCCGGCCTGGGGATTGACCAGCAAGGGGTCCACAATGCCCAGATTGTCCGCCCCGCCGCCGGCGGCCTCCATCGCCGCAAACGTGTCCCCCTCGTCGCCGACGTACAAATTACCCCACGCCACAGCCGCGTAGGGTGAGTTAAGGAAAATGGAGTTGCGCACGTCGAGACTATAGGCCGATGACACCCACATCGGCCCGGTGTTCTGATAGAGGATGGTGTTGATAACCTCGAGCTGTCCGGTCTCGGTGGGGTCGTCATAGCCCACTGTGGCCGAGTACGCCTCGCCTCCGAGGGCATGGTAGGCCACGAGCGAGTTCAACACCCGACAGCGCCCCACCTTCACGACGATCGCGGCGTCCGCGTCCGTGTTGTAGACCAGGGCGTTGATGACGTCGCCGCCGTGCCAGAGCTTGATCCCATTGCGGGCCAAGTCGTGAACCATCACGTTGGCCACCGCCACCCGCGTGCACTTGAAATCGAGCCCGTCCGCCGCCGCACCCGCAACCTCCGTATTGAACACTACGATGTTATCGCCATTCTCAAAGCCCACTGCGTCGGCGCCCGAACCTCCTCCCGCCTCCCCGGCCATGTCCACGCGGATCGCCTCCAAACGCACGTCGTCGCACGGCCCCTCTCCGCAGTTGATGCCCACCCCGGGAACATCCTGTATCCACACGTCATAGACCAGCAGGCCTTCGATGATCGGCGTGGGATGCGGCGTTACGTCCGGGACCTCTGAGCGGATGCCGTCGTCGCCGATGTCGTGGATCACCAGGTGCTTGAGCACGAGATTCCGCTGCGGCTGATCGAGTCGACCGAAGAGCACTCCGTGGCTGCGAAATCCCTCGATCACGAATCCGTCCACGATCACATCGTCCGCCGTCGCCGCGATGCCAATGGCGACGATCTGCGTGTTCGCCGGCGGTCGGAACCGTACCTGCCCGATGTTTTCCGCCGCGAGCGTCACCCCGGGCACGGACAGCGTCACGGCGTTGTATTCCTCTGAGCCGACGGTGTAGTCGCCGTCGCCCACGAGGATGACGTCACCCGTCGCGGCTCGTGCCACGGCCACCTCGGGTGAGGCGAGCGGCGCGGCTTGGGTGCCTTCGGCGCTATCGTCGCCGGTGGTAGCCACATACCAGAACCGCCCGCCGTTTTGCGGCTGATAGGGGCGCGACGGGTTGGCCGGGAACGCGGCAAAATCCACCTCCGCGATGGTCGGGAACTCGGCCACGGTGAAGCCCGCGGAGGGGCCACAAATCTCGCCTTCGCAGACCCCGACGGACCCCGGCGGCGGAGGGGGAAGCGGCGGAATCTCGTTGTCGTTGTGATTACCCTCACCTATGTTTTCGTTCGTGTTCTGATTGCTGACCTGGCGGCCTCCACCCTGTTCACAGGCAATCAACCCGAGCACTGCAAGCCCCAGGCCGAGGCCCAGCCAACAAAGACACATCTGCGTTGGACTTCTCATGGTTGTCTCCTCTCTTCATGGGATTTGTCTTACCCCGGCGGTGGCGTCGTGGTGAGCCGCGCCAGCGAGCGCCGCGTAGCATACGGCACGTACCCCCGATCCGCCGACCGTGAATAGGCCTCCGCCGCGTTCTCCACGGCGTACTCGCAGTCGAACACCGGCACGCCGACACCGAGGTATTGGTCAAGGTACTCCGTGTAGTAGCTTACCAGGTCTTGCTCGTTGATGGAGTCGTGACCCTGCGGATCGTCCCAGTCGTCCGTCGCCTCTCCGTCGAACCAGATCGCCTCCTGGGCGATGGCGTCGATAGCGTCCAAAAGCTCGGGATGTCCGTCGATCAGGGCGGCCGCGTTTTGCTGAACAATCAGGAAATCGGGATCGCGCTGCCGGGCGTAGGCGCGCATCTCCCCGATGAACCCGATCATCTCCTCCGCGGGATCCAGGCCCGCGGCGTCCGCCGCGGCCCTCACTTCTTCGTTCTCAAACGCTTCCACCCAATCGAGGTAGATGCCGTCGAACCCGGATCGCAGCACCTCGTCGATCACGCTCGCGTAATCCCCGTACGGCGCGCTGCTCTGGTGGAGCCCATAGATAATGATGTCCTTCCACTCCGGGTCCCAGTACGCGACCGGATAGTTGCCCTCCCAACCGTCCGGGTCGTGGGTGAGGATGTATGCCGGCCAATCATCCGGCTTCGGCTCCCCCAGGGGCCACTCTTGCGACCAGGCCCAATACCAGCGCCAGTCCTCCGCTTCGCCGATGTCGATGTAGGCCAGCACCAGCTTGGGTGCGCTCCGTCGCCGGCCGACGAGGACTTCAGCCGCTCGACCATGCCGGGGGTGTCGAACGTGCGCGCCTCCGACGACCAGTCCGTGCGCGTGGGTTCCAGGATCAGCATGTCGTAGCGTGAGTCGGCCAAAGCCTCGACCGCCCCCGGGGCGTCGATCGCCTGAATCTGGTACGCCCAATAACGCACCTGTGACAAGGCCGGAGGATCGGCCGGGGTATCGCCCGCTTGGCCCGGTCCACCGCTGCTGCCGCCGCACCCGGCCGCCACCAGCAAAACACCGAGCATGCCCATGAGCATTCTATTTCCCGGCACCACGAATTCCGCCTCCTTCGCCGCCGATGTCCCTGCGTAGACTCTGACCGAGAAGTCCCGAGGAGCCGTGCCTCTCACCGTTGCTCGTTTTCGGAGGTCCTTAGCGACCCGTGGCAGAAGTTGTGGCACAGGCTTCCAGCCTGTGTTTCCACGGGCAAGATGCCCGTGCCACACCGCTCTTGGCCACTTTCACCACGGGCTGTTAGGGATTCACTGCGTCCACCCAGTCCGTCGGCATTTCCAGCATCACGTCCCAGACCCGTTCCTCGCCGACGTGCTCATTCCAGTTCGTCGCCCAGATGACCTTCGCCCCGTCATGGGTCATCGCCGCTTGCGTCTCCTCCCAATACGCCCCCCTCGTTCCACTCACCTTGGCCAGGTAAAAGACGCGCGGATCGCTGCGATCCAGAGTAACCAGCACGATGGAGCGATCCAGCCAGTTCTGCTCGGGCATGCCCGGTTCGATGTACGTCGAAACCACGCAATAGCCGGCGAAGTTGCAGGAGATGTGCACGCCGGAGTTCATCCCGGTCGGAGAGTCCGATGCATAGTACAGACGGATCAATGGAACGCGGTTGGTGCCGGTGTAACTCCCCCCGGCCTCGAGGATCGGCTGGGTAGTCTCATCCAGCGGAATCAGGTCGATGTGGTCCGTCCGCACGTTCTGCATCACGATCACTTCGTTGCCGTCGAGGTCCGGGGCCACGTCGGCATGCCCCGTCGCGAAATCCAGGCGGTGAAACTCCGTGAGCTCCCGGTCGGCCATGACCAGCCCCGCCAGGTCTCCGGTGTTGGACTCGGCGCCGCCGATCAGGACCCAGGTGCCCAGCGGGGACATCCCCACCCAGTCAATATCGGGCTGCGAAGCGGCCACCGTATAGAGCCCCAGCACCTGGTCGCTCTGGCGGTCCCAGCAGAAGATGTACCGCGGCCGGTAATCTTGCTCCGTGCCCTGGAGGATGAACGCCCAATACCGCTTGTCCAGCGACGATTCCCCTTCGTCCTTCATGGTGATCCGGTAGAGGTCCGGGCTGGCCGCCAGAATGGGAGCGATCGTGGCATCTTGCGTGAAGTCCTTAACCGTGGTGACTTGGCCCGTCTGTACGTCCACCGTGACGATGCGAAACTCCTGCAAGCCCCAGATCAGGTCCGAATCGTTCGGATCCCACCGCGGTTCTTCCAGATCGAGGGTGAGGACCAGATTCCCGTCCTGGTCGTAGGGCAGCGTGTCGGTGCGATAGACCCGCCATTCCCCCTCGGGAAGGTACATGAGCACGATCAGGGATTGATCCAGGTTGAACGGATCAATCCGCGAGTACTCGTGCCGCAGACTTTCGGTTTGAACGACCCGGATTTGCGTCGTGCTCAGACGCGCGTCCGTCACGCCCTCGTCGGGTGCCGGCACTGGTGCGGCGACGAGTGGATAGGTCGGATTGTCCCCGGACAGCGGGTCGGGCACCTCCACCAGACCCGTCTGGCCCGGGGTTCCGTTGTCGTTGCCCCCGCCGTTGTGATTCTCGTTCATATTTGCATTCGTGTTCTGGTTTACGTTGACGTTGCCTTGATCGCCCCCGCCGCCCCGGCTCCCTCCGCATCCTCCCGACCACATCAAACACACACCGGCCACCAGAATCCGCCCGGGGAACAACCTTGACACCCGGTCTCGACTGATTGGGAAGTGTAAAAGAGTGCTCATGAGGGAAGTCTCCTTACCTGCCTACCCGGACTGTTAATTCGTGTACGCGTCGCGTCACTTCCATACAGCGGGGCGCCCCGCTGACCGTTCTAACGCCCGCACAAAATCCCGTATCCCAGCCTTGG
>JAZDKM010000146.1:0-5494 GCA_043803085.1 Planctomycetota bacterium
CGCGCCGCTCCGGTCCGCGACGGCGGCGAAAACGGTCCCAATGGCCGCCTGCGGGTCGGCAGGGTTAGCGACCTCGGCGGCGGCAAAGCATTCCACGGCTTCGCGGTATTGACCGTCATGGAAGCGTTCCCAGCCCTCGGCCATGGCGCGGGCGTGCTCTGCGGCCATCCGGGCCGCCAGCACTTGGGAATAAGTTCGGTGGGGGGCGGTCCGGTCCAGAAGGGTCTCCGGCGCCGGAGCATTCTCGAGAGATTGCCGGGAGAGGGCATCTCGAATGCGCACGCCCTGCGTGTTTCGCGTCGGAGCGCTGTTGCCGAGTTGGTACGTCAGTATCATGCGGTGGAACAGGGGCTCATTCTTCATGGAATACTGCACCGGCATGGACTCCCTGACGACGGTGAAAAGGTGGGCGCCCGTCTCCTCCGGGGAAGTGAAAGACCAAGCGAAGCGGTTCTGCCATGGATTGGAGACGAAGTAGCCGCCGCCGCCCGCGGGGGGAAAGGAAGTGCGACTGCCCCCGGTTCGTCCGCCAAGCAGCGGCATAGTGTCGCCGCTCATTCCGACATAGTTGCCCAACGAGGGGCCTCCGCCCCCGAACCCCATCGAGCCTCCTGCCCCCCGGGTGAGGTAATAATTGTTGTTTGCTACTGCGGTATTCCCCACGTTACCTACAGACCCAATGCCGACCCCCGCAGCCGAGTTCCGCGGGATGAATTGGCCATGGGCTGCGGAGACACTCAGGAGAGCCCACGTGCAGACAGCCGCCTGCACCTTGCAGGAACGAACCCGGCTCCGCCATGTCCAGGGTAGGCGCATCGCTTATCGCTCCATCGGCGTGGGATCCATAACCTTCCCCATCCCGCGACGGGTCATCAGTGTATCCTAAGCGGCAAAACAGACCGAATCAAGTACTACGGAAGCAGCGCTCCAGGGTCTGCTGGCGCCGGCCCCAGGCCGGCAAGCGGTAGGCGAAATGGGTGGTCAGGTGCTCCACCAGGCTCGGGCCGAGCGTGAGACCCGTTTCACCCTCCCTGGGAAGGTACTCCGCCCGCGCCGTACTATCCTGTACTATCGGCGAATACCTCGTGACGGGGTTAGTCGTCCTTCCCGGGAGGGCATACGATACCGCTGTCCGGCGCAAACATCGACTGCATGGTACTGGTGGGCGGGCTCACCCGAGAGGGAGGTCTCTCGAACCGGAAATGTCAATCCTCGAATTCGACGCGGAACGCCTCGTCGAGGGCCTCTTTGAAATCGAACACCTCCTCGAAGTCCGTGTGGCAATCGTGCGGTTCCTTCTGCAGGCATCCGCTCTCGATCAGCGCAAAGACCAGATTGCCAAAATCGCGGGTTTGCGTAATCCCCCAGGTGCGTAGGACCGTCGAGGCCAACAGACCCCAGCGCAGCAGGGCATAGTCCCGCAGGCCCCAGCAAAGCTCGGGGCCGCCGACGTGGCGGTTGAGCTTCTCGAAGCCGCCGGCCTCCTCGATCGCCTTGGAGACGTCCGGATCAAGCCGCCCCTCTTCGCGACGGTCCATCACCTCATGAAGATCGATATCCTCGTGGACCATGTACTGGGCGACCAGGGCCTGCGCGGGGGTCAGCGGTCCGTGGACGCGCTCGACCGCGAAGTTGAGGCCTTCGAAAATGAAGTCGTAGGCGCTCTTCGGCTCGTGCTCGGCAGCGAGGCCGGCACCACCCGATGGCAGTTTACACTTTGCCCCCATCGTCGTTCACACTCCCATGCGTAAACCCAGTCACCCGTTCGCGCAGGGTATTATAGTCAGATCGAAGCCTGCCGGCCATACCGCAGAGTCCCGTCCCCAGACCTATTCGGACGGTTGGCGTCTCGCGGTGCAGAGAAACCGGTTGCGGGGTGGAGCTTTCTTCAGTCCGCCCCCGGGGCTTCGTGGGGGTCGCCCGCCGCGTCGGGCCGGCCCGGGCCACGCCGACGGCGGCGCCGTCTCCGGCGGAGGTTGACGTTGTCGGTCCCGGGCTTGGCGGCGGGAGACTCGTCCCCGGAGGGCTCGGCTTCCTTCTCGGGAAGATCGGCGAGGTCCGCGTCGGCGTCGTCCAAAGGTTCCTCCCCCCAGTCCCTCGGGTCGATGGGAGATGCCGCGGTGGGCTCCGGTTGGCGTTTGCGGGCCACCTCATCGCCCTCGTGGCCAAGAACATCCTCGATGGCCACCGTGATCAGACCCTCGTCCTCGGCCTGAATTTGGAGGAGTTGTGTCAGAATCTGCCGGTTCACCACCACACCATCACCGTGGGCCGTGGACACACGAGTGCCGAGCGCCGGAAGGTTCCGGTCAAGTTCCTCATACGCGACGTGTTCGTAGCGCAGGCAACACTTGAGGCGACCGCACCGCCCTGAGACCTTCGAGGGGTCGAGTGTGGCCTTTTGCATCTTGGCCATCTTCATATTTACCGGTCGAAGCGTCTTCAGAAAGATCTTGCAGCAGCATTCGCGGCCGCAGGTCTCATAGTCCGCCAGCAGCCGGGCCTCGTCGCGCACGCCGACCTGACGCATCTCGATGCGGGTCTGGTACTCGCCGGCGAGTTCCTTGACCAAGGACCGAAAATCCACCCGACCTTCCGCTAGAAAGTAGAAGATGACGCGTTCGCCCCCGAACAGGTGTTCGCACTCCACCACCTTCAGCGGGAGCTTCAAACGGTCGGCGATCGCTTGACAGAACTCTTTCTTGTCCACGGTGCCGGCGCGGAGATGGGTTTCTTCGCGAAGGTCGTCCGGTGTCGCTTCGCGCAGGATGCGTCCGTTGGAGAGTTGGTAGTACTCGGGCCCGCTATTGCGAATGTAGGTCTGGATTTGTTCGCGGGTCACCGACTTGTCGCAACCGGAGCAGGTCAAGGACACCTGCTGACCTATTTCAATCCCGCGGGCGGTTTTGATAATCACTTGGAGGCCGCAGCCGAACTTCATCTCCGGCGGGTGGGTAAACTCGCCGATGTTCTTCATGTACCCATAGCGGACCGCCGTGGTCGGGTGGATTTTCTCGAGTCCGTTCCCGCAGCGCTCCTCCGGGTGGCCGTTCAGGCCATTGCCCCCGTTCGGCAGAACGTTCAGGTTGGTCACCATGCCCGCTTATCCATGGGTCCGGACGTCCGCCGGCGGAGGGCCGGCCTGACTCGGACGCCCTCACGCACCGGTCCGGGAAACCCCGGCACCCTCCGCTCCCTGACGGTCGCGGCTCGGACCCGTCATCATCGGGTCGACGCGCGTCCTGAGGCCAGGGCGTCCAACGTCACCTTGAAATCCTTCTTGCTGCGTAGGCCGACGAACCTCTCCCGAATTTCCCCGCCCTGAAAGACGAGCACGGTCGGAAGGTGGCTGATCTGGTAGCGGGTCGAGACGTCGCGGTTGGCGTCCGTGTCTACTTTGCCCACTTTGATTCTGCCGGCGTATTCATCCGCCAACTCGTCGATGGTGGGCGTCAACGCTTTGCAGGGCGCACACCACTCGGCCCCAAAATCAACCAGTACCGGGATGTCGGACTCCAGAACCTCTTTGTCGAAATCGGCGTCCGTGAAAGTCAGCGTGTTTGCGCCAGCCATGTCCAATCCTCGAAGTCAAAAGAAGTATAGCTTCTCCGTTCCGGTTACCGGGATTCTAAGATGGTCGTCGAAAGCGGTCAACCACGGCCGGGTAGCCTATCTTCTTCGCTCCTCCTTCGGTCGCGATTTCCAGCGCCGGTGAATCCACAGGTACTGGCTGGGATCGACCCGGATTAGCGCTTCCAGGGCGGACGTATACTCCTGCGTGATCCAACCCAACGGGTCCCCCCGGTCGCGCCATTCGTGCGGATGAATCACCCGCTGGGCGCCCACCACGTACTGGAACCCGCGGCCCACCCGGCGGGCGTAGCCCACGATAATCGGCACTTCCAAGGCCATGGCCAGCAGGCCGATGGATTTGTACGTCGAGGCCTTGCACCCGAAGAAATCGACGAACAACCCCTTCCTGCCGGCGTTTTGATCAGCGATGAAGCCGAGGGCCGCCCCGCGCCGAATATGAGACTCGGCCTCGGCCATCGCGCCTCGTTTGTAGAGCAGCTCCAGCCCGCTCCGCCGCCGGGTCCGCACCAGGAACCGATTGAGGTATACGTTGTCCAGCGGGCGCATGATCGCGACCACGTCAAAGCCCAAAACCGCCAGCAGAAAGCCGGCCAATTCCCAATTGCCGTAGTGGCCGGTGAGGAGCAACGCCCCTTTGTTCTCCAACAGCAGGGCGAGGGCCTCGTTCATGTCGACCAGGCGGATGTAGCGCCGCCAGGTCCATTCGTTGATCAGCCGCGGGGCAAAGATGAACTCCATGACCCACATGACCTGCTGCTGAAGGCAGCGCAGGGCCAGGCGGTCGATTTGGCTGGGAGTGAGTGCATCCCCGTAGGCGATCCGCAGATGCTGGCGCGCCCGCTCGCGGTGCCGCGGCATGAGATACCACCAGAGGGCGCCCATCAGCCGGGCTGTGCGCAGGTTCCACTCCAGGGGAAACATGAGCAGCACCATGCAGGCCCCCCGCACCAGGGCGTAAATCAGCCAGGCCATGATGCCGTCGTCGCGCTTCATCGAACGAGTAGTGTATCGCCCGGCGGCATTTGGGCGAGGAGTCAGAAAACGGGGCAGGTTCCTTCTGCCGATCCCCACCATGTCGCCGGCAAACCGTGACCAGCCAACTGCGTGATTGTACCATGGGCCGGAAGAATGAAGTGGTGAAAGGAGAATGTCGGGCGGAGCCCGACCTACAAGACTACGGCACGCGCAGATGGATAATCACGGTGACGATCTCCTCGGCGGCGTCCATTGTGGGTTGAGCATCTGTCTCCCCAGTGGGCTCTCCGGTGGGCAAAGCGGCGCGTCTGGGTGTGGACGGTTCCTGGTCGGGGCCGCGGTCGGCGGCTGGGGCCGCGTCCTTCGGACCCGATTGGGTGATTCCCTTCGAGTGGCTCCGCGGCCCTACCCGGCCATAGACTTGCCCACGGGAATCTTGGGTGGTGGAGGCCGGTTCTTGCGCTGCCGCAAGCTGCTCCTGGAACGTTGAGGCCCGGAGCACCTCATGCACCTGGTCGGAGGTGGACGCCACGATGGAGCCCCCGATCTGGAGTTCCAAGCGGCCGCCGCAGGAAGTCCCCACTTCTTGAACCAGGGCAGCCAACTCCGAAACCGGCAGCCGCACCAGCCACTGGCGATCGTCGTTGCTCTCGCCGAAGTTGCGATGAGCCAGCCCGGCGACAAAAAACCGTAATCCCTTGGGAATGCTCTGGGCAGGGTCCACGATCGCTTCCTCGAGCGGCCGGATGTGGTTACCGGCCATGCACGCGAGCATCCGGTCCTCCGCAGCCTCCTGAGCGCGTGCGTCGGGAAACGAGACCGACAGATTCATCGTTTCGTTGTGGAACGGATGGCGGAGCACGTCCGGGCGGCTGATGCCTTGGCGAAGCTTGGCTTCGAGGGAATCGGTGGGGCCGGGCCGAGG
>JAZDKM010000147.1:0-11988 GCA_043803085.1 Planctomycetota bacterium
TATGGCAACTGTCAGAGTGGCAGTCCGCCGTGTGGGGTGGGCGCCTGGTGCTATGAGGACGGCGATGCCTGCGTGACCTACGGCAACGGCGACTTCGAACCCAATGGTCGTGTGGATCTGGCGGACTTCGCCGCTTTTCAAGTTTGTTTTGGGGAATTGGGGCTGGGCGAGTGCCAACCGGGCAACCTGACCGGCAGTGGGCTCGTTCAGTTGGACGATCTGGCCGCGTTCGTGAGCGCGCTCACCGGTCCGTAGAAGGAGCGGTCTCTGACCGTGATCCGATTGTTGAGCTTCCACTTCGACGGCCCGCCGCCGGGCGCGAACCCGGTGCTCGCCGAGGCCACCTGCGCGGCCCCGACCTTCCAGCCGTACTCCAGGGCGTCGGTGATGACCTGCACGCCGAACGGGAACGACCTGGAGTGCGTGTTTGCCCAGGCGTTGGAGAATGGAGGTTATCGAACCTTCGGGGGTACATATCCTCTGCGTTGAATTCGTGGAGCGAGTTTGCTACACTAGATAGCGGTCGGGGCCGTTGCGGAGGGAGCGAAGAAGCTGCAATCCGCCGGGGGGGGCCAGGATTGGGTGACGAGGCGTTTCGGTCTCGTGGGCCGTGCGTGACGTCATCTAAAACCTTGATAGCGTTTCTTAATTGGGGGAAAGTGGCCATGCACCGCGGCAAGATAGCAAAACCCATCGGAACGTCTGTTCTGGCGGTTGTCTTGGTTTGGGGACTGATCTCGTCCCAGGCTCGAGCACAATCTCTCACCCCCAAACGGGACGCGGCACCCACCGCGCGGGCCCTTGACACGTCGCGTCAAGGGGAGCCTGAAGCCCGCGGCTCATCGGAGACCCTGCCTACCCTAAGCGGCGGGCATGCCACCCAGGGAAGCGCGCTCCTGGAGGCCCGGGCAGAGTGGGCCCGGACCCGGTACGCGGAGGAAGAAGCAGCGGAGCTAGCGGTCCCGATCACCCTTTCTCCGACCGGCTGGACAGCTGATCCCCCAAGCCCCCGCGCGCACACGATCGGTCCCGATCTGATCCTGGCGGACATCTCGGGACTGAAGCGTTGGGGGCGGGTCGGGGACATCACCGCGTATTCCATCGGCACGATCCTCTGCAACCAGGGCGACGAGCCGGTGAAGTGGGTGCTCAACACCAACGAGCACCCGATTATCGCCCAACACATGTACCGCCTCAAGGACGGCCGCCTGGAGCACATTGGCATGAGTTGGGTGCCCCATGCCTTCTTCGCGTTAAATGGGACCTTCTGTTACACCGACTGTGTGCCGGGCAGCGGAGACAGCTTGGGCGTGCACTGTTCGGACAGCCACTCCGCCAGTGTGAACGGGTTGCAGGCCAATATGGCCCCGCGTTACCAGGTCAACGCGGCCACCGCGGTGTTTCCCTACCCCTGGGTCTCGCCCCCCTACGCGGCGACGATCGGACGTCGGCTGCAAGTCCACGATGCCGACCTTCATCCGCCGAGCAACCCTGGAGCGCTCTACTTTATGGAGGGGCAGGCTCTGACCGCGGATGAGGCCGCCGCGGGGAACGATGAGAACAACGTCTCCTACCGCCGGATCACGATTGTATGGAGTGAGAGCAATCCCACGGTCTACGATGTTGCCTTCGTGAGTGGACAGAACACGCACCGGGAGCAGCCCGCGATTATGGCCTGGCAGGAGGCGGATCCGGGAGTGACGGTGGCCCAGATGGACATCCCCGCGGATGGGCGCGTGATGCTGGCGTACCGGGTCACCGCCGCCGGCGGCGGGCTGTACCACTACGAGTACGTGCTCTACAACATGAACTCGCATCGCAGCGTGCAGTCCTTTTCCATTCCCATCCCCGTCGGCGTGACCGCGTCGAACTTCGGGTTCCACGACGTGGATTACCACAGCGGTGACCCGTGGAGTCTGACGGATTGGCCGGCGACGCTGGGCGGCGGCAGCCTGACCTGGCAGACGACGCTGTACTCCGTGGATTCCGCTGCCAACGCCCTGCGGTGGGGAACGACCTACAACTTTCGTTTCGACGCGGACATGCCTCCCGGACCGGTGGACGCTACGCTTGCGTTGTTCCGGCCGGGAACGCCGACCGGCGTCGCGCTACCCAGCCTGGGGCCCGTGCTGCTGACCGGGGCCGATTGCAACAGCAACGGGATTGACGACGTCCTGGACATCTTTGCCGGCACCAGCCGCGACTGCAACCGGACCGGCATCCCCGACGAGTGCGACATCGCGGGCGGGACCAGTCTCGATTGCAACAGCAACGGGACGCCCGACGAGTGCGAGACGGACTGCAACACCAACGGGATTCCCGACACCTGCGACATCGCCGGCGGCACCAGCTTCGATTGCAACACCAATGGAACGCCCGACGAGTGCGAAACGGATTGCAACACCAACGGCACCCCTGACACTTGTGACATCGCCCAAGGCACCAGCCGCGATTGCGACAGCAACGGCACGCCGGACGAGTGCACCCTCGACCTGGGCATGGGCACCGACTGCAACACCAACGGCATCCTGGATGTTTGTGACATCGCGGCGGGCACCGCGCCGGACTGTAACGGCAACCAGTTGCCCGACACGTGCGACATGGCCGCGGGTACCAGCCAGGATTGCAATAGTAACGGCGTCCCCGATACCTGCGACCTCGCCGGCGGGACTAGTGAGGACTGCAACACCAACTCCATTCCGGACGAATGCGAGTCCGCTATCGATTGCAACCACAACCTGGTGCCGGACATCTGCGATCTGGCGGGCGGGACCAGCGAGGACTGCAACAACAATGCGTTCCCGGACGAGTGCGACCTCGCCGGCGGCACCAGCGACGACTGCAACAGCAACCAGACGCCCGACGACTGCGAGTTCGACTGCAACCTCAACGGCATCCCCGACGACTGCGACATCGCCGCGGGCACGTCGCAGGACCTCAACGGCAACGGTCGCCCTGACGAGTGTGAGGGCGAGATCCCGACCCTGACCGAGTGGGGCATGATCGTGATGACCGTGCTGTTGCTCGCCGCCGGAACGCTCGTGATTCAGCGGCGTCGGGCGCTCTCGGCGGTAACTTCATGTATCACAATACATTAGAGAAATGAAACCTGGGGCGGCGACGTGCCTCGACAGCCAAACCACGTGCCCTGGATTTTTTTTCTTGGACGTGGAGATTCTTGTTGACGTAGGCCCGGGGATTCGATAGGATAGCCCCTGACAACTGAATAGGCAGGACGGGGGAACGATTGGGGAGACCGGGAGAGAGAACCTCTGCGGTCTTTTTCGTTGCGCCCCCGGAGGAGTGGAAGGGCGCTTCTCGGCAGAAGCGCCGGAGCCGAAAGGAGCGAGACATGACGGTGTCCAAGTTCTGGCGATCGCGAGGGGTGGTCGCGATTGCAGTAGCGGCCTTAATGCTGTGCGTAAGCGCAGCGGAGGCCGCAACGGCGTGGAGTAGCCCGCCTACCGGTCCAGGCGCGAGCGGCAGTAACGCCCGGTTCGGATGGAGCGGGGGGGAGAACAATTATGATCCCGTGATAGGCCCCGGGTTCGGGAATCCCACAGCCCACCTCTGGGGCTTCTATTTTGAGAACACGGTGGATTTCAGGGCGGAGGGTGGGGGGGACACCACGCAGGACGTCGCGCGCGTCACTATCGACAAAGCAGGAGCGTCCGGCCCGGCGGATCCGTTTCCCTGGATCGCGGTCCGCGAGTATGGTACCTATTTCGGCGACCCGAGCTTTTTTACGGTTCAAGCCGATTTCGCCGTGATGCGTTACAGCCCCTTGCCGCCGGGTCCTACCGGACCTGTGATCATCGCCAGTTCAAGCCAACCGCCGACTTTCGTACCGGACTTCCCCGAGAACCCGGCGCTGGGCGGTTATTGGTACGCGCAGAGGACGCTGACGGCCGGCGCGCCGGGCAACCCGCCGTATGCTGACGTGCAGTGGAACAGGTTCAAGATCACGGTGACGGATACCGTGCAGGTCTCCGGGTCCGCGACGGAAGGTTCGTGGATTGAGAAGACGGGAATGAAGATCATCATTCCTGAGCCCACTTCGGTATTGTTGATGTTGACAGGCTTTGGTTCTCTCGCGCTTCGGCGCTCGCGCCGGAGTTAGATCGGGCGGACGTTTGACCCAAAAAGGAGAGGTAAGGATCATGAACACGACGCTGCGAAAGAGTGTGGTATGGGCGGCCGCGGTGGCGGCCATGATGTGCGGTGTGACGTCCGCGCTGGCGCGGGATTGGGCCGTACCCGCTGGGTCCTCCGACAGCTTCACTTATGACAGCGGTCAGGATCTGAACAACAACTTTCGGGATCCGTGGGTTTGGGGCGACACCTTCTTTTACGACAGCGCGCTTTTTCAGGTCGCTTCATCCGACGGAGAGCCGGACCCGATCGACCATCAATATGACGTCACCTCGTTCAACGTGCGGGCCAACCCGGGATTGTACTTCAGCATCATGCGCGTGACGGCCTTCGGCAGCTACGCGGTCACCAATGGAAATCCCGGGGAGAACTCTGCCGACCTGGACGCGGAGTTGAGCATCACCGAGAAAGGCGGCCTGCTTCGGAACTGGAATGGGCCGATGTCCACCACCCCCGACTTCCCCGTGTATGACCTGAGTGGTGCCTGGTCGGGCCTGGAGGTTATCGACATGTCGATGGCCCTGCCGACTCCGTGGGATTACCTGCACGTGGAAATGAGCAACGACGTGCTTGCTATCTCGGGTCCGGACGGCGCTGCGGAGATCAACGTGCAGTACGAGAGTCTGCAGATCGAGTTTCTGGTGATTCCCGAGCCCAGCTCGCTGGCCATGCTGGCCCTGGGCGGGCTCGCGCTCTTACGTCGTCGTTAGACTGAGCCTGCCGACCCGGGTTTGAGACGCCCCAGAAGTGGGCGCTATCCTTAAATTAGTGAATGGGGTGCTGAGCGGCGGCGCCCCATTTTCGTTCTTGGGGTGTTCACCCCTGCCTGGTCCGGTTAACAACGTCCGATATGCCCACGGAGCGGACGGCTTCCGGCGGCGGATGGACAGGGGGTGCCTGAGGGAGATGGACTGCCGTTCTCCCGATTGGGCTTGCTTAAGGTCCCAAAAAGAGTTACGATAGGGGGTGATTCGCGGGGGGTGCAGGGGGGAAAGGCGTGTAAAGGCATGCGTTCGCTTTGCGTGACGCACGGCATTCTGGTTCTATTGACCTGCACCCTGCCGGCCTGGGCGGTCGATCCGACGGAACGGACCGCCAACCTGCCGGACAGTTGGCTGGTTCTCTACAACCTTAACAACCCCGACAGCGTGGCGTGGGCCAACTGGTATCAACAACGACGCGGCATTCCGTCGGACCATTTGGTGGGGCTTACCGCCTCCGCCGATGAGCATCTCGCCGATCTCGCCGCCGTCCAGGCGGAAATCATCGGTCCGGTCCGTGATCTTCTTGCGGGCGACCCGCCGCTGGAACAGTCCGTCATGGGCATCCTCTTGGGGTTCGGACTGCCGGGCCACTATGCTGCGCCGCCGATCTACCCCACCGTCGGCGGGTTCTCCATCGCGGACGCGCTCCAGGACATGACGGACGATACTCGACCCCCGGGCCCTTTTGAATACCAGGGGGGGCAGCGCGGCTACAACTACGACTGCCCGACGTTGACCAACCCGGCCTGGCTCCTGCCGCCCGGCGGCCGCTTGACCAAAGCGTCGATGGCGGACAACCGGTACATGACGGCGCGGATTGACGCACCGACGCTGGCCGATGCCCAGCAATTGACCCTGCGGGCCTTGGAAATCGAGGATCTCTACCATTCCCTGTTCGGCGAGTCGGTGTGGTACGACTACTACGACCCGGATTTCCCTTCGGGCGATCACCAATGGTACTGGTTGCGCCAGGGGGTCGAGGCCCCGGGTCTGGCCGATCTCCCCTGGGCAAGCTTTGACGCTGACACGCAGCAGCCTTCGAACGATGCGTTCCGCTTGGCGATCTACCGGCTGTACGGCTGGGACAGTGGGATCCTGAACAGCCCGGACCCGGGCAGCCGGGTGCTGGGGTTCGATTACAATAGTTGGGGGGCCGTCACCGTCCGCAGCACGACGGCCCAAGGGGCCTTGTACGTGCCCAACGCCCTGGCCGCCGGCTACGCCGCCGCGATCGGCGCGACGGGCGAGCCGCAATGCTGCCAGAGTCCGATTCCGGGAGTGCTGCTGGCGGCGCTGCGCGAGGGCTGGACGCTGGGGGAGGCTTTCTACCTGTGCAATCCTTTCAACGATTGGATGTGGTCGGTAGTGGGCGACCCCTTCCTTCACCTTCCGAACGGCTTCCAGGAGGCCCCGCAGCCTTTGAAGGGGGACGTCAATCTCGACGGGATGGTAAACTTGCGTGACGCGGCGGGCTTTCGGGCCTGCCTTGCCGGGCCCGGGGGCTCGGTCCATCCCGTGTGCAACCCCTTTGACTTTGACGCCGACGGCGACCTGGACTTGGTCGATTTCGCCGGCTTCCAGGTTGCTTATACCGGCGGCGAGGTCATACCCGCCACCGGGGACTTCAATGGGGATTCCCAGGTCGATCTCGCCGATTTTGCCGGGATGATCGGGTGCGAGACGGAACTCGGCCCGACGAGTGTGGGTCCGGGGTGCGATGCCTTCGACTTTGATTTCGATCTGGACGTGGACCTGAAGGACTTCCGCGGCATGCAAGAGGTCTGCGGTGCGACCGGTGGGGGCGCCCTGCGCGGCGGAAGCACCGGCGAAGGTCGCGCCGCGGTGTCCAAACCCTAACAGCCTGTGGTAGAAGTTGTAGCACAGGCTTCCAGCCTATGTTTCCACGGGCAAGATGCCCGTGCCACACGGCTCTTGGCCACTTTCGCCACAGGCTGCTAACAGCCCGTGGTGAAAATTTCTCTGACCTGTGGGACCGGCTTTCCAGCCGGTCTTCTTGGAGTCGAGAAGGCCGACCGACAGGCTGGACGGTCTGTCCCACAGATTCCTGCCACGAGCTGCTAACGGTGCGTCCGCGTACGCACGCCCTGTCGCTCCAGGATCACCGTCACGGCGCCGTGCTCGGCGGTGCTGAGGTGACGCCGGTCGCCGACGACACGGTCAAGTCCGGCACCCTGCTCGCTGCTGCTCACACTGGTCGAGCTGATGAGCACCCCCGCATTCACCGCTTCGACAAAGGCGCCCGGGTCGTGCTGGAGGCTGCCGTGGTGCGGCAACACGAGCACGTCGGCCTGCAGATCGGCCTGGGCCAGTAACCGGGCCCGTCCCGCCTGCTCGATGTCCCCCGGCAGCAAAACGGACCGACCGGCGTAGCGGACCCGGGTCACCAGCGAAGTATCGTTGCTGGCGATGTTGTTCCCGAGGCCCCGCGGAGGCCAGAGGAACTCAAACGTCACCTCGCCGAACACCAGCGGGGAACTCATCCCTTCCACTATCTGCACGAGGTGACCGCCGGCGCGCAGTTCATCCCATAAGACTCCGCTCGGCTTGTTCTTGTTGTCTTTGTTGTCCCCGGTGCTGAGCAACTCGAAGTAAGGCGTCGTGTAGATCGGTCCCGTGGGGAAGCGGTCCAGCACAGTGGGCAACCCGCTGAAGTGGTCCAGGTTGGGATGGGAGAGCAGCACGGCCTCGATCCGTCGAATACCGCGGTGCCGTAGAAAGGGTACGATCGTGGAGTTGCCTGGATCGTAGGATCCCGAGGCTCCGGCGTCGTAGAGGACCACCCGCCCGTCCGGGAGTTCCAGCACGATCGCCATGCCCCGCCCCACCGAGAGCACGGTCATGGTGAGGCGCCCGTCACCCCGCGCCGGCGCCAACCATCCTGTCAGGCCGATGAGGGTCACGCAGGTGAGCCCCCAGGCCGCCGGCCTCCCCGGCGACCAGTGGTGCCGGACCAGCCACGAGCCGAACGCCGCACACGCGAGACCGGCCAACCACCACGGCGGGGATGCAAGGCCCAACGGAAGCGAAGGCAGGTGCTCCAGCCCCCGCACCACGCGAATCAGCGCCGTAGCTAACGCTTGGACCGGGGCGGTCAGAAGCGATGCCACCGTCGGCCAGACCAGGGCACAGAGCAGCTTGACGAAACTGGCGATGGTGAGCACCAGCACAAACGGATACAATACCAGCGTGCTCAACCAGCCCCACGGCGAGAAGCGGTCAAAGTGGAACAAGGCGACCGGCAGGGTGGCCGACCACGCCGCCAGCGCGGCGCTCAACATCCACCAGAACTGTAGCTCCAACCAGCGCCACGCGCGGCCGGCGGCCGTTCCCGGCGGGCGGGCGAGGAAACGGTCGATCCCGTCCTCCGCGCCCCAGCGGACCACCGCAGGCCTCAACCGGCGGGCCAGACCCATTAGCAGCGGCGACAGGTAGACGATGGCCAGCACGGCGGCGAAGGACAACTGGAAACCTACGTCGTAGAGTTGGGCCGGCGAGAGCGCGAGAATGAGGATGGCGGCCAGGGACAGCCCGTTCAGGAAGTTCGGCGGGCGGCCCAGCACCAGCCCGACGCATACGGCTACGGTCGTCACGGTGGCCCGGACGATCGGGGGGAGCGGGTCAGCGACCAGGGCGTAGAGCACGGCCGCCACCATGACCGCCGCGGCGCAAGCACGCACCGGCGCGCCCAAGGCCTGCCCCACAAACCACACGAAGAGCGCTACCATGGCCACGTTCGTGCCGCTGGCCGCAAGGTAATGGGAACACCCGATGCGGACGAACGCCGCGTTGAGCTCCGGGTCGATGGCGCTGCGGTGCCCGAGCACCATAGTATCGAGCAGGGTGCTCTCGAGACCGCCCGTGGCGAGCAGCTCGTCGAGCAGAAGTCGGCGCGTGCCTTGCCGCACGCGGTCCATGAACGCCGCCGCGGAACGCCGCTCGGCACCAAGCTTCCTGACGCATTCGCGGTGCTCGCAGGTGACGTGTACGAAGACGCCGCGCCTCCGCTCGTACTCGGCCCAGTCGAATTGGCCGGGATTGTCCGGCGGGCGCGGCCGGGAGCACCAACCGAACAACTCGACGCGGTCCCCTACCACGAGCGCCAGGCCCGGCTCCTTGAGCGCGACTTTGACCGTACCCGAAGCTGCGGCCGGCCCGGCACTTGTTTCGACGCCGTCCACCTCCACGAGAAAGACCGTCGAGGCCGAATCCGGCCACCAAGGCGCGAAAAGGCCGGTGCGACTCCCGGGCCAGCGCGGTTCGGTCACGATAGTTCCGGTCATGCGGGCCGGGATCGGCGTTTCCCCGGTGTAGCGCAGGATGTGGTCAGCCGGCAAACGCCCAACATGGTCGGAGTACGATAGACCACCCACGCAGAAGGCCAGAAGTACGACGGTGAGTCTAATGCACTCCCGCCGCGCGAAAGGCCAAAGCAGCAGGACCACCCCCAGCACTACTCCGACCAGATAGGGGGCCGCCCCGACCCCCGCCGCATCGTCAAAAGCGATCCCGCCGATCCATCCCAGCGCCGGCCATAACAACGGCGCGCGAAGGCGCCAAACGGAGTGTGGCGGTGTGCATGTCTGCGTGGGCTCTTGCACGGGTAGGTCTCACACCGGTCCTCTGTATTCTGGGCCGGCGTGGCCGTATGCTAACCGGTCCAGGGCGATGCGACGATGTCGCCTTAGAGCCCATCCCAGTAGGCTCTTGTGGGACCGGCTTTCCAGCCGGTCTGACAGGCTGGAAAGCCTGTCCCACGACTGTGAGGGAACGGACGGCAATTCCGCCCCGACCTTGGGAGCATCTGCATGCGATCCGCCGTCATTTTCGATCTGGATGGTACCCTGACCGTACCGTGTCTGGATTTCGACGCGATCCGCGCGGAGATTGGGTTGCCTCCCGGTCCCATCCTGGAGGCCCTGGAACGGCTGAGCAACGCCGCGCGCCAGCGCGCTCTGCAGATACTGGACCGGCACGAGCGCGAAGCCGCGGAGAACTCAAAGCTCCAAGAGGGGGCGGCCCAGACCGTCCATCGGTTGCGCGAGCGCGGGTTTGGGGTTGGGATTCTCACCCGCAATACACGCAAGTGGACGGAATTCGTGCTTGCCAAGCATGGGGTCTCGGTCGATGCCCTGCGCTGCCGCGACGATGGGACGGTCAAGCCTGCGGCCGAGCCGGTGCTGCGGTTGTGCGCCGATCTCGACGCCGATCCGAGCCAAACCTGGGTCGTGGGGGACCATTTGTTCGACCTCCTGGCCGGTGCGGGAGCAGGGGCCCATACCGTGCTCATGCGGGGTGACCGGCAAGCTCCCGAGTACGCCGCGCAGGCCGACCATGTGATTGGCCGCTTGGAGGAGTTGCTGACTTTCATCAAAATATGACCTTGTCACGTCGCCCAACATTCAGTGGCGCTTTAATCTATCCTGGAGTTCAGGATGACAATACCGTTCAACAACCGCTCGAATAACACATAACTAATTATACACTAAGGAATTACATTCTCAGATGGCGTTTATCACGATGCGATGACGGCGTGGCGAAGCCTACAGATTGGACACCAGATTCTGGTCTCAAGTGGCGTTTCGGCGTGACCGATCCAAAGATGCCTCGCAGAAAAAAAAGAAGAATCGCGGTGTACGGGGTTGACAACTCCGGTGGCCGTGCCTATGCTTCCCCCTTTCTTGCAGGTGCTGTACGCTGCGGCGAGCGTGAGTTCGGTTTTTCGAGGGTTACTCTGAGGTAGCACAAAACATTAATGCTGCTGCAGGCGTGCAACCGATAGTAGCGTGTAGTGTGTAGGCGCGACGCGGAGGAAGGGTCCGGCGCGGAAAAACGACCCCCGGGTTTCGCATATTCCTACTTGCTCTTGGCGAACAAACTGGCATGATGGTAGGTCGTGAACGGGTCAAGAGCGGGGATAACGCCGAAAAGCGTTTGGCAGAGTTCACGAAAGGAATGTGAGGCGGCTACTGACTCTCCTACCAACGACCTACGGGTCGCGGGTGAGTAGTGGCCGGGAAATCATTTAGAGACTAGGTTGCTTCGGCCGATGAGCTTGGCGGCGCGGGATGCCAAGAGGTGCGGCGTTAGCGGAAGCGACAAAGCAGTTTAAGTGTCAGTGTAACGGTTACTAGTGTGCGGTTTCGACCGCGGGTTTAAGTCTGGAAGCGTTGGCTTTCAGCCCAACGCGAGGTGGTTTCTTGCTGCGAGAACCTCCTGGGTCAAACCCGGAGGCAGTGAGAGTGCCAGTTTTTTACAAGGAGGTCCATAGAAATGGCCAAGAAAGTGTTGATGGGCGGCCTGCTGGTCGTCGCGTGTGGTTCGATGCTGGGCTGGGGTGGATGCCTCGGCGGCAATAGCTGGTGGGGCTACGTGATTCGGGATGCGGCCCTGTCCACGGCCTATGAGTTTGTCCTGGACAATGACTCCGTGTTCGACCTGTTCCAGGATGACTTCGGCACCGGCGCGCTGTATGACGACCGCAACGTGGCGGCCCCATCCCGCGAAGAGCCGTAAGCTCGAAAGAGACCCCTAGGAACCAGGTCCCTGGGACCGGTTCCAGTGGTAGATCCAGGGAAAGGGTAGACCCGCGAATGCGCGCCTACCCTTTCCTTTTGCGCTGTTCGCACCTGTCAGCATACGCATGTGAGATTCAGAGCCAGGCTGCATTCCTTATCATAGGTAATCATTTGATAGAGCATAGGTTACGATTTTCATGCATTTCGTGCCGGATTTATTTGACCGGCAGCATATCTTGTGGTATTAAATACTTAGCCCACTATATATCGGGGTAGCCGATCCCAAGTCCAAGAACGGGAGGTCGGTTGACGGGTAGGGGTGGTAGGGCCGGTTCGGCCTTTCTGCCTTTTTGCCCCGCGCCCTGAGTTACCAGTTTGGGTTTGGGTGTCGGCCAGGGGAAAGCAGCAGGCTTTGTATTTCTTGGATTGTCTCTCGCAGCCGGTAGCGGCATGGAGTTCGCGATGCTCGGGGCCATGAAGGATCGCCCGGTTTCGATCACGGATGGGGTCAACGATTCGACGGTGGAGTGGCCGGA
>JAZDKM010000148.1:0-11231 GCA_043803085.1 Planctomycetota bacterium
ACGCGCTCGAGCGCCTGGCCCAGGAAGTAGAGCCCGATCATGTTGAAAATGATGTGCTCCATCCGGGCGGCGTGAAGATACTGCGAGGTGACCAGCCGCCAAACCTGCCCCTGCAAGACCTTCGTCGTGACCATCTCGCAGTGCCCGGGGTGGTGTTCGATGATGACGCGGAGGCCTTCCGGCGTCAGGACGGGCCGGCCGGTGGGCTCCGTCCCTCTGATGAAGGGTCCCAGGGGGGTCATGTAACACAGGACGTACATGACGATGTTGGCGACCAGCAGCTTCTTGACAATGCTGCCGCCCCAGAGGCCACCCCGGCCTTTGAAGAGGCCGCCATGCGACCCGTAGGATTCTCTGGCGTAGTCTCGTTCCTGCCAACCCATAAGGTCACCGATCTTGCCGTAGAAAATACACCCCTCGGCTGGAACACGAACCTAGCAGCCCGTGGCAGAGGTTGTAGCACAGGCTTCCAGCCTGTGTTTCCACGGGCAAGATGCCCGTGCCACGCCGCTCTTGGCCACTTTCACCACGGGCTGCTAGCGCATTATAGATTGGTCGGCGGGGGCGGGCAATTGAGGCGCTCCGCTCAGACTTGTCACTCCCCGCATTCAACCCTATCATGGATGGCTTGTCTGTTTCCAGCACACAGGCCACGGAATACACGATGCCACAGCGGATCGTCATTTTGGGCTCGACCGGTTCGATCGGGCGGAACACGCTCGACGTCATCGACCACCTGGGCAGCCGGTGCAAGGTGGTCGGTCTGGCCGCCGGCTCGCGCTCGGACGAACTGGCCCGCCAGGCCCGCAAGTATCGTCCGGCCTACGTGGCCATCGCGGACCGCGCCGGGTTCGAACACCTGCACGGGGTGCTGAACGGGGAGGTGACGCTCCTCCATGGGGACGGCGGCCTCGTTGAGCTGGTGGAGAGGTCGGACGGCGACTGCGTGGTGGCGGCGATCGTCGGAGCAGCCGGGCTGCCGGCGACCCTGCGCGCCCTCGAGTTGGGCAAGACCGTGGCCGTGGCCAACAAGGAGACCCTGGTCACGGCGGGGTCGATCATCATGCCTCTGGCCAAGCGAGCGGGGGCGCGCTTGATCCCCATCGACAGTGAGCATTCGGCGATTTACCAGGTGCTGCACGCAGGCAGGCGTTGCGAAGTCCGCAAGGTGTACCTGACCGCCTCCGGCGGGCCGTTTCGCACCGTCGCCACCGAGGAGATGCGCGACGCCACGCTCGCCGACGCCCTCAACCATCCAACTTGGTCCATGGGACCGAAGATCACCATCGATTCCGCCACCATGATGAACAAGGCCCTCGAAATCATCGAGGCGAAGTGGCTGTTCGAGTTGGCGCCCGAGCAAATCGAGGTCGTAGTCCACCCAGAGTCGATCGTGCACTCACTGGTCGAATTCTGCGACGGGTCAGTGCTCGCGCAACTGGGTACACCGGACATGCGGACCCCGATCCAATACGCGCTGACTTATCCCGAGCGTCTGCCCTGCCGCAGCGCGCCGCTGGACCTGGTAGGCATCGGGCGGATGAACTTTCATGCCCCGGATTTCGAGAAGTTTCCGGCCCTCGGCTTGGGCTATGCCGCCGCACGGCGCGGCGGGACGGCCGGTGCAGTGCTCAACGCGGCCAACGAAACCGCCGTCGAGCGGTTCCGGGAGGGTGGAATCCGCTTTGGGGAGATCGTGGAACTGAGCCGACAGGTCTTGGAACGGCATACGTTCGTGGCCGAGCCCACTCTCGAACAGCTTCTGGCGGTCGATCGCTGGGCGCGTGACGAGGTCAAACTATGTGTGCCTTGCTAGCCGGTACGTGCGGCGGAATCGCCGTCGCCGATCCCATTTCGGCGCTTCTCGGGCTACTCGCGGCGGTCTGGCCGTATGTCCTGATCTTCATCGGCTTCAGCGTCGTCATTTTTGTTCATGAGCTGGGCCACTTCCTGGTGGCCAAGTGGTGCGGCATCCGCGTGGAGAAGTTCGCCATCGGGTTTTTCCGGGAGGTGTTCGGTTTCACGCGGGGTGAGACGCGCTACTCGTTCAACATACTGCCGCTGGGCGGCTATGTGAAGATGCTTGGGCAGGAAGACTTCGAGATTGACAAATCCTGGGAGCTGCGCGTGAAGGACGATCCCCGCGCGTTCTCCAACAAGCCCGTCGGGTACCGCATGTTGGTGGTGTCGGCCGGCGTGGTGATGAACGTGATCTTCGCCGGCCTGCTGTTCATGATCGTCTTCATGGTCGGCAAGCAAGGAGGGGCGACCGAGGTCGGGTTCCTGAAGCCGAACTGGCCCGCGGCGCTGTCCGGTCTCGAGCCGGGCGACGTGATCGAGCGCGTCGACGGCAAGCAGATCGATGAGTTCGTCGAGTTGAACTATGCGATCATGTTGGCCGACCCGCTGGAACCGCTCGATTTCGAGGTTCGCCGCCGGGGAGAGCTTAAACACTTCCGGATCACTCCACTAAACAACGAAGATGAGGGCCTGCTGCAAGTCGGGGTCATGCCGGCGGTGACGCGGACGATTGGGGCGGTGGGCCCGAGCTTTGATCCGAACCGCGCGGACCATCTCCAGGTCAACGACGTGGTCGTGGAACTGAACGGTCAGGCCGTCACCGACGCCAACGCCAACGAGATGATGTGGCGGCTGATGTCCACGGCCTACGACGTGAAGGAGGTGGTGGTGGAGCGGCCGGTTTCCGCGAAGCCCGGGGCCGCGACGGAGCGGGTGCACGTGCACCTGCCGGTGCAATTCGGCATCTATCCCAGCGATCCCACGGACCGCGACGCGCTGCGGGCCCACATTCTCGGCCTCGCCCCGCTGGCCCGGGTCGCTGCCGTGCATGAGGGCGGTCGCGCCGAGCTTGGGGGCCTGCTGGCCGGCGACATCGTGCTCAAGTGGGGCGATCGGCGCTTCCCCACTTACGGCGACATCGCCGAGAGCATACGGCAGCACGGCGAGATCGACATCCCGGTCGTCGTCGAACGCCAGGGCAAGCCGGTCGCGCTGACCATCCGGCCGAAGGTCAAACACACCCTCTTCGGTTCCGCGGGCCGGCCGTCCATTGGCGCTGAACTCAACACGAACGCGACCGACCTGCTGCGGATCGCCGCGGTGGCCGAGACCATCGATGGCCGCCGGTCGCCCGCGGCCGAATCCGGTATCCAGCCGGGGGCGTTGATCACGCACGTCAACGATGGACCCGTCAGCACCTGGTTGGAGCTGATCGACCACTTCCGGGCGAATGCCGGCTCAGCCGTCACTCTGACGTACGATCACGAGCGCAAGAAAGGGTTGACCTGTGAGTTCAAGGTGCCGCGGTGCCTGCGCACGATCCTGGGCCTTCCAGCCCATGCCCTGATCACCGCCATCGACGGCGAGGAAAATGTCCAGGTGAATATGGAGGGTCGCGCACACACTTTTGCGGTGAGTAGCCCGTTCGGGCTCCGCGAGCTGCTCAAGCAAAAAATCGGTCAGACCGTCACGGTGACTTACGCCGAGTCACCCTTTGCTGAGAGGCGGACGGCGGAGCTGGCCGTGACCGAGGACATGGTCGATCCGTGGTTGGGGCGCATTTTGTACTATGTGGACGTCCGGCCGGTGCAGGCGACGAAGATCATTCGCAAGGGACCGTTTGGGGCGATCCAACTCGGTGCCAAGAAGACGGCCTATTTCATCGTCAACGTGTACACTACGATGCAGCGGATGATCTTCTCGCGGAGCGTGGGCGTCGAAAACCTTTCCGGGCCGGTCGGAATCCTGAAGATCGGGGCCAGCGTCGTGCAGATCGGCGGCGTGGAGTTGCTCTTCTTTCTGGCGATGATCTCGGCCAACCTGGCGGTGCTCAACTTCCTGCCGCTGCCGATTGTGGACGGCGGGTTGATGGTCTTTTTGCTCATCGAGAAGATCAAGGGCAGTCCGGTGAACCTGAAGATCCAGATGGCCACTCAAGTGATCGGGCTGATCCTCATCGGGGCGGTCTTCGTGTTCGTCACCCTGCAAGACCTGGCCAAGTAGCCGCGCTCCCCGCGGCGGACGTCGGCCTGTTCCCCAGCAGCATAAGTTGACGCGGCCTTGGTCGCCAAATATGCTGGGGTTTTGAGCTTGGCGCCGCAGCGCAGGAGCGACCGATGGACCGATCAGCCAATCGCTGGATAGGGGTGGGCTTGAGTTGCGTGATCTGGATGTCGGCGGCGTGTCGTGAACGGGAACCGGCCCCCCCGCACAACCGGAACCTCGGCGGCGAAGGTCAGTATCTCCTCCCCACTCCGGCCTTCGACGTCGGGAAGGAGTTGGCCGGCAACCGCCGGGTGGACATTCCTGAACGAACCAAAGCGCGCGACATCGTCCGGCCGGGCAAGGCGGGCGGGGCGAAAAAGCCCGGTGCAGAGGGAGCCGCCCCAGCGGGGCGCGCCCCCGGCGAGAAGGGGAAGGGTAAAAAAGGGCCGATCAGCGGCCTGCTGGATCGGCTGCGCGGCGGCCAGGGGAGCGACACCGGTCCGGAGCGTCCCCCCAATCCGGAGCCGGAGCAGCCATAGCTTCGGCGGGGCACGGTTATGGACATCCCTCCGCTTGAAGCCCACAGCGTGGCGGAAGCCCACCTCTACCTGATGGCCACGCCGTGCAAGTTGTGCGGGGCGGGGCGGACGCGGTCCATGGGCAACCGCGCGGAATCGTCCGCGGGGCGCCATGTTCTGCTGCTGCACACGCGCTGCGAAGCATGCGGATTCGACAGCGAGTTCCGGTTCAGCCTGCCGGACCAGGCACTTCCGACCCAGGGCGACGACGTGGACTGGACGGCGGCCCGGATCAATCCGGGTGGGGCCCCTTCGAAGATCATCGACGTGGCGCAATGGCTGACGCTGTTTCGCGTCATCAGCGAAGCGGCCGCCGCGCAGACCGACGCGGCGGAGAGCCGCCGCCTGGGCTACGAGGCGGCCCAGTGCCTTGAAGAAGCGTTGAAGTTCTACCGCGAGGACAGCAACCTTCCACGGCCTGAGAGCCTGCTCCACGAACAGTCGCGTCGGCAACTGCGCGAGCGGCCGGACCTCTTCGCCCGCGCGCGGCTGATCAATCTGCGCGCCAAGCTCCCGACCCTGACCGAGATGGAGCACCGGCTCGAATCCTCCGGGCACAGACGTCCCCGCAAGTGGTGGAAGCTATGGTGATGCGCCCGCGATCCATCGGGCGGATGGTCTTGGTGACTCTGGCTTGCTCGCTCTCCGCGCCGTGGGCAGGTTCGGGATGCGCGGAGTTGGGCCGCCCGGGGCTACCGGTGGAGCGGCAAGCAGCCGCACCCGCAACGGCTCGCGGTGGAGGCCGGCCGAAAAACAACGAAGGTGCTGCGGCGGCTCCGCGCCGGGGGCCCGGACGCCGGATCGAACTGACTACCCTGGAGTCCGCCATCGAGCGCGCCCAAACGGCGCTCCGTCGCTTTGTCCCCACGCCGGACCCGATCGAGTCGCTCTATTTCGGCTGGTTCGATCGCCCCTATTCACGAGCCACGATCGCGGTGGCCGTCAAGACCGTCGCGCTGCTGGAGCGGGAGTTGCACTTTCGCCGGTCGGAGAACGGGCTCATGTGCGACGCCGAACTGGCGGCGATGCTCGATTGGCTGGACTCGGCGCTGGAACGGGCGACACAGGAGACTTCTCAGCCGGACTTTCGGCCGCACCGCCTGCGCGGAAATGCCGTCACGCTCGGGAGCTCAGGGTCGCCGGACTCCTCCACCGAGGCCCCACCACGTTTCGCGTTCATGGATCGTGCTTCGGCGACGCGGTACGACCGGTTACTGGGTGACTTCGACCTGCTGGCATGCTTGGGTACCGGCGCCTATGGGCTTTCTGCCCGCACTGCCCTCAGCGTCGATGGGGTGAACGCACTCGGCGCCCGGGCGCAAGCGTTGGGTATCGGAATAGTGGCAGAAACCGCCGACGCGGCACCGCCCCCGGTCGCAAACCGGCTTCTGCTTCAACAGGTGACGCTGGGCGCGTTGCTCTCCGGCGCGGCGGGTGTGCCCGAGGCCGGGGCCGTGTTCGCGGTCGTTGATCCCCCGCAGAAAGAGAGCTGGGGTGAGTCGTTGGCCAGGCGAAGCCTGCTGCACGCAGCCGCGCCAGGGCAAGCGGTCGTGGTGACGGGGTGGTTGCCGCCGCGCGGTGAGGAGCCGACCGGCGTCGCCCCGCCGGACGCGGAGACCCTTCGGCTGGCCATGTGGGTCCACGCCCTCGCCGGCCAGCGCTTGGGGGTGATCGAAGGCTGGCGCGATCTGCGCGACGGTTCCAAGTTGCCGTATGCCCCCTTGCTCCCCCATCCGGCCCAAGTGGAAACCATCGTGCATACCGCGCTCGACCTGCTCTACTTTCGGCGCGAGGTCGCCGCCTTCGCCGAGCGGCCAGGCATTGCCGTGGTCCTGGATGCATCTGCAGTGAGTCAGAAGGACGCTAATCTTTGGTCGCCCGAGGCCGCCGAACTGTTTAATGCCCTGCTCGCTCGGCAACTCGTTTTCGATGTCGTCCCGGCAACCCAGATTGCACCGGGCGGCTCTTTGAGCGGTTATCGCGTGCTGTTCATCGCAGCCGGTGGGCCCAACGCCGGCGTCATTGCTGAACAGTTACGCGCGACCGCCAACTCCGCCCTACACCTTGTCGTACCCGCCGGAGGGGGCTCGCCCGTAGAACTTTGTCGCCACCTCCAGAACTTGCCCGAGCCGGTGATCAGCCGCGACTTGCGGGATCCGGGCGGTTTTGCGGCCTATGACTCAGACGGCGGCATCGCGTCGGGCTGCCTGGTATTCAGCGACCACGCCGCGGACGGAACACCCTGTTTCGCGGTCGCCAATCTTCAGATCCGGACGCACTCCGTGGTCCTGGAACGTGCATCATCTGCGCCAAGCCGGCTCTTTCGGGACGTCCTCACAGGTGACATTCTCACTATCGGCCGTACTCCCATCCTACTGGACGGCTATCAGGTCCGTCTGTTTATGCCTGCCGTTTCGGATTGACCCCGCTGCCAGGCGTCCTTACCGATATCGTATGTACTCCATAGGTCCCTCACGGGCTGACATCCGGCGGACGCCGTGTGAGCAGCAAGGGAACCGGATCGCTATGTAGGGGGTCTTCCGTGAACAAGCCATGCAGGACACGCAAAATATGGATATGGGCGCTGGTCGTGACCATGCTCTTCGTGTGGACGCCCTTCCTGGCGACAGCGCTCTAATTCGACCAGACCGCTCTACTGGGTGCGCGTCTGGTCGATTCGGTTGGTCACGAGTTTGAAGACCAAGAGGGCGACAAGCGCCAGCGCCCCAATCCCGCAGAAGACGTACCAGATGTAATGGGCATGGGCGTAGACCTGGGGCAGGGGGGCTCCCGACGCGATGCCCGCCTGCCACGCCGCGTGGATATCAGGGGCGAGCTTTTGCGGATCGGGGCAAAAGGCATTCAGCAGAAAGCCGGACATCACGAAGCCCAAGGCCCAGGCCGCGGAAGTAGTCAGATACTGGTACCCCATATACAGACCTTCCTGGCCTGGTGGGGCCTGTTTTGAGGCATACTCGAGAAATTTCGGAGAAAGGAAGCACTCCGCGAAGCCTTGCAGCGCAATACCGAGGATCAGCACAACGGTGACGGGGTGTAGTCGCAACCAACCGCCGAAAAAGCTCACCGAATGACCGGCAACGGATTCCAGCCGCGAGCTCAGCCCGATGCACAGCATCGAGCAAGAAATCATGAAGATTCCGATCGCGATCGAGTTTTCCGGCCTGACCCGGCGCACCAGATGCGTGACGGGTACGACCAGGAGAACCACCACGGCGGGATTGATGTTCGCCAACCATTCCGGTTTGGCCGTTTCTCCGACCATGCGCAATACGTATTTGGGCATGCTGGCGTACAACTGGCCCTGGAGGGCCCAGAACCCCGCGACAACCAGAATCAGAGACATGAACCGGAAATTGCGGACGACCGTGCTCAATCCCGCCAGCAGATCCTGCAGGGTCCTGCGGGAAGCCGGCCCGTCGATGTTCCGATAGAAGGCCGCCACCCATAAGAGGGCCAGGCCGGCCATCGCCGCCGCGTAGTAGTTGACATATACCATCCCGAGCGACGTGCGTAACGGGGCCGCCAGGGACTTGCCCGTAAACGCGCCGATGTTGACCACAAAGTAAAAAATCGAAAACGCGCGGGCGCGATGCTCGGCGTCCGAGCACTTGGCCACCGTGCCCGAAATCACCGGCTTGACCATCGCACCGCCGAACATGATGACGGCCAGTGACACCACGGCGACCAGCTTGGCGCCGACCCCGGCGAGAGCGGAGTGACCGGCCAATCCCAAGAGGGCATAGCCGACGGTCAACAGAGCGAAAGCCAGGAGCAACGCCCGGCGGAAGCCGATTCTGTCGGCCAGCGCTCCCATGAAGGTGGGCAGCAGATACAGTACGCAGGCGAAACCGGCGCTTACGATACCGGTCCCGATGTCGGAGAAACCTATGTTGCGCGTCAAATAGACCGACAGGGCGATGAACATCCCGTAGAACGCGGCGCGCTCGAAGAGTTCGGCCCCGTTGGCGAACCAGAAGGTCGCAGGAAATCGCCAACTGAGCTGGTGCGGTTTTTGCAGGAAACCGTCGTCCATTTCCGGTCCGCGCTCCGCGACACGCTCAACGAGAGTTCAGGCCGTGCTGACGCACGCTACCGGTCCACGATGGTGATCTTCGACGCTCCGGGCCCCTCCCTCCGGTCGAGGATCACCACCTTCATCTTCGCCAGGACACGCTCCATGGTCTCCACGTACAGGCGCGTGCGGGTGACCGCCTTCGCCTGGCGGTATTCCGCCAGCAGGCTCAGGAACCAATCCGTGTCGCCTCGCGCCCGGTTGATCCGCTCGGTCGCCCGGGCTTGGGCTTCGCTGAGCAGCCGCTGGGCCTGCCCGCGGGCTTCGGGGAGAATCCGGCCTTCGTACTCCCGGGCCTCGTCGAGCATCCGCTCGGCGTCTTTCTTGGCGCTGGCTACCTCCTTGAAGGCCGGACTGACGGGTACCGGCGGGTCGACCACTTGCAAGTTGCCGCCCAGCAGCGTGATCCCCGCCTGATAAGCATCGAGCCATCCCTGGGCCAATGCGATCGCCTTCACCTGGATTTCGTCTTTGGCGGTGGTGAGCACGTCGTCCACCGAGAGCGAGGCCACCAGCCGGATCATGGCGGACTCCACCGTCCTCTCCACGAGCCAGTGCGGTTCCTCGGCCCGGAACAGATAGGCGACCGGATCGCGAATCTGGTACTGCACCACCATCATGATCTTGAGAATGTTCTCGTCGCCGGTCAGAGTATCCGAACGCCGGGCCTCGGACGACTTCTGCCCCAGGGTGGCGAAACCGACCTCGAGTGATTTGACGTCGCTGATCCGCGGCGTATAGGCGCGCTCGATCGGCCGCGGCCAGGTGTAGTGCAGTCCCGACTCGATGCCTTTGTCGTGTACGCGCCCGAAACGCAACACCACCCCGCGCTCGTCGGTGCCGACGGTGTAGAACCCGGACGCCAACCACACCAGGACGACCGCTCCGGCGAGCGCCGGCAGCATGCGGCCCAGGCGCCGGCGGCGGTCGCCGGTAGGGAGGTTACTCGACTGACCGGTGCTAATCATCGGCGTTCTCCCGGGGCGGCGCGTCGCCCGGTGCGCTCGTTGTTGGCAGGGCCCCTTGGTTCAACAGCAGCTTCAAATAGGGCGAATCCGCCGGCAGCACGAGGGTCGTGCCCTTGGTTAAGGACTTCTCGTACGATTCGAGCGTGCGCAGGAACTCGTAGAACTCCGCGTCCTGACTGTAGGCCGCGGCATAAACGCGGGTCGCTTCGGCCTCGGCGTGGCCTTCGATCTCCCGCACCTGGCGGTAGGCGTCGGCGAGGGTTTCGGTGCGTTCCTTGTCGGCGGTGGCGCGAATCTTGGTCGCCTCTTCCTCGCCTTCGCTGCGGTAGCGCGTGGCGATGCGCTTGCGCTCAGCCTTCATCCGCTGGAAAACGCTGTTGCGGTTCTGCTCGGGAAAGTTGATCCGCTTGATGCGGAAATCGACGACCTCGAGGCCGTACTGCCGCGCCGCCACGTCCGCGCAGGCCCTACGGATTTCGTCCGTGATGGACTCCAGTTGCAGCTTGCCGGCATCGACGGAAAGCAAGGCGGACAAGTCGTGCCGGCCCAAAACCTTGCCCAATTCCGAAGCGACGATGACGCCCAGATTGGCCTCCGCTTCCGCGCGGGTGCCGACGGCCTTGAGATAGTGCAAAGCATCGGCGATGCGCCAGGCGGTGTAGGTCGAGACCTCGATGTTCTTCTTGTCTTGCGTCAGGAACTCGCGGGCCGGTTCGCCAAGGCGGGGACCGTCCAACACCAGCAGCCGCCGATCGAAATAAACCGTGCTCTCGATCGGCGCCGGCCACTTGCACTGCAGGCCGGGCTCCCGGATCACCCGCACCGGATCGCCGAAGCGGGTGACCAGCGCGTACTGGGTCTCGTGCACGGTGAAGCACGCCGACCAACCCGCCAGGACCACCAGCCCCAAACCCACCAAAACGATAAACCTCCTCACGGCATCGGTCTCCGTCGCTTAAGAGGCTGTCCCACCACGCCTCATGGCAAGGACTCTAAGGCTCCGGTTTCCCGGCGCTGTTCGGCACCATAGGCAGATCGGCCTGCGCTTCCTTCTGGATCAGCCACAGGTCGAGCCCTTCCCCGGAGCGCGCCGATACGTGGATATACTTCCGCAGGTCCCCAAGCACCGCATCGAGCGTCTCGAAGTACAGCCGCAAGCGCGTGATGGCGGGATGCATGCGGTAAGCCGCCCACTGCTCGCCAAACGCGGTGCCTTCGCCCTTGGCCCTTTCCACGGTATCCACGGCCCGCCCTTGCGCTGCCACCATGCGCTGGGCCGCTTCGCCTCGCGCTTGCCGGACCACGCGCTCCAGATATTCATAGGCGGTGTTGATGGTCTCCATTTTCTCTTCGGCGGCACTGGCCACCTCGCGGAAGGCCTCGTGCACGTCCGGCGGCGCATGCACGTCGATCAAGTTCACGTCGAGCACCCGCACCCCGGCGGCGCACCGGTCCAGGGCAGGCTGCAGCGCCTCCTTGACCGCCTGCTCGACCGCGTCGCGCCGGGTGGTCAGCAGAGTATCGATATTCTGGCACCCCACCGCGGTCCGAATGCAGGACTCGGCGCAACCGCGCACCAGCCGCTCA
>JAZDKM010000149.1:0-20301 GCA_043803085.1 Planctomycetota bacterium
TGGGTGCGAGAAGGGATTCTCGCACCAGCGGCGGGCCCCTAGCTACCGAATGCCACCCCTTTCAGGGGTTTGAAGACCGCGCCGCTTTGGATCAGAGCGCCTTGGCCGCCTGCCCCTTTTCAAGGGGCGAAAAGGACCTGGAACGCGGCGAAGTCGAGTAAGTCCACCACGCCGTCGCCATTCAAGTCGGCGGCGCCGCAGCCCGGGGGGTATCCCGGGCCCGGACCGTTGAGGCAGCCTTCAAAGAGGGCGTAGTCGTCGAGGTCGACGTCGCCGTCGCCGTCCAGATCCCCCGAACCGGGCAGTGCCATGCAGGCGGCCGGCCAGAATCCGCCGGTCAGTTCGAAACCGCCGCCGGTCATCACCGCGCCGGCATCGGGTTGGCCGACCGTCGCGCCGAGTTCATAGCCTCCGCCGGTGCTGAACATGGCGCCGCCGCCGTCGACGGTGGACCAGGTGAGTTCGTAACCTCCGCCGACCTGGGCGAGGGCGGTCGCGGCGAGAAAAGCTACGCTGATGGCAATAACGCGTTTCATCGGCCGGCTCCTTTCTCGGAATCAGCCAGACGGTTGACCAGGGATTCGAGCTTGGCCAGGCGCTGTTCGAGCCGCTCGTTCTGGCGAGCTAGGTCTCGGTTCTGCTCGGCGAGTTCCTCAATCTGGCCATCCTTCTCCGAGAGCTGCCGATCCTTCTCGTTCCGCAGATCGCGGAGCGCTTCGACCATCAGGGCGGTGGTGGCCCGCTCGGTCACGTAGCGGTAGCCGTCCGCGTCTTTTCCGACCCAATCGGGAAAGACCTGCTCCACTTCTTCCGCCAGCAGACCCATTTGCCGGCCGGGAAGCGCCAACCGGTTCTCGACCGCTTCCTGGTCGAACTCGAATACATAACCGCGCAGAGAAAGCAGTCGATCAAGTACGCCCGTCATCGGCTCGATATCGTGCTTGAGGCGGGAGTCGGAGAAAATCGACCAGGAGCCGCCGCCGGGTTTCGCGGCCGTGCCGTTGACGGCCAGCATGTAGGGGAAAGGGGTGGTTGTGCCGATGCCGACGGGGCCGATGGGAATGTTGACCCCACCGCCGTCAGCGAAGGACATGACGTCGCCAATCGCGCTGTAGTAGATATTCAGATGGTCGTCAGTGAATTCGCCCGCGTTTGCTGTACTGCCCGCGATACTCCAGAAGCGAGTCGTCGCGGTGTTCTGAAAAGTCAGGCGGGCAAAGTCCTGTTCCGATTCCGTGAGCAGCAACTGCGGCGCATCAATCGTGCTGTCGGACTCGATTTCCAGCGTCGCCGCGGGGCCCGTCGTCCCGATGCCTACCCAGCCTCCTGCGCCGATAAACAAGTCTGGATCCAGGCCGCTGCTGTCACCGTAGAGGCGAAGATCGTTGTATCCGACGATTTTATCCGCGCCGAGTATGTCCGCGTCGTTGGCCAACTGAATGTTGCCGTTGACGTGCAGCTTTTCTGTGGGCGATGTTGTTCCGATGCCGACGTCGCCGTCCGGCTGCATGACCAAGCCAATGCCCCACGGGTTGCCTCGCCAGATCTCGAGGTTGCCTTGCCGTCCCGCCTCGCTTGAGCCAGTGACCTGAAGCACATAATTCTGCGCCACGCTGCTGTTTTGCAGATGGATGCCGGTCTTGAAGGTCGAAGTGCTCGACACGTCCAGCACCTCCGTGGGGCTGGTCGTCCCGATGCCGACGCCGCCGGCGGAATCGATCGTCAAACGCGTATTCGTATCCGGCGAGGTGGTTCCGATCTTGAACTTGTCGGCGTCGCTGTCATCGATGCCCATACTGAAGGGCGTCGTGCCGCTCAGTTGGAATCGCATCATGGGGTCGCCGTTGGCCGCGGTGTTGTTGATATCGATGGTCGTGGTGGACGCGGAGCCCTCGACATCCAGTGCTCCGCTGGGGCTGGTCGTTCCGATGCCGACGAGGCCGCTGAAGTAGCCGCGGCCTTGGAAATAGCCTGCATATCCGTCCGGGCTGCTCACCTCACCAAAGACGCCCCAGGTTGTTCCTGTTGAGGCGTAGTTCACTGCGTAGATGCCGGACCCGTTCGCACCGGAACTCTGCGCGACCATCCCATCGCCGGAAACACTGAGGCCCAGCACGCCTATGCCGGTTTCGGTGTACCCGCTGACCCCTTGGCCGGCTACGGAGTAGCCGCCGACCCCACTATCATGAATATACCAGATCTCCACGTCGGTCGAACCCACCACTCCGACCCACTGGGGCCCCCCGCCGGCGAATACCGAACGGAACTTGCCCCCAAAATAGCCCCCACTGAGTCCCTGGATTGCATTGTACTGTGACTCCATAGAGAAGGCTGGCTGGCTCGGCGAATCGGCGTAACCCGCGAAGGGAAGCCGCAATCCAAGAGCGTACGGCGCTGCCGTCAACTTCTGCCGCGGGTTCAGGAGGGTGAACCCGGTTGTGACGGTGCAATCGCCGGTCGCCGCCGGGCGCACTTCGATGGCCAATTCCCTGGCGTCGCCGGGAAACTGGGCGCCGAAGTCGAGTTCCACGGTGAACAAGCCATTGGTGCAGGCAACGTTGTCCATGCAAATAGGCCCGCTCACCGTCGCACCGGTGTCATCGGTCAAGGTAAACCGCAGGTCTTGCGGCAAGTTTGTGGGAACACCGGCGCTTTTGAGTTGCCCCTGATATGTGAAAGACGTCCCGACCGCCGCGCGCAAGTCGGCGTCGCCCCGGAGGCCGGATGATGGATCGACGCTTGGGAGTGCTATTCGCTGCGCCTCCAGGGCAGGGCTCGCCGGTGGAGCAGGTCTTTCTCCTCGCATCGCGCTGGCGCCGCCAGCGTAAGCCAACTCGGGCCGAATCGTTGGATGTTCGGCCGGCGTATTGGCCGACTGGCCGCGGGCGCCGACGCTCGTCATCACGAGCAGCGCCACCATGCTGAGTCCTCGAAACCGGATTTTCTTCGACCTGTGCATCTGCTTCTCCTTCCGTTTGGGATATCGGACACCAATGCCAACCTAAGAGCACCTATGTCAGAGGCTGCGATGGCTCACTTCCTGATCTCCTTCTTGGCCGCAACCCGGCGGCGTGCTGCCAACCTGCGCGCGCGTCGTCGTCGCGATGGCCCCACCCATCAGCAGCAGCGCGGCCATGGCGCGCGCTGCCGTGAGCGGCCTCTTGGGAACGGTTGTCGGCTGGCGGATCCGTCGCGCCGGTGCGAAACGTACGATCGATCGGAACACACATGTTCGACAAGTCGAGGCCGAACGGAGGGCCGTCCGGTTCGTGGCAGGGTCGCCGCTCATCGCGTGCCTCCTTCCTTCGCGCCGAGCAACCGGCCGACCTTCGCCTCCAGGGCCGACAGGCGCGCTTCAAGCTGCTGATTCTGCTCGGCCAGTTGGTCGTTCTGTTGGGCGAGTTCCTCGATGCGGCAGTCTCTCTCAGAGACCAGTTCGTGCAGGCCCTGGATGGCCGCCAGGGCCACGCCGTCGGCGTCGCTGCTGCTGATGTGCGTTTCCACCTCCCCTACCCCGAAGGCCGCGTAGAAGTCCTGGGCCATCGGGCCGATGTGGCGAATGGCGGGATCCTGGGAGATCAGGTTCCACTCGGCGATGGGGATCGCGGCCAGGCGATCGAGAACCTCGCGGGCGTCGATGGGCGTTACGTTTTCCTTGACGTTGCGGTCGCTTATGGGGCTCCAGGAGTTACCGCCGGCGAAGAGTTGGACGCCAACCGTGGCGGTCGAATTCGAATAGATCTTGGTTCCTCCGGAAGCGCGAACGAGGAACCGGTTGGCCCCGTCCGAAATGAAATCGGCGTAGGTTGAGTCCGCCCACGCGAAGGTACCATTGTCGGTCGCCGGATCGCCCAGCGCGGTCGAACGTACATGTGCTTTATAACCAGCGGCGAAGCTGTAGTTTCCCCCAGCCTCGGTCATGAAACCACCGGGTACCATTGAGTACCATCCGCTCGCGGTGTTGTACTGGCCTGCGCCGATGAACGAGTTCTGGCCGCTCGCGGTGTTGCCCGAGCCGGCGCCGACGAACGAGCCGTAACCGTTGTCGGTAACGGTATTGCCGTAGCCGCCGCTAATGGACGAGCCTACGCCACTCGCGTTGTTGTCCCCCCCGCCTCCGACAAATGAGTATGCGTCGGCGGTGTTGTTGTAGCCGCCGGCGATCGTCGAGTAGTGGCCATTTGCCAAGTTGCTGTAGCCCCCCCCCCGACCGTCGCGTGTTCACCGTTGGTCCCAATGTCGTCGCCGGCCTGGTTATAGGTACCGCCACCGACCGTCGCGTAGTGATCAGCAGCGATGTTGTGCTCCCCGCCCGCCACAGTCGCATACGTGCCATCGGCGGCGTTAATGTAGCCTCCGGCGATGGTCGAGTGGTCGCCACTGGCGATGTTGTACTCGCCGCCGCCGACCGTGGCGTTCCGATGATCGGCCGTCGAACCGGCGTTGTCGCCGGCCTGGTTGTTCCCACCGCCGGCAATGGTGCCGTAGTCATCGGTGACGTTGTTGTTCAACCCGCCGGACACGGTCGCATCGAGGCCATCGGCGGTGTTATTGTTGCCTCCGGCGATGGTCGAGTAGCTTCCTTTTGCCAGGTTGCTGTAGCCCCCGCCGACCGTGGCGTACGGACGATCGGCCGTCGTACCGGCGTTGTCGCCAGCTTGGTTGGATCGGCCACCTCCGACCGCCCCGTAGTCGTCGGTGACATCGTTTGACCTTCCGCCGGAAACGGTGGAGTATTCGCCGGTGGCCTCGCTCCAGTATCCGCCGCCGATAGTTGCGTGCAGCGCACTGGCGTTGTTCATCTCGCCGCCGACGATATTCGCGTACGTGCCGGTTGCTTGGTTGGCGGCGCCACCGCCGATAAACGCATCCTGGCCGGCAGCGTTGGCCCAGCCGCCTCCGATCGTGGCCCTCAGACCATTCGCGGAGTTGGCGTCTCCGCCAGCCACGGTCGAATTACTGCCGCTAGCCGTATTGCCTACGCCGCCGCCCACAGATGCATTGGATCCGGAGGCTGTGTTGGACTGGCCCCCGGCCACGGTCGCGTACATCCGATCACTCTGCGTTCCCGCTCCGTCGCCGGCCTGATTGTTGTAGCCGCCGCCGACCGTACCGTACCGGTCGGTGACCCGGTTGGTTCCCGCGGCGGCTCCGCCGCCGGCGATCGTGGCGCCGTAGGCGCCGGCGGTGACCGTGTTGTTGGGATGGCCGCCAAGGATGTTGGGGCTGGTCGCATTCGGTTCGATCCGCAGGGTACGAGCGTTGTTGACCCGGATTTCCAGCGCCTGGTTGTCCGTCGTACCGAGAAAATTGGTGGTGGGGTTGGTGCCGGCGTTGCCGGTGAGGCTCCATCCGGTGCTGCCGGCGGCCGCGGTGGTCTGGGTCGTGCCGTCCGGGAATTTGAAGCCGCCGGCCAGCGAGCGGACCACCCCGTTCACCGTCAGCGGATCGGTAGGGGCGTTCGTGCCGACGCCGACGTTGCCGCCGAACTCCTGGAGAACCAAAGGTACCTTGGTGCCTGGGTCGTTCGGCGCGAAGCTGTCGAGGCCAACCACCGAACTCGTTCCGCTGAACCGATGGTAGAGGTTCCCGATGATGCCGTCGGTGGCCGAGAATTGCACGAGAGGATCGTAGGTCGGCGAGGACGCGGGCTCGTAGCCGCGCACGTTGAGGCTGCCCCAGAGCTGCGTCTCGTCCCCCACACTGACCCGCCCGCTGAGCAAGACGTTGCCCAGGTTGGTGTTGAAGATGTCACTGCCGGCCGATTCCCACACGCTGCCAGGCGAATCGAGGGCATACAACGCGTAGGGCGCGGGAGTGAGCTCCTGTCGCGGCACCAGGGCGGAGCCGTTCACATACACCTGGAGCCACCGGGCCTCGCCGGTGAAGACGTCCGCGCCAAAGTCGATCACCTGGGTGAACAGGCCGTCGGTGACGGTCACCGCCACGGTCCCCGACGGTGGATCGCTGGCCAGGAGAGTGCCGGCCGCAGCATCGTCGTAAAGCTCGAAGCTCATACTGATGCCGTTGGTGTTCACCGGTGTCCCACCCTGGGTGAGCCAGCCCTGATAGGTGAACGCCGTGCCCATCGACATCTGGGCGCACGCCCGGTCAGCCGCGAAGCCGGCGCACGCCATCAGGATCGCAATCCACAGACTCAAGCTTCTCATGATCGTTCTCCTTCCACCCCCCGATGGCCACGGGAGGTCTTCATCAGTTTTCAAATGACCCGGTGCGGCCGGCCCGACCGACTGCACTCACCGCTCCATAAGACTGTGACGATCCGAGATCGGCCCGCCAGAAGGTCACCCTCGCCCGCATCGTGCCTGCCCGATCCAGCACCGATCCCGCCTCCTCATCTCCCGACGGTGTCCATGTGCGCTCTTGGCAAAGCCACCTTAAACGTCGGCGCAGCCATTCCGAACGGAAAATCATTTCAACCTGAGAAATACACACCTGATCTTAGAAATACTGCGCTGATTTTGTGGCCGGCACCGATGCCGGCCCGGCGACGGCACGTAGCGCCGCGGAGCCGCCATCGGGTACCCGCTGTTCAGGCGGCGCCCGGTTTCGAGTCATCCGGCGGAGCGCGGCAGCCCGCGTGACCTCTTTCGATACGCTCCAGGCGTGAGACCGGTGTAGGCGGTGAACACATGGACGAACCAGTTGGGGTTGGCGTGGCCGGTTTCACGGGCGATGTGTTTGATCTGCCGGTCGGTGGTGGTCAGCAGCGTCTTGGCCAGCTCGATACGTCGGCCGGCGATGAAGCGACTCATCCGCTGGCCGAGTTGGTCGACAAAGAGCCGGCTGAGGTAGTTCGCATGCACGCCCAGAGCTTGGGCGACCCGGCTGACGGTCAACTGCGGGTCAGGAAGGTGCTCGTCGATGTACTGGATGGCCCGGCTGATTTGGGGGTGATCGACCTGGGGTCCGACGGGTTCCGCAGTGGTCGGGAGCGGATCCTCGCTGGGCTCCGCCACCGGGAGTGCGGACCAAGGCAGCCGGCTCAGAAACTCCGCCTCTGACCGCGCGAAATCCTTCACCAAAAGGTCCAGGTACTCTACCACATGCTCGAATTCCTCTTCGGCCACGGTCGGCGGGCAGGCGAGCTTAACGACTGCCAGGCAGCGATCCCCGTGGACGACCGGAAGCACGGCACAATGCCGTTCATAGTCGCAGCGGTGCCGGTGTGTCTCGGGATGGCGGCTCAGTTCGGCCAGATGGAGTTGCCACGACTCACGGCAGTAGTCGGTGTTGGCGTACTCTACGCAGGCCGGATGGCCGGGGTTATCCGGCGGGTCTTCGCCGTCTTTCGGCACCGGGGGATTCGGCGAAACGGCGACCGCGGCCGCGTCGCTGACGCACCCGAACGGTTCCACCACGTGCTGTGCGAGAAGCAGCAGCAGGTTTTCAGGGGTAGGCTCGAGCGTCACCGCCTGATGCGGCCGGCGACGTCGGAGGCGTTTGAAGTAGTGTCCGCCCAGCATGAAGGCTCCTCTCCTTCAGTGATCGGCGATACATCAGTCACCGCACCAACCGGACCTAGACTCGACGAATAAATCGGTCTTGCTCGGCTCGGTAAGTGCGCCCGTGAAGTAGATAACCTCAGACCTCGGCACGTTCAAGCTGAAGATCACGGCGATCCAGACTTCCACGGGCCGGCCGCGGATCTCAATCACCTCGCGGCGCAACCTAGAAAACCGGTTATCGCCGGGTGCCAGCAGGCTCATCCATGTTCGCGTGGTCGAGCATGGCGGAAGAAGATCAGGTAGCAGACGGCGGCCGCGAAAATCCAACCCGCCCCAAAACGCGGCGCAGCGCTCCAGGGCCTTCTATTACCCCGTCTCGCTCGAGCATCGCGTCTTCATTCTTAGCATGAAAGCCGCCTTCGCGGGACCCACCTCGGACTAGTGCTCCGACGCACCTTAACCTGCGAGTTCGGAGTCGATCACCCTTGTGTGCCACTGCCGTCTCGGCAGTGCCGGGCACAGGAGGCTCCCTCGAAAGCACTGCTCACAGAGCAGTGGCACACCCGAAACTCTAGCTGCGTTGGAGCACTAGGGCTGAACGCGTTGGGAACGTGGGGGATTCAATGGTCCTCGGCCTTCCCTCCCGGCGTCCGGTGAGCCGGTAAAGGCCCCCTTCCCAGACTGCTCACGAAGCCTATAATACTGGGCATGATGGATGAACCTCGCCGGTACAACCAATTGCATGACGGCTGGCGCAGAGTCAAACACCTGCTGATCGCAGCCGGCGTTCTCTGGCTTACGTCTGGGGCCCTCCCGTTGGCCGTGGCCGTCAACAGGGCTTCCGACCCCAAGCCCGAGAAGCCGATTTTCCAATGGCTCTTTTCGGTGGTAATGGTGGGGCTGGTGTGCGCGGTGGCCTTCAAGAACCCGAAACGCTCCCACCAGTCGTGACCGCACCTTTGCAGGAGAAATCTCGTGCTCAGCAAACGTAGCCTGATCGTGGCCCTCGTCGGCCTCAACCTGATCCTGGCGGCGGTGCTCATTTTCAGCCTGGACCTGGTGCCCGCCGCCTATGCCCAGCGCGGCGGGCGACCGGGCGACTTCGGCGTCTGCACGGTCAAGGTCCACAAAGACTGGGACACGATCTACATACTCGACCACCAGGTACGCAAGCTGCACTGTTTCATCCCGGCCAAGAGCAACGACGGGAAGATGACCTTCGTGCAGACGCGTGACCTCGAGTCCGACATCCGGCGAACCCAACCCTAGCCGCAGGAGACCTCGATCATGGACAACAAGAACCTCACCATCGGCGTGCTGGGCATCACGGCCGTCATCCTTCTAGTCGGGCTGATGATCGTCCACGCTCAAACGCCAAAGGCTTTCGCCAGCGCCGGCCCGGGCCTGGAATCCGGCGATTATGTGTTGGCAACCGGGCAATTCCTGCCCGACGAGGATCTGCTGTACGTGGTGGATGCCGTCGCGCAGCGCCTGGTGGTCTATCGCTTTGACATTCGCAGCCGGCAATCCTTCAGCCCCGTGGACGGCATCGATTTAGCGGCGTTACGCGAGCCGGCGGGAACGACCAAGCCCCCGGCCCAACAACCCCGCGGCGGCCGCAACCCGCCGAAGCCCTGACCGAGAGTATCCGCTATGGCACAGCCCAAACACGGCACCCGACCCATAGTGATCGACGAGACCGCCGGCAAGAAAGCCTATTGCCAGTGCGGACTATCCGCCAACCTGCCGTACTGCGACGGCGCGCATTCCCGCGAGGGGACCGGACTGCGGCCGCTCGTGGTGGAGATCACCGCAGCCTGCAAGCTGGCCATCTGCCAGTGCCATCAGAGCGGAAACCGCCCCTATTGCGATGGGACCCATTCTCGATTGTAGTACCTTCTGAGTACAGAACCCATCCGAGCCGGCGGTCAACCCGCGCGGATGGGTACCCCCTCCCTTTCAGGGAAAGGGAACGGCCTGCCCCTCTTCCCTGAAAGGGAGGGGGTACCCGTGCGCCACGATTGAGTGTGCCCAACCATGTTGGTGGTTGCGACCTTGTGGTGGATCGTCTTCTTCGCGGCCGTCGGCTTGACCTTTGGCAGCTACCTCAACGTCGTGATCTATCGCACCCCGCGGGGCCTCTCCACGAGTGCTCCGCTGTGGTCCTTCTGCCCGATCTGCGGGGCGCGGATTCACTGGTACGACAATCTCCCGGTGTTGAGCTACATCAGGCTGGGGGGCAGGTGTCGCGCCTGCGGCGTGCCGATCTCCCCGCGCTATCCCGCTATCGAGTTGCTCATGGCCACGCTCACCCTGGTGCTGTTCGACGCGTTCTGCGTGGCCGGCCTGCGGGGTGGGCACCGTGAACTCGGGCTCACCAGCCAGCTCGCTTACGACTGGCCGATCCTGCTCGCGCACCTCATCCTCTTCGGCTGCCTCCTGGCCATGTCCGCGATCGACCTGGAACACTACTTCATTGACATCCGCTTCACCAGCTTTGCAGTGCTGGCCGGCTTCGTGCTGCACCTTATCTGGACCCCGGCAGTGAGCGGCTGGGCGACGACGGTAGGCACCGGCTGGTACCGTCCAGGTCCCACGACCGGAGCCATGAGTCTGGTGGTGGCGCTGGTGGTGTGGCTGACGTCGTGGGCCCTCCGCCGGTTTGCGGCGCCCCTCGACCAGGCCCACGCCGAAGGCCTCGCCCAGGATTCCGCCCCCGTTGCGGTAACACCCGCCCGATCCGGTCTGGCCCCGGTTGCGGCGTGGCTGGTGGCCTTGGTGTTTCTCCTCCTTGCCGGGTTTACCACGGGCGATGCCCTGTCGACCGAACCGAGGCTATTTCCCGCCTGGCGATTGTGGGTGCCGATGGCACTGTGCTTCGTGCTCACGGTCGGTGCCGGTGTGCCCCCACGTCGTGCAGACACCGAGATCATCGAAGCGATCGAGGCGGAGCGCCACGGGGCCCGGACCGTGGTGCTTCAGGAGTTGCTGATGCTGCTCCCGGCGGTGGTGAGCGGCGTCGTAGTCGTGTGGATCTGCCTGAAGAACGACGCCTTCCGGCGCGTATGCGGCGGCGTGCTCAGTTGGGGCCCCCGTGGATCGTGGCATCCGCTCCTGGGGCTGGTCACGGCGGCTTCAGGATACGTCATCGGCGGCGCCCTGGGCTGGGCGGTACGGATTGTGTTCACCTTGATCCTAGGCCGCGAGGCCTTCGGTACGGGCGACATCCACCTGATGGCCGCGGCGGGTTGCGTAGCGGGCTGGCCGGTGGTGGTCATGGGCTTTGTGCTGACCAGCTTTTTGGCCCTGGCTGGCTGGGTGGCGTTGCTCCCGTTCAAGCGCACCCGGGCCATTCCGCTGGTTCCGTGGCTATCGCTTGCGTTCCTGGTCGTGGTGGTGTTCTATAACCGCCTGTTGGAACTGGGTCCGGTGCAGAACACGGTCCTGGTATTCAAGGCAGTGCTTTCAGGAAAACTCACAGGCCTGAGCAACTGAGGTGGGCACATGCGACTTGCATTGCAGCGCGTCAAGGTCTATTCTAGGCTCACGCTGATCGTGCTGGTGATCCTGGCGGTTGGCGCGGTGCTCTGGAAAAACCGCGATCACCAGGCCCAGGTGTGGTTTTTCTGGCTGGTAGATACAAGCCGACCGATCAACGTGCTTTGGTTAATCCTGTGTACGGCGCTAGGGGCACTGGTGGCCTACTGGACGCTCTCGCTGGTGTGGGGTGTTCGGCGCGACATGAAGAAGGTCGCCCTGGAATCGGCCCTACGGGAACGTGAAGAAGGACAGGAAGCGCGGGCCAAGGAGCTCCAGGAACAGGAGCAGCGCATCGACGCCAAGCTCAAGAAAGCTATTTCCGAGGAATAAACGGGCATGCAGGTTTTGGCGATCGGAACTACCGGTCGCGGTGACCAGAAGGGAGACGGTGGCATGAAGGGAATGCGATTACCCGGGGGCGGGTCGGTGTTGTGGGTGCTGGCGGCGATGATGATCGGCGGCTGCCAGGATCCCAACAAAGAGAAGATCAAGTTGCTGGAGGGGAACAACCAGGCCCTGACCGAGGAGCTGAATGGCTGCCAGAATGACCTGACGCAAGCACGGGCCGAGCGCGACGGATGTCAGCAGGACCTGGCCGCCGCTCGCAGCGAGAATGCCGGCTTGCGAGGCCAACTGGCCAACCAGCCCAAAGAGAAAGTGCCCGAGGGTTGGACTGCGGTGCCGGGCGGGGCGATGATCGCCATCGAGGGGTGGGCCCTGTTCGACTCGGGCAAGGCGACCATCCAGGAAAGCTCCAGGAAAGTTCTGGACCTCATCATCGATCAAGTGCAGAAGACTTATCCCACCAAGGACGTCCTCGTGTTTGGTCACACGGATGACGTGCCCATCAAAGTCAGCGGGTGGGAGGATAACTGGGAACTCAGCGCCCAGCGGGCGTTGGCCGTGGTCCGGTACTTCTCCAAGCACGGCATTAACGCGAAGCGCGTCGTGGCGTGCGGCTGCGGTGAGCACCGCCCCCGCGTGCCCAATGACTCGGAGCGCAATCGGGACAAGAACCGCCGGGTGGAGATCTTCGTGCTCGACCCGCAACCTCGGACCGGCACGCCGTGATGTAGCGGCCTGCCGTGTGGGACGGGCTTTCTAGCCTGTCATCGACCCGCTGGCGCGCGACCATCACGGGCTGGAAAGCGGTCCACAAGAGCCTGGGCGACCGGCGGCGTGCGCCTTACGTCTTGCTGGTGTCGGACGAGAGCCACGGGGTAAAATGTCGGTGGCATGCGGACTGGACATGTTCCTCAACCTCATGCCGGAAACGATGATAGGCGTCCAGTAGCGCCGAGCCTTGTGGCGTCAAATCGGTTCCCCCGCCGCCCGGACCGCCCCGGCGCGGCTCCACCACGGCTATGCCGGTCTGTTCTTCGATGCGCCGCAAATGCTGCCAGGCCAGTCGGTAGCTCATCCGCAATTGTTTGGCGGCCGCCGACAAGGATTTTGTGGCAGCAATGGCCTCGAGCAGGCGGACCTTGCCGGGGCCTAAGGCGTTACGCCCGTTGACCACCACCCACAGCCGCAAACGGCCTTCCCAGGCTCCGGGGGGGGACTCGCTCTTGGGGCTCGGATGGGCTTTGCGGGGGCCAGGCTGTATTCTGGGCACGTTATTCCCCTAACATTCCCATTGGCCACGGCGGACCGACGCGTCGGGCCGCGGCCCACAGCGGCGAGAGAAATCGTCTCGCCAACTCGTCCACCAGCGCCGGCCGAACGACAATAAGCAGTTCCCGCTCCAAATCGCTCTCCCGGAGGGCAATTTCCAGGGCCGGGGTCCATCCTTCTCCGCGTAACTCCAGCGGTCCAACCTCATCAATGGCAATGACTTCCAGACTGTCGCGCACGGCCGCGACGATGGCGGCATTGCCCTCCGCGATGGCGGCCTCGTCAAACCGATACGCCCCCACCGTTGGAGGGCCTTCTCCCGATGTGACCCATCGAGCGAGTCGCCGGCGGCGGCCGGAGCGCAAATCCAACAGGTCGTAACCGATGCGCTGGTTGTGCTCGAAGACGGCTGGGGAGGCGATCCCGCCGACGGAGCGCCCCAGCACGGCCACACGCGCCGCGTACCGGCGGAGGAACGTGGTTTTGCCCTCCCCCCGGCCAGCCGACAGTATAGTCACCGCCATAACAAGCACCGTGGGCCGACGGCGAGAAAAAACCGGTGAACCTCTTGCACGGTCGCCAGCACCAGGATAATCTTATCATGGATTGGTGGATATCGAGATGTGCGCCCGCGTGTTTTCCGGGCCCCGGATAGACATGCGGGTTTTTTTCGGTAGCGCGATATGCTTTGCAAAGCACATCGAAGTCCCGGAGGCGAGTGGAGGCGCCGCGGCTTTACCCTCGTGGAAATGCTCGTCGTGGTCTCCGTCCTCGGCCTGTTGGTCGCCATTTTGTCGCCGTCGCTCAGCTCGGCCCGCCAGCAGGCGCACCAGGTGGTCTGTGCCGCTCGGCTCCAGCAGTGGGGGATGGCCTTCAACTGCTACGCGGCGGAGAACGGGGCGGTCTTGCCTCACTGCGACGGCCTGGACCGCGGGCCGCGCGATCTCAAAGACCCCCATATCAGCAAGGCAGACATGGCTGATTGGCACGGCTGGGTGGACCTGCTTCCGCCGCTTATCCGTTACAAGCCGTGGCGGGCGCATGTTGCTTACCAATACCCGAAAGAGAGCACCTTCTACCAATGCCCTTGGGGACGGCTGGTAGACAGCGGCCTGTATAACTACCGCCCCGAGAAGTTAGGCTACTTCAGCTATGCCATGAACTCCTGCCTCGAACTGGACCAGAATGCTTGGCCTCCCCCCGGCGGCTCTGACTACCCGATGCCCTCTTTTCTGGATACGGCACGGATCGTGGCCCCGGAGCGCGTCATTCTGCTGTTTGAGCAATTGCTGGACCCGCGCAAGGGGTTCGACGGCCAGACGCTCTATCGGTCGGCCGGCAAGTACTGCGGCAGTTATCCGAAAGCGTTCTCCGCCCGCCATCCGCGGAGCGGGAGCAGGTTGGGCGGGAACCTCTTGTATTGCGACAATCACGTGGAATGGCAAAGGAGCGTGTGGAGGTCGGGATGGAACTCCGCTCAGGAGGTTCCTCCGCGGAACGACCCGAATTGGTTTCCGTACCCGCCCGCGGACACAAATGGAAGATGAAAAAGGGAAATGGAAGCCGGCGCATCGGCTTTCGATAGAAGCTCGAGGGATTAATCTGGATAGGAGGTAAGAAAAGTGAAGACGTATCGGTTTGGAGTGATGTTGGTCGGCTTGGCCGTTATGGGTTGGGGCAGCCCGGGTCATGCGGACGAGCTATCTATCTATGATGTGCAATTCAACACTTCCGACGGGGACCAGAGCATCTACAACGGCCAGATCCACAGTGTGAGCGGTGGGATCGTGACACACATCTGGCGCGGGTTTAACGATCGGGTGTACTTGCAGGATCCGGCCTATCCCACCTGGGGTGCGATGGCGGTCAAAGACTCGACCACAGGCCGCCTGTTGGCTAACTCGGTCCACCTCGGAGATTGGGTCAGCTTTGACAACATCTACATCGAGGAGTTCCGGGGCACGACTTTTCTGCAGTATAGCACTACGCTGGCCCCGAACGTCTCGTTCAGCATCGACAGCATGGGAAACCCCCTGCCCGATCCCGTCTTGCTCACGGCCGCGGATCTGGTCGTCCCGGTGGACCGTGCCGCCAGCGAGCCCTACGAGAGCATGATCGCTACCCTGCACAACCTTGCCGTAGGACAGAAGGGGCTGGGCAAGGCGGGTGACAACTATGAGCTGTGGCAGGGTACGGACGTGGCCTGGGGCACCGACTACATGAACGTGGATGCGGGCGGGCCCTACGACCCGCGGATCATCCCGGGAGCGTTCCTGCAGAGCATAACCGGCATCGTCGAACAATACACCAAGCCATCCGACGGATGGGATTATTATCAGTTGGACACGCGGTCGGCGGGCGACATTGTCCCCGAGCCGGGCACCCTGACCCTGCTCGGCGTCGCCCTGGCGTTGGCGGCGCGCCGGCGGCACTCCAGGATGTGACCGTCTCTTCAGCGTGTGAGCCATACTTCAGTGTGAGACCGGCTTTCTAGCCCCGCTCCCAAAGGCGCGCAGGAATCGCATGGACGGACTCCCTAAAACCATGACCGCAGTCGCGTGTATTCTCACATGGACCATTGTGCTAGTTGCAGCAGCGCAGGGCGACCCCCTGACCATCTACGAGATCCAGTCCAATACCACCGATGGCGACGCGAGCTTCTACGACTCCCAGGTCGTCGATTGCACGGGTGGTATCGTGGTCGCCAAGTATGCCGGCAGTCGGCCGCGGGTCGTTTTGCAGGACCCCAATTATCCCGACGGCTGGGGCGCGATCCAGGCCAAGGACTGGACTGCCTATCCGTACCAGATGTTCGGCCAAGTGCAGATCGGAGACTGGGTCGAATTCACTAACATGAAAGTGGAGGAATATCGCGGCACGACCTTCCTGCAATGGCTGACGGCCTACAACCCCGGCCTGCATATCGTCAACAGCGGCAACCCGCTGCCGCCGCCGGTCCTGGTGGCCGCGAGTGACATTCCGGCCCCCGTCTATGACGCGCAGAAGGACGGCTGGTTCGTGGAGAACCACAATGCCGAGCCCTACGAGTCCATGCGCCTTAGGGTCCGGGATGTGACCGTGACCGAGTGGGACCTGGGTAAGGAACTGGACAATTACAATCTCCAAGACTCCGGCGGCGCGAACTGCTGGGCGGCGGACTATATGAACGAGGACCTGGAGTACCCATCGGTGTACCATGCGTTTGTAACTCTGGGACAGCACTTCTGTGCCGTGATCGGCATCTTCGAGCAATATACTTATCTTCCTTACGGGTGGGACTACTATCAACTGGTCACGACGCAAACGGCCGATCTGGCCATCTGCGGAGACGGCGACAGCGACGGGGAAGCGGCGCTCGACGATCTGCCGCGTTTCCACCAGTGCCTCACTGGACCCCTCTGCACCGACACGCCCGGCGGATGCAACCCGCCGGCCTGGACCTGGCCTCCCGCAATGCTACCCGTCGAGCATTGCCTGATGATGGACCTCGACTACGACGGTGATGTTGATCTGGCTGATTTTGGCGGTCTGCAAGGACTACTGGGAGGGCCGTGAGCGAACACAAGGAACTCGCTTCGATGAATACTGGGCTAAAACTGGCTCTGCTGACGACGTGTGGCACTCTGCTGACCCTGTGCGCATGCAAGAGGGAGTTCGGCCACCGCGTCTCTCCCGTCCCTCAGGTGGCCGCCAAACTCGAATTGACCGGCGGCGGCCTGGCCCGGCCGACCACCTTCACCTTTGAGCAGTTGGCGAACCTGCCGATGACCCGGCTCGACCACGTGCTCTTTCAAAAGACGCATAAGGAGGATGAGGTGACGAGCTGGCAAGGTCCGGCGCTAGAGACGCTCCTGGCCGCGGCCCAGCTCCAACCTGGGGCCATGACGGTGACTCTCGAAGCGACGGACGGCTACGCGATTGAAACTACGCTCGAAAGTCTCAAAGACGCCATTGTGGCCCTGAAGGACGATCAAGGGCGCTGGTTGGCCGAGATCAACAACAATTGTCCCCTGCGCCTGGTACCCCCGCACAAACCCGGCAACTTCTGGATCATGAACCTCTGCCGGATCAAGGTCGAGCCGGCAGGCAGCTCCGCGACGTCCCCATGAACGGGCAGCGCGTCTACTTCTCCTTGCACGAACTGCTGATCATGGCCGCCCTGGCGGCCCTGGGCGGCGTGTCCAGCAGTGCGGTCAGTTGGGTCGGTGGCGTCGTCCATACCCTCACCGGCTTACCAGGCGGCTTGCAGTCCTTCGCGGGCATCCACGTGCTGTGGCTGGTCTTGGCCGTGGGGCTGGTACGCAAGCCCGGGTCGGCCACGGTGACCGGATTGCTCAAAGGCGCTGTAGAGCTTCTGTCCGGTAGTCGCCACGGGCTGGTCGTGGTCCTGGTGAGTGGTTTGGCCGGACTGACGGTCGATGGCGTCTGGATTTTGACCGGCCGGCGGGATCGGCTGGTGTCTTACGTGCTGGCGGGCGGATTGGGCGCGGCGAGCAACCTGTTGGTGTTCAAGCTCTTCTATTCTCTCCCTTCGCACCGCGCGGTGACCATCGCCCTGGCCGCCCTGACGCCGGTGGCTTTTGTGAGCGGGGCCGTGTTGGCGGGCCTGTTGGGATGGTCGCTCATGGACGCCCTTCGCCGTGCCGGCGTCGCGGGGATCCAAAGTCCTCGAGAGACCGGACCGCCCGGGGGACGTGCTTGGGTAGGAGCGGGACTGCTTGCATTTGCCGCGGCAGTCATCGGAACCGCACTCTTCTTTGCCAGTGCTCCGGGTAAGGCGGAACCCCCCGATCACGCTCCCCCGCCCGAAAGCGGTACAATGTCGCGCCCATGATCCGTTTCGACCACTTCGGCTGGCGCTTCGCAGGAGCTCCCTCGTGGGCTTTGGACGACGTCTCGCTGCATATTCGCCGTGGGGAGTTCGTGACCATCGCCGGACCCAGCGGATCGGGCAAGACGACCTTGGCGCTGGCGATGTGCGGCCTGCTCCTTGGGCGGCAGGCCGGCGAAGCGGTGGGCCGGGTCCAGGTCAACGGTGCGGATGTCGCCACGCAGCCGCTACACCGCACCGCCGAGACCATCGCGCTCGTCCAGCAGAACCCCGAGACCCATTTCGCCACCCTCACGGTGAGCGACGAACTCGCCTTTGGCATGGAGAATCGCTGCGTGCCGGCCGAAGAAATCCGCCGCCGGAGCTCCGAGGCCCTGGAACTGCTGTCGATCACCTCCCTGCGCGACCGGGGCCTGGGGACCTTGTCAGGCGGCGAGCAGCAGCGTGTGGCCGTGGCCTCCATCATGGCCGGAGGCCCCGAAGTGATCGTCCTCGACGAGCCAAGCGCCAGCCTCGACCCGCAGGCGTCCCGCGAACTGTTCCGCGCCTTGGCCGACCTATGCCGCCGCACCAAGCTGACGGTGGTGATCATCGAGCACAAGCTGGCCCACCTGTTGCCTCTCCAACCGCGGCTGATCTGCCTGGAGGGCGGCCGGGTGTCGCAGAGCCATCAGCTATCAGCTATCAGCTTTCAGCTCTCGTTTTCCCCCACTCAGTCCTCAGCACTCAGCGCTCAGCACTCTGCGTTCGAGCATTCGCCTGCGGCCTCGCCGTCCGGCGAGCCCCTCGTGGAAATGGCGCACGTCACCGTCGAACTCGACCGCCACACCGTCCTCGACGACGTTTCCCTGGAGGTGCGCAGCGGGGAGGTCGTGGCCGTTCTGGGGCCGAACGGGGGCGGCAAGTCCACCCTGTTGCACAGCCTGCTGGGCTTGGTCCGCCCGGCCCGTGGGACCGTCCGCGTGTGCGGTATGGCGGTGCCGCAGACCGCGATATCCCGGTTGGCCGGCCAGGCCGGCTTGGTCTTCCAGAACGCGGATCACCAACTCGTCGCCGACACCGTGTGGGATGAAGCCCTCTTCGCGGCCCGCAACCTCGGCAGGCTCGACCTGACGACGGAACAACAGGCCGCCCACCTCCTCGAACAGGCCGGCTTGGCGCTGCGGTTGCGGGACCATCCCTACCGGCTGAGTTGGGGCCAGAAGCGGCGGCTCAATCTGATCTCGGCCGTCCTGCACGGCCCGCGGCTGCTCCTGCTGGACGAACCGTTTGCGGGACAGGATTGGGAGAACGTCGCTTTCCTGCTCGAAGTCATCGGTACCGTGCTAGGCTTGCACGACCGTGACTCAGCACTCAGCACTCGGCACTCGGCACTTTTTCTGGAGGGCCGGCTTTCCAGCCGGTCAAGCGGCGCCTGCCTGATGGTTACGCATGATCCGCGCATCGTTTTGCAGAGTTGCACGCGGGTTCTATTTGTGTTGAATGGGCGCGTGGTAGTCGATGCTCCCGTACCGCAGGCTTTCGAGCGTTTGCTGGCGATGGGACACGACGCCTACGTACCGGCAGAGCAGAATGGAGAATGGAGAATTGAGAATGGAGAATGAAGAGAACAAGTCGGACGCGCACCGGATTAGGAGCCTCTGCATATTGCAGAAGCAGAGAGGCGTCCCCCACTCCCCTTTTCCCATTCTCCATTCCTTCCGCGTACTCAGGGATCTCCGTCGGTTGAATAGGCCGGCTTGGAGGGAGGCGATGCGATTTCAGCCCGGTCAATCCCTGGTGCATCGTCTGCACCCGGTGGTGAAGCTGGCTTGGCTACTGTGGGTGACGGCGGCGGTGTTCATATTCGACTCGGCCGCCCTGCCGATAATCGCTACAGCCGGTGTGGTGGGCCTGCTCTGGCTGGCCGGCGTCGCGCCTTGGCGTATTCCCGGAATGCGGGCCTGGCTGATGCTGGCCGTCGCAGTCCTGGTTACCCAGGCCGCATTCGTCCGGAGCGGCGAGCCCGTCGTCGGGCCGATGACCACCGCGGGGCTGGTCGCCGGGCTCCGAGCGACGGGCCGATTGCTGGCGGTGATCCTGACGAGTACCCTGTTCGTGATCACTACCGAACCGTTCGCGCTGGCCTGCGCCATGATGAGCGTGGGACTGCCATATCGTTGGGGTTTCGCTCTGGTGACGGCCCTGCGCTTAGCGCCGATTTTCCGCCTGGAGGCCCACCATGTCTACCGGGCCCAGTTAGTGCGCGGCGTGGCGTACGACGTGCGTGGTCCGCGGCGCTGGTGGCTGGTGCTGCGCCACCTGTGCCTCCCGCTCCTCGTGTCGGCCTTGCGCACCGCTCAGGCCCTGTCCTTTTCTATGGAAGGCCGGGCCTTCGGTCTGCACCCCAGGCGGACATACCTACGTGAGTTCACCACCGCGCGCCGCGACTTCGTTGCCGGCGCGCTGCTCGTAGCGTCCGTTCTCATAGCCGTATGGTACGGGTGCGCACGGGCTTGGACGAATTGATGGAGAAGTCTCGTCGGGCGAAGCCCGACCTACCGGAGGCTCTCGAGGAACTCCCGCTCCACGGACACGCCCAGGATTTGGCCGAAGTAGACGCGGTGAAAGTTGTCCGCCGGATAATAGCGCGTTTTGATCTCCTCGGGCAGTTCCGGCGGGAGGACCTCGTTGCGATGCACCACATTGCATTCGAAGACGATCGGACATTCGGCGATGCCGGGGCTGGAAATGTGCCGGCTGCGCAGCGGGGTCAGCTTCAGTTGGGCCAGCTTGTCGCAGTCGCGCCCGGACACGCCGCCGCAAAACTCCGCCAGGTCCTTCCGGTCGGCGGGCGGGACGTTCACC
>JAZDKM010000150.1:0-11843 GCA_043803085.1 Planctomycetota bacterium
GGAACGAGCACTCCGCGGGCATCATGCCAAGCGCCGCTCACAAGGCCCCAGGCTGATATTGCCAACACCCAGGCAACACCGAGGCCGACGAGTGTTCGGAATATTATTCTTAGGACTCGCGCACTCACCCCGTGTCGCCACAACCAAAGATCGGACCTTGAAGGCTTACTAAACCACCTCCGGGCCAGAGCAAGCAGCCAGTCAGGGTCTTGTTCAATCATGCCGGCACGCCATGCGCTCCTCGCTTGGGTGCCGCGCGCTCCACAAGCAAGAGTACTCGGTCCAGAATACCCCAAAGGATCAGCGTCAGCGCGATGTCCAACCCGATGTCCGCCAGGTCAAGTAGATAGGCCTGTCCTGCGCTGGCAATTCCCTTGCGGAGGCTAACTCCTGCATATACGCAATCGGCGTCTAGGACGCACCAGGGGACCGCGTACAAAGCCATCAAGCCCGCGATGCTCCAGCTCCACCCCCATCCTCGTGCCTGAAACAAGAGAACGAACGCCACGGATATCAGCAGTGGACCTGACTGGGTCAACGCCGTTCGGACGATATCTGAGAGCGGTGTTACCGGCCTCACCTCAGCCCTGAACCACGTGGTGATCTCGAACGCAAGAAGACTGAAGCAAGCGCCCACTTGAATGACCCACCGAAGCATCACCGCATGACGCACTACCCAGGCAGCGAGCCAGGAGGGCTCGGCCAATTCCCTCGCCAGAGCAAGCTCGCAACGCCTAACGATTCGTCGGATCATGCGGGGATGCCCCTACCATGGGATACCGCCGAACTGGGCCGGTATGGGTATGGTCCTGCGGCTCTGGCTGGCTTTCAATAGCGGGTAACACGACTTTATCAAAATAATACCGACGACCACAATCGCAATAATCACGAGTATCGTTCCGATCCCTAATCGCGCTCCCGCCGGATCGCCAACGATATCGCCAGCCACGGCTCCCCGCGGCTGGCCGAGTTCACGCTGCGGCGTGTCAGTGGACCCGTCCGGGCGGTACGAGAGGCTTGCCAAGTCGACGTTTTCGTCAACCGCATCCGCATCGAGCGTACCTTCAACGTTCACCTGACCGTTGCTGGTCACGTCCGCGACCATCGTGCCGGAGAAGTCGTGCTGCACATCCGGTTCGTCAGCCAGTTCATAGGTCACGTTCACGTCGGCCAGATCGCCACCGACCAGGCTCGCGTTCCCCGCACCGCTCATGATCTCCGCTTGATCGTTGTCATGGAGCGTGAACGCTCCCGTGCTGCGGTTCACCGTCAGCACCCGCCCGTCGTCGAACGTCACGGTGGCGATATTCGACGACAGGTCGAGGGAGACGATTTCGTAGCCCAAGGCCTGAATCCGCTCGGCCAGTGTCCCGGACCACGACCCCGGCGGAATGACCCACTGCCAACCCGGGTCCTCGGCAGAGATGTAGTCGCCGTAGGCCAACTGGGGGTTGAACCCGATCAGCACCATAAAGAGGGATAGCGCCATGACCATCGAGCCGGGGATGACCCCAAAACTTGTTCTGATCCGTCCGTTACTGAACCTGTACATGACCGTACCTCCTTACGCCCCGAAGGGCAAGGCCTGAGCACATGGGGGCCCAGGAAACACTCCCGGAGGCCACCCTACGTGCGTTCATCTCTTTCGGCGATTTGGTGGGTTACGTCCGCCTGTGGCGGACTCCACCCACCCTACCCCACTACGTCCGTCGGTGGAGGACTTCACCCCCTATCCCTGGCCTCACTGGTGCCTCTCCCAGGCGCTGCACACATACACCCATAATAATTACGGCCAGCTCGAGAAAACCTTGCACGGCTCAGGGTCTTTCTCAGCTATCACGCCGCACGGGTGCCCCTGACCACCGTGGACCCAATACAAAAAGGCGCGAAGCCGAACGCGCCCCTATCGTGAGGTATTGGCATACCCGCAAGCAGAGGGAGTCCGGTCCGCGCCCCTTGCGGGACGCGGCGCCGGTCACGCATCTTGCTTGCTGGAAACTGCCAATTTTCACGATAAGACGGCGGCCGAAGCCACGATGTTTTCGACGCTAATCTCCGAGCGTCTGCGTTTCTATGTCAGCGGTTTACCTCCATAACGATATCCCGAAAACCCAGTAGCATCTTACCACTGCTCCACGCGCGATACAACGGGCCACCCCATCGGGAAGATTCCCGATATCCTGCCGGGACGTGGGCACGCGTGTCCGGATCATATTCGCTTCGCCGTGGATCATCCCGGTGCTGAAGCCTCACGCGGACGGAGTCACCGAGGGCGTGTCTCGGGCGGCGCGGGCCAGGACGCCGGCATACACCTGGGCCGCCCCGGCACCCAGCAGGATGCGGGCACACTCGTCCAACGTCGCGCCGGTGGTCATGACGTCGTCGACCAGACACAAAGTGGCCCCGGCGATGCGTACCCCGGGGGTCACCGCGAACTTGCCGCGTACATTCTGGATTCTTTGGAGTTCCGTCAAGCCGATTTGCGACGGACCGCCCTTGATGCGGCGGAGCGCGGGTATCAGCGGCACCCCGGTCCGGCCCGAGATGCCCCGCGCCAGAATGGCAGGCGGATAATCCCCAGTGACGATTCGCCTCGGCCACCAGGGTGGCACCGTAACCAACGCGTCGATGGACTCGAACCACGGGGCGTGCTCGAACTCGGCCGTCAGGCGTCCGGCCAGATACCTCCCGATGGACCAGCGGCGATGGTATTTGAAGGCCCGCAAGATGGCGCGAAAGGGCTCCTCGTATGGCCCGGCCCGGACGACCCCGGCGACGCGCATCTTCCGCTCGCGGCAGCGGTTACAGCGGCCGCCGGCCACGACGAATGGAGGCACGGTGCGGGCGCAGGCAGGACAATACGCGATGCGGTACTGGCTTTCGAGCGCGGCCTCGCAGAGGCGGCAGATCCGTTCCGAACCGTCGATTCCCGGCGTCCCACAGACGGCACATGCCGGCGGAAACAGGACGTCCAGCGCGGCATGGAACCCGCGGTACAACCAAGTGCGGGCCGGAGTGGTGGAGTTGGGGCACAAGCTGGGCGAATCCCTTAACGTTTGTCAATATTACGCCTAATGTATATGATTCCTCCCGCTTGGAAGAGTACCGCTGCCGTCGAGTTTTGCGGAGGTGTAGCCGAGCCTATGAATCACCACAAGACCTGGCTGATAGTTTTCGTCCTGGCTTACCCGGGCCTGGCCGCAGGGCAGATGCCCGCCATGAAGGTCACGGTGGAGCGCGCGGACATGCGTCCGTTGCCGGCCACGATGCGGCTGGTCGGCACGGTCCAACCCGCCGTGCGTAGCGTCGTGGGCTCGGAAGTGGAGGGCTTGGTGGCCGAGATGCCCGCCCGCGAAGGCGACCGGGTAGAAAAGGGCGGCGTGCTTTGCAGGCTCAACGATGAGACGCTGTCGGCCGGACTGGCCGCCGCCCGGGCGCGGTCAGGCGCCCTCCAGGCGCGGCTTCAGGAACTGGAAGCGGGGACGCGGGCCGAAGAACTCGCCCGCTTGAAGGCGGCCCATGAAGAGGCCAAAGTGGGGTACACGAGATGGACCTCTGAGAAGCAGCGGATCGAACGCCTGCAACAAATGGGGACCGGCAACGAGAAGGAAATCTACGACACGGAGGCAGGTTACCGCATGGCCGAGCAGCGGATGCTCTCGGCCCAGGCCCAATATGAGGAGGGGGTCAATGGGCCGCGGGCGGAAGTGATCACCCAGGCCCGCTTTGCGGCGGCCGAGCAGGCGGCGGTCGTCGACCGGGCCGACCGGGACTTGGCCAAGACGGTGATCCGTGCTCCGTTTACCGGTTACGTGGTGAAACGCTACACCGAAGCGGGCCAATGGGTGCAACGCGGCGGGCCGATCGTGGAGTTGATCGATCTGTCCAGCGTGCTGGTCACCGTGGACGCAACCGAACAGGCGTTTCCGTTCGCCAAAGTGGGCGATGCGGCCCGCGTGCAGGTCGAGGCCCTGGGCGAGGTCTTCACCGGGCGGATCAAGCACGTCGTTCCGCAAGCGGACCCGGCCGCCCGCACCTTCCCGGTGCAGATCGAGATTGATAACCCGGAGGGCAAGCTCAAAGCGGGCATGATCGCGTGGGGCACGTTGATCAGCGGCCCGGAAGCACAGGTTATCGCGGTGCCCAAGGACGCGGTGGACCTCCGGCACGGTACCGCCTACGTGTGCGTAGTCATGACGACCGAGCAAGGCACCCTGGCCATGCCCATGCCGGTGAACGTGGGGTCGGATATCGACCAGTGGATCGCCATCACGTCCGGGAACCTCGCGCCGGGCATGCTGGTGGTCGTACGCGGCAACGAGCGGATTCTCTTTCCTTCGCCGGTCGAAGTCACTAACCTCGATCTGGCGGGACCGGCGCCGACGGCAGGGCACCCCGGGCAACCGGAAATGCCCGGCGCGGCATCAGGCCCGCCCGGAGCGCCCCGCGGCCCCGCGGCCCCGCACGAAGGCGCGCAAAAGGAAGAACACCCTCAGACCCGGAAGTAGGGTGGGTCCTGGACCCACCTTTCCGGTGACCGGCTGGAAAGCCGGTCCCGGGGAATGGCTGACCGGCTAGAAAGCCGGTCCCACAATGTAGGGCGGGCTCCGCCCGCCGAACGGGATCAGTCCTCCATGCCCGTTGTTCGCTACGCCATTGAGAACCCCGTCAAGATCGCCGTCGGGGTGATGCTGCTCGTGCTCTTCGGGATCCTGAGCGTCTTTCGCATCCCGATCCAGCTCACGCCCAACGTGGACCAACCCATCGTCACGGTCACGACGGACTGGTTCGGGGCCAGCGTGCAGGAAATCGAGCGCGAGATCGTCGAGCGTCAGGAAGAGAAGCTCAAGGGCGTGCCCAACCTGCGCAAGATGACCTCCACGTCGAACGAGAACGAGGCTCAAATCCACCTGGAATTCTTCGTCGGGGTGGACAAGGACAACGCCCTGCGCGATGTCTCCGAGAAGATGCGGCAGGTCAGCGGCTATCCCGAGGAGGTCGAGGAGCCGATCATCCAGGCGGCCGACGCGGCGATGGAATCACCGATTGCGTGGCTGATTCTCCGGGGCAAGCCGGGAGAGGACGCCTCCACGCTGCACGACTACGCCGACGATCGAGTCAAGCCGCAGCTCGAGCGTGTCGACGGCGTGGCTACGGTGGACATCTACGGTGGGCGCGAACGGGAAGTACACATCCACGTCAACCCCAACAAGCTGGCCGCACGCCGGCTGACGTTTCAGGATCTGGAGCGGGCCTTGCGGAGCCAGAACGTCAGCGTCTCCGCCGGCACTCTGGCCCAGGGCAAGCGCGACTACGCCTACCGCACGGTGGGCAAATATGAGCGAGTCGAGGACGTGGAGAACACGGTGATCGGCTACGATGCCGGCGGCCCGGTCTTCGTCCGCGACGTCGCCACGGTGGAGAAAACTTACAAGAAGCAGCTCTCGTTCGTCTCCTCGCGCGGCGAATACGTGCTGGCCCTGCCGGTGCGGCGGGAAACGGGGTCCAACGTCATCGCGGTGATGAAGGTCCTGAAGCAGCGCATCGCCGAGCTCAACCAGGACACCCTGGCCCCCGAAGGCCGCCGTCTCGACCAGGTGTACGACGAGACGATCTACATCAACTCCGCCATCGACCTGGTCAAGAGCAATATCCTCTACGGCGGCGTGCTGGTGATCGTTGTGCTGCTGGTCTTTCTGCGCAGCGGGCCGGGGACCTTTGTGGTCGCCGCGTCGATCCCCATCTCCATCATCGGCACGTTTCTGGCGGTGACGCTGTTGGGCCGCAACCTGAACGTGGTCATGCTCGCGGGCCTGGCGTTTGCAGTGGGCATGGTGGTGGACAACGCCATTGTCGTGCTGGAGAACATCTTCCGGCACCGCGAGAGGGGCGAGCCGCTGCTCGAAGCCGCCTTGCACGGCGGGTCCGAAGTCTGGGGGGGCGGTCCTGGCCAGCACCTTGACCACCATGGCCGTGTTCATTCCCGTGGTCTTCATCAAGGAAGAGGCCGGACAATTGTTCCGCGACATCGCCGTCGCCATCAGCGCCGGGGTGGGCTTGTCGCTGTTGGTCTCCGTGCTGGTGATCCCCCCGCTGGCCCACAAGGTCCTGCACATCCGCGAAAGCCACCTGCACTACGGACAGCACGGCGGACGAACCGCCGGTTTCATCGCCGGGCTGGTGGACCGCATGAACCGTTCGGTGCCGGCCCGGGTGGGCGTTGTCGTGGGCCTGACCGCCGCGTCCTTCCTCGGGACCAAATACTTGATGCCGCCCACCGACTACCTGCCCCGCGGTAACCGCAACCTCGTGTTCGGGTCCATCCTGACCCCGCCGGGCTATTCGCTGGATGAGTTCCGGCGCATGGGCGAGACCATCCTGGACGGCAAACCCGGCAAACCTTTCGGCATCCGGCAGTTCTGGGAGGCCGAGTTGGGCTCCGCGGCGGCGGCCAAGCTGCCCCCGGTCATGCTGAGCGTCGGCGGCCGCAAAGGAGGCGACGGCCGCCAGATCCAGGTCACCCCCCCGCCGATCGACAACTTCTTCTACGTCGCCTTCAACGGCGGGTGCTTCATGGGCTGCATCGGCAAGGACGACCGCGCGGTCACCCCGCTGATCCCGGCCATGCAGCGGGCCGCCGGCCTGGTGGAGGGCACCTTCTCGTTCTTCGATCAGATGTCGATCTTCGGGCGCGGGATGAGCGGCGGAAACAACGTCGAGCTGGAAATCCTCGGCACGGATTTGAACGAAGTCACCCGCGTGGCCGGCATGTTGTTCGCTCAGTGCATGACCCAGTTCGGATTTCCGCAGCCCACGCCCAGTAACTTCAACCTGCCCCGCGACGAGGTCCAGTTCAATGCCAATCGGGTCAAGGCGGCGCGCGTCGGGCTGACCGCCCGCGATCTGGCGTTCATCCTGGAGAGCGCGATCGACGGGGCCTTTGTGGGCGGTTTCCGCGACCGCGGCGACGAGATCGACATGGCCGTCCTGATCGACCACGACGCAGTGACCAAGGAAGGCGTCGGGCAGCTTCCCATCTACACGCCTGCGGGCCAGATCGTCCCGCTGTCGTCCGTGGTGGATATCGTCGCGACCACCGCGCCGCAGCAGATTCTGCGGATCGAGGAGCTTCCCGCGGTGAGCCTGGTGGTCCGGCCCAAACCGGGCCAGCCGCTCCAGGAAATGATGCAGACCATCGAGGAGAGCATCATCAAGCCCGGGCGGACCTCCGGGGCCATCCCGCCGACGGTGATTACTCGGCTGGCCGGCAACGCCGACAAGCTGGCCCAGACCTTCGATGCGGTGAAGTGGAACCTGGTGCTGGCCCTGTTGATCACCTACTTGCTGATGGCGGCGTTATTCGAGTCGTTCGTCTATCCGTTCGTGATCATGTTCTCGGTGCCGCTGGCGTCGGTGGGCGGTTTTGCGGCCTTGGCCATCATGCACTGGGTGACGGCCCGGAACCCGCTGGTGCCCACCATTCAGCTCGACGTGGTGACCATGCTGGGCTTCATCATTCTGATCGGGATCGTGGTGAACAACGCGATCCTGATCGTGCATCAGGCCCTTAACAATATGCGGGACGGGGGGATGCCGCCGCACGCCGCCCTGGTCGAGTCGGTCCGCAGCCGCGTCCGCCCGATCTTCATGACCGCCCTCACCACCGTGTTCGGCATGTTCCCGCTGGTGGTGATGCCCGGACCCGGAAGCGAGCTCTATCGCGGTCTCGGCTCGGTCATCCTCGGCGGGCTGTTGGTGTCCACGATTTTCACCCTGTTCGTAGTGCCGGCGTTGTTCTCGCTGTTCATCGGCGCCCGCGCCCGGCTGGCCAACCGCTTATGGGGTGTAGCGGCCCCAGTGGCGGGCGAGCTCGCGGCCGTACGCCCCGCGGGAGCGTCTCGGACCCTCGCCGCCGAGAACAGGGTACCGCCGGGAGCAGCGCAGTCCGACGCCGTGGCCCTGGGTACGCCTGAAGAGTGATGCGCTGAACAGGTACGCTGGAGATGTGCCATGGGGACAACGATTCGTGTCGCGGTGTTGATGGGCAGTGACTCGGATTGGCCGACGATGGAAAAGTGCGTTAGCCAACTGGCCGACCTGGGTCTGGAAGCGGCCGTGGAAGTGATGTCGGCCCACCGCACACCCGAGCGGGTCCGGCAGTTCGCCCGCGACGCCCAAGCGGCCGGTTTCGAGGTGCTCATCGCCGCCGCGGGGTTGGCCGCAGGGCTGGCCGGCACCATAGCGGCCAACACCACCCTGCCGGTCATCGGCGTGCCGATTGCCAGCGGCCCCTTGCAGGGGGTGGACGCCCTGCTCAGTACCGTGCAAATGCCCCCGGGGGTGCCGGTGGCGACGGTGGGGATCGGCGAGGCCGGCGCCCGGAACGCGGCTCTGCTCGCCGCCCAAATCATCGCCCGGCGCGATCCGGAAATCGACGCGGCCGTCCGGCGATTCAAAGAGACGCTGGTCGAAGGCGTGGAGAAGAAGAATCGGGCGTTGCAGACGAGGCTCCGCAAGCTCTGAAGCACAGGCGTCGGAGGCACGTTCCGACTCTCCTCCGAACTAGCGCTCCAACGCAGCTTGAGTTTCGGGTGTGCCACTGCTCTGTGAGCAGTGCTTTCCAGGACGACGCCTGTGACCGGCACTGCCGAGACGGCAGTGGCACACGACTGGGCTCGACTCCGGACCCGCAGGCCAAGGTGCGTCGGAGCACTATCAGGTCAAGTGCGGTAGAGCCCGCAGAGTCGGACGGGCTGGTCCAGGAGCCCCAGAGGGGCGCCGGGCTGTAGCCACGGGTGGAGTCCGCCGCAGGCGGATGGAACCCGTGGAGAGAATCGCGCCCTCACGGTCCCGCCCCGGCGGGGCGGAGGCATCGCGACCCCGCGCGACCGATCTTCGCCCCGGAGGGGCGCCGGGCTGTAGCCACGGGTGGAGCCCTTGACATTTCGCGGCTCGCAAAGCGAGCCCAGGCGGGCTTTGCCCGCGCGAAATGTCCAGGGCGAAACCCGTGGAGAGAATCGCGCCCTCACGGCCGCCTCGGCGGGGCGGAGGAAGCGTATCGGGCGGACGATCAAGACCCTGAACCTGTCTACGGTGGGGCGTCCGCTCTCGGCGTACCCGTCTTCCTCTGCCCTTTCGGGGCAATTTCCCATCCCGCTATTCCTTCCACGGGTTTCGCTTCGCCCGCGAAAACGCGGGCTGCGCTCCACCCGTGGCTACAGCCCGCGGCCCCCTCGGGGCCGAAGAACGCGGCAAAGCCCATTCCTCCGACCCGGACCTTGCTGGGGACGCCGCCCAGCGCAATCACAGCCCAGTTCTCAAACTCGAAAGGGGGAATCTGACGTAGTCTCTCCTCCGTCCACGGCAGGTCGCGCACGACGAAGACCCGCCCACCCCGCTAGAAGAATTCATCCCGATGCCGATGGTATTTCGTATAACCTCCTGAACCATGCAACAAACGCGTTGGCCGCAGCACTGTCATGCCGAAAGAACCTCGCCCGGATGGCCGTACCATAGGGGCGTCCCGGCTCTTCTTGCCAGGCGAGCCATGCGTGAATAACCGCTTTCAGTGTATCGGTGTCCCGAAATCGCGCGCCAAGGTCTCCTGCTGTTTTTGTGGCGGATTGGGCATGACCGATCAGGATATCCCTGTCGTCGATAAGTGTCCGCAGAAAATGCTCGAGTGCACCATCGTGCTGGTTGTCCGGCATAAGCCAGACGCCCACGCGAGATTGATACCTTGATGACATGCCGACGAATCCGACCGGCAGTGGATGATCCGGTGCATCGACATTCACTCTCCGGAGCCGGTCGCGAATGGCATCCCACCGTTCGACGAGCGGGCTGTCGGCGTCCAATACGAACCCCACTGCACGGCGACCGCTCACCTGGACGGCGGTCTCAACTCCTTCGAGCAACGTGTCAATGGAGCCTTGCTCAGCGATAATAGGGAACGCCGGCGCCCATGGTTTGGAATCGTAGTCAAGATCGTGGCGGATGAGAAGGTGTACAATAGAATGCTTGTCATCAGTGCCTTCGACGTGCAAGCGAGACCTCTCAAGGCTTCCCGGCATCAACGCACCTCAATGCCCTGGTTTGCCGCGATGGTGATCTTGCTTGCGTCAAGTGAGACGGCCTCGTTGAGGTTTCGATCTATCTTCTGAAGAGATATGAACTCCCGCAATTCCGGGTGGTTCTCACACAACCATGCCAGGCCGCGCACGCAATCGAAGCTGTGTGTGGTGGCAAAGATGCGCACGTTGGACTTGATGGCTGCCTTGGCGACGAGCAGCCACATATCACCCATGATGGAATAATGCAAGCCGGTATCGATTTCGTCGACAAGCAGAACACCGTTGGCCGCTTGGATCAGCGAGAGGGAGAGCGCGAGCAGGCGGTGCATGCCCTCTCCGTAGCTACCTAGCGGCAGGCGCTGCTTCTCGTGCTCGAATGCAGCGACAATGCCGCCACGACCTCCAAACCGGAAAGCGCTTTCTCCACTGAGGAAAAATATGTTGGTGAGGTCCGGTTCAAGGATCCTCATCGCCTCGATGACCTCGGCCTCTCGGGCATCGACGATCACCTTGTTCCACATCTCCGCCATCGAAACCGATTCCACGGAACTCGGGCTTATGAACTGCACGGCCGGTATTTCTTCGCGCTCGACTCCAGACGGTCGTCGAAAGCGATAGGGGGAGTACAGCAGGGCTCCATCCGCGGACACTGGCAGGGCCTTCGCGGCGCGGGTTAGGGGATGCCGAGCGCCCTCAAGTCGAATCGCGAGAGCTGCTCGAAAACCGCTCCCTTCGTCGAAGGGTTCACCCTGTTGTGCGTCATCGTCGGGGCGAACCACGCGGACCGTAAGTTCGCCCAGTTCGTTATTGGCGGCCACTTTGAAGTAGCGATCTGGACCGAACTCGTGCCCGTGAAAGAGATGCGACACGTCTGGAAACGCCGGGCGCCGAGGCCTGTCGGCGTCTTGGGGCGTGAAAAGGATGAGTTCGCCACGCCGACTCGCGACGCTCTCGAGGACGCCCGGGTCACCACCCGCAGCAAGCAAATGCACCGCTTCCAAAATCGCGGTCTTGCCGCAATTGTTCATCCCGACAAGGAGGTTGACGCGCGATAGCCCGGCGAGGCGGTACTCCTTGAAGCCGCGATAATTCTCAAGCGTGATCGAGGTCAGCATTTTCGGCCCCCAGCCTTCAAGTCAGAGCCACCAATCCGAGTGCGATATTGTAGAGCATAACAGTCGCCATGGTAATAGAAGCTGCCATTGGGTTTAAGGACGCTGTGCAGCTCGACGCAGCGCGGCCGCATGTAGTCGATGTACGCCGCCGTCGAAGCGTGGCGGTCCTCGAAGGCCCGCTTCTCCTTGGTCTCGCCCCAGAAGACCTCGTAGTTGCGGTTGCTGTTGAACGGGGGGTCGATGTAGATCAGGTCCACGCAGCCGTCGGGCAACTTGGCGACCTGGTCCAGACAGTCGCCGCAATAGATGATCCGTGTGTCGACGAGCGCCGATGGGCGCCCCGCGGGCGGCTGAGCCGTCGGCGCAACCGCAGCCGGGGCGACCCGCGTGCCCCCGGCCTTGCTGCGTGGCCGTTCCTTCGAAGTGCGCTTGCGTGGCATCGGGGTAGTCTAGCCGGGCCGGGTGCCGCGTGCCATGCCGACGGCCATTCGCGGCGGCATGCCGCTCGGCTCTGGCAAGCCTCGCTGCGCTCGACCTGCCCTACATGCTGAGGCCGTCGCTGGCGCTCCCGGTTCGGACTCCAAAACCGGTAAGGCAGGGCCGCGCGGCGAGGGCGGTAGCCTCGACTGCGGTTCGCCGGCTTGAGACCGGTTCC
>JAZDKM010000151.1:0-8629 GCA_043803085.1 Planctomycetota bacterium
ACCCTCAAGGACCTCGGCGTGGCCCGGATTTACGCCCGCGCCGAGACGGAAATCCAGGCCCGCATCATGCTCAAGGTCGGGGCCGACGCCGTGGTCAGTCCGCACCGGGAGTCGGCCGTCCGTTGGGCCCATCGGCTCGTGTTACCCAATTTGCAGCAGTACATCGAGCTGGGCGAGGACCACAGCATGATCTACGCCACCGCTCCTTCCACGTTCCACGGCAAGACCCTGAACGAGCTGCAACTGCGCCGCAAGTACAGCGTCAACTTGGTGGCCCTCAAGCGCACGGTACCGGTCACCACGCAGAAGGGCGAGCAGACCGCCGAGGAATCCATCCTCACCGTGCCGACCGCCGACACCACCATCCTGCCGGGAGACGTCTTGATCCTGGTGGGGACCAATGAGGCCCTCAGCCGGCTGCCCGCGGAGTAAATCAAGTGGGCTCCACGGTCCAGACCGGCTTCAGCGACGGACCGTGGATGTTGGCAAACACGGCGGCCGAGGAGATGGAAAATCGGCTTACATGGCTTCACGCCAGAAGTCGGCCGATCGCGTCAATGGCCCGTCCGGTGTCCTCGGCGGAAACGTCCAGGTGGGTCACGGCCCGGAAGCGCTGCGGGCCCGTGGCGAGCACGCGCACGCCGGCGCTCTCCAGTCGCCGGGCGAAGTCGGCGGCGGTGCCCAGCGCAGGGTCCACATCGACGTAGAGGATGTTGGTCTCGACCGCCTCGACATCCACGCTCAACCCGTGCATGCGTGCCAGCGCTTGGGCCAGGCGTTTCGCGTTGCGGTGATCGTCGGCCAGCCGCCCGATGTTGTGATCCAGGGCGTAAATAGCCGCGGCGGCCAGAATGCCGGCCTGGCGCATCCCGCCGCCGAACATCTTGCGGAACCGGTGCACGCGACGAATGACCGCCGCGTTCCCCGCCACGGCGGAGCCGACCGGCGCCCCCAGCCCCTTCGAGAAGCAGGTCGAGACCGTGTCGAAGTATCGGGCATATTCCGCCGGCTGGTGCCCGCTCGCGACGCACGCATTCATCAGCCGCGCGCCGTCGAGGTGCATCTTCAGGCCGCGTTCGTCGGCCAGGGAGCGCAGGGCCTGAACGTGACCCATCGGCCAGATGCTCCCCCCGCCGCGGTTGTGCGTGTTTTCCACCACGATCAGCCGCGTCTGTGGGAAGTGCGAATCCGGCGGCCGGATAGCGGTCGCCGCCTGCTCCGCCGTGAAAATGCCCCGCGCGCCCGGCAACAGCCGCAACGAGCAGCCGGAGACGCCGGCGAACGCCCCCGCCTCGTAATGGTAAATGTGGCTGTCCTGGTGGGCGATGATCTCGTCGCCCGGCTCGGTCAGGGCCCGGATCGCGGTCTGGTTGGCCATCGAACCGGAGGGGACAAAGAGGGCCGCCTCTTTGCCCATCAGTTGGGCCACTCTTATTTGCAGAGCGATGACCGTCGGATCGTCGCCGAGGACGTCGTCGCCCACCTCCGCTTCGGCGATGACCCGGCGCATTTCCGGCGACGGCTTGGTCACCGTGTCGCTGCGTAAATCCACGTCGCGGTTGGTGCTCATCGACTCACCCCCTGCTCCGCATGGAAAATATCCTGGTTCATTCACCGCCGAGCACGCCGAGATCACAGAGAAATCACCAAGGAGGAGTTGATATCCTGCGGTCTGGCGCTCGCCGTCTCAAAATCGCATGCCTCAAAAGGAAACTGTAGCTTCTTTCCGATCAATACTCTGCGCTCTCCGCGCTCTCTGCGGTGGGAATGATCCTGCCTACGGGTTTCTTTCTTCCGGTGGGGGTAAGGGTCCCTGGGGCCCGGGGTAACCCGGAGGCAAGTTGGCTTGCACCAGGTGGAGGCGCGCCTCCCGCAACAAGGTCGACCCCGACCAGATTTGCACGCGATACTGACCCGCCTCGGGGAAGGTCAGTCCGTGGAACTGCAGGGCCAGGTTGGCGATCATGCGCGGGTCCTTGAACTCCACGGTACCCTTGCCCTCGACCAGGGGGCGGCGGGCCTCGTTAGCGTCTACGATCCGGATGGTGATCGGCGTCTTGCCGTGCCCGTCCGTCATCGCCACGTAAACGCAAATCTGCGGGTGGGCGACGGGAAAGCGCGGCGAGTGGATCGCGCTGAACATGCCGATCAGCGAGACCTTGCCGCTAACCCGGTCGGTGATGATCTGGTCGCACACGATCAGCGATAGCACGTCGGGATGGGACACGAATTCTCCCATAAGGCACCCCTCTGCGGGCGACGCCCGGCCGGCGACCCGCAGAGGTATTCTAGCAGCTCGATGTTGGCTTCGCACGTGTGGAAAGGGCGGCGGGGTGGCGGACGAGAGGTTCGGCTGCTCGGTTTCGCTGAGCGGGAACGTGGCCCTCGTCGGGGCATGCAGCGCCAGCCGTTCCGGAGGGGCAGATGCCGGGTCGGCCTACCTGCTTCGCTACAACGGCTCCATCTGGGTGCAGGAAGCCGAGATCACCGCAGTCCCGTAGGGTCCGCGAACAGGGTGCGCGCTCGCGCACAGAGTAGCGTAGGGTGGCGGAGTTTGTCACCGATGGACGCAACCCACCGCGTCGCTGACCGTCGCTCTGTGCCGCGTGGGGTTGACCTTTGGCCGAACACACGTCAAGATATCCACACGAGCGCCACTAGCTCAATTGGACAGAGCATCGGTCTACGGAACCGAAGGTTGCTGGTTCGAGTCCAGCGTGGCGCGGTGACACTCTCGCGGAGCGCGTCGTGCCCGCCCAGGGCGTGGTTCAGCATCAGCTAGATTATGACCAACGGCTGGTAATAGGCCCTCAAAACTGGCCCCACAGAAACTGGTTGGTCACCTCGTGATGGAACATGACCTCGTTCCGCTTGACCAGCGTACCCAAGTCCCGGGCGCAGCGATCGGCGGACATCTGCTTGAGCTCGGCGAAGCGCGCCTGCAGTTCCTCCCCCAGAAGGTCCGTCACGAACCGGCTGCTCTTGAACAGGCGGATAGCGTCGTAGATATTGCCCGGCAGAAACCGGGTCCGGGGCCGCTTCTCCTCCTCGCTGACCTCCGGTTTGGGGCCTTCCAGGCCGGTCCGCAACAACGTATAGATCAAGAGGTAGGGATTGGCGTCCGGGGCCACCGAGCGCACCTCAATCCGGGCGGAGCGATGATTGGCCAACGGGATCCGAATCATGGCCCCACGATTGACCGGCGAGGCATTGATCTGATTGGGGGCCTCGAAATGGGGGTCCAGCCGCCGATATGCGTTCACGCTCGAGCTCATAATGAGACAGATCTCCGGCGCGTTCTTCAAGATCCGCTCGATGAAATCCCAGCCCATGGCCGAAAGGCCGTCCGTGCCCGCCGCATCGTAGAACAGGTTCTTCCCGTGCCGCATCAACGAGATGTTGCTGTGCATCCCGGAGCCGTTGATCCCCGTCACCGGTTTGGGCAGGAAGCTTGCGGTCAAGCCCATTCTCTGGGCCACCTGGCGGCAGAGCAGCTTGTAGAGCTGGATTTGGTCGGCGGTGATGGAGGCCTCGGCGCAGGAGAAGTTCATCTCGAATTGGGACGGAGCGACTTCCGGGTGGTCCTTCTCATTGCCGAAACCCATCGCCCGCTGCACTTCCGCCGAGGTGTCCATGAACTGCCGGAGCGCATCCTGCGGCAGCGAGTGGTAGTACCCCCCGGTCGAGATAAACTCGAAGGTGCCCGTCTCATGATAACACCGTTCGGCATCGGCCCCCTTGAACAGAAACCCCTCGATCTCCGGGGCCACGATCGCCGTCGTACCGTCCCTCTTGTACAGCTCCGCTCCGAACGCCTTGAGGCGGGAGCGAAAATCAGCCAGGTACGGCGTGCCGTCCCTATCCCGCACATCACCGAACGCCACGACCTTACCGGGCCCGAAGACGTCCGCGGGCAGCCAATAGAAAGCCGGCCAGTCGATCGCCAGCTTCAGGTCCGACTCCGACTGTACGGTGAAGCCCCGGATCGACGAGCCGTCAAAGGTCAGGTTGTCCGCCGATCGGAGCAGAAACTTCTTGTCGTAGTCGAGCATATGCAGGCGGCCCTCCAGGTCCGTGAAGCACACGGTGACGGCCTTGATCCGCTTCTCGTCGGTCAGGTACTTCCGCCTCTCCTCTTCGATCAGGTGGAGGTCGGCGCGCTCGGCCCGTCTGGCCTTGGCCACCAAGTTGATCTCTTCAAGTTCGCCGTAGGGGATTTCCAGAAAGTCTCTCAAACCCGTAGAGGCCATGCCCGGCTCCCGTCTTATCAGACCTAAGCTTCGTACTCCAGAACAACGTTCGCTTACCCCCTCTTATACAACCAGAATCTCAGAAATCAAGATGTTTATTGTAAATGCTAACATATGTACCATTATTCATGGCGACATATGGCTAATAAGCTCATAAGATCTAGTTATTATCACGGCTCGGAGTTCTATGGTGGCGACATTGAACCTCGCCGCTCCTCGCAACCCGTGGCAAACATTGTAGCACAGGCTTCCAGCCTGTGTTTTCACGGGCAAGATGCCCGTGCCACACCGCGCTTGGCCACTTTCACCACAGGCTGCTAGCCCCGAAACTTCCTATCTGCCCTGTCGGCTGACCCTGGGGGCCACTCTTCTTACACAACCGTCGCCGGGTGGGAACGGCTCGGCGGGGCCTTGGGACCTGGAGGCGGAGTGCGGGAAAAACCAGGCCTGCTGCGATTGAAACCTCCCAAGGCCTGCGCGAGATTCCACATGCCCCGCTTCGACCGTGAGCGGGGACAGCCGTGCGGTAGGGGCATTCCGCCCTTGCCAACGGCGTTCCCGACCGGAAAGAGGCCGCTTTTTTGGCATCGCGGGCTACCGCGGCACACGGGTTGCCCCTGCTGCTTGCCGGAACATTACGCGGGGGTAAGGGGGCTGCCTCGGGCAATGGTTCATCGGCATCCTTGCGGCAGGTTCCTACAGCAACGATGAACTCTCCAAAGCACGAGCAGAGAAGTGGGATGAAGACCGAAATCTTGCTAGGAGATGAAGCCGTAGCGCTCGGCGCGTTGCACGCGGGCATCGCCGGAGCTTTTTCCTACCCTGGTACGCCGGCCACGGAGATTCTTGAGTACGTCAACCTGCGCTGCCGCGAGTGGCGGGCGGGCAATGGACGCAAACCGGTGGTCGCCAATTGGTCCGCCAATGAGAAGGTGGCCTACGAAGAAGCCCTGGGCATGTCCTATGCCGGCAAGCGCGCCTTAATCGCCATGAAACACGTCGGGCTTAACGTGGCGGCCGACCCGCTGATGAGCTCCGCGCTCACCGGGGCCAACGGGGGCCTGGTGCTGGCGGTCGCTGACGATCCGGGGATGCACTCCTCCCAGAACGAGCAGGACAGCCGCTTCTACGCCCAGTTCGCGAGGATCCCAGCGTATGAGCCTTCGGACCAACAGGAAGCCTACTACATGACCTTGGAGGCTTTCGAGCAGTCCGAACGCCTCGGCCTGCCGATCATGATCCGGTTGGTGACCCGGCTGGCGCACAGCCGTGGCAACGTGAAAGTGCTGGAGCACGGCAAAAACGAGGTGAGCGTCGGCGTCGTGAAGAACTCCGCGGATTGGATCCTCATGCCCGTGAACGCCCGCCGGCGCTTCCGGCGCCTGGTCGAGGTAGAGACGCGGCTCCAAAGCTTGGCCGACGACTCCACGCACAACGTACTGAAGTTGGCCGGCCGCAGGGGGGTCATCTGCTCCGGAATCGCCTACGGGTACGTCATGGAAAACGTGGGCCCGGCCACGGACTTCTCCATCCTGAAGATCACCCAGTATCCGCTGCCCGCCAAAAAGATCCGGCAACTCATCGCGCACTGCGACGAGGTCACGGTGGTCGAGGACGGTTATCCATTCATCGAGTCCCAACTCCGCGGGCTCCTCGGAGTACCGGGTAAGAACATCTATGGCAAGCACACCGGACACCTCCCCCCCAGTGGGGAAATGACCCCGGATGTCGTGCGAGAGGCTTTGGGCTTGGAACCCTACACGGCCCGTCAGCGCGCGGGCGACCTGGGCCCACGTCCCCCGCGGCTGTGCCAGGGTTGTCCGCACATTGACACCTACCGCGCGGTCGTAGAGGCCCTCAAGCCCCACTCGAACGCCGCGGTCTTCAGCGACATCGGCTGTTACTCGCTGGGAGCCTTGCCCCCTTACAATGCCATTAACACTTGTCTGGAGATGGGGGCCTCGATCGGCATGGCTCGGGGCGCGGCCCTCGCCGGCGTCCACCCTTCTTGTGCCGTGATCGGCGACTCGACCTTCACGCACTCGGGGCTTGCGGGGTTGCTCGGGGCGGCCCATGACAACACCAACATGACGGTCTTCATCCTGGACAACGCCACCGTGGCGATGACCGGCGGACAGCAGACCCTGACCACCGGCGAAGAGTTCGTCACCCTGGTGCGGGGGTTGGGCGTCGGTCCCGAGCACGTGAAGACCATCATTCCGCTGCCGAGCCACCACGAGCAGAACGTCCGCATCATCCGTGGCGAGCTCGAGTACAAGGGATTATCCGTCGTCATCTCCGCCCGCGCGTGCATCCAGATCAAGAAAGCCGGGGTGACGGCATGATCAAGAACATCGTTCTGGCCGGCGTGGGCGGACAGGGCATCCTGTCCATCGCCTATTGCATCTGTAAAGCGGCGCTCCGCCGCGACTACCAGATCAAGCAGACCGAAGTGCACGGCATGGCGCAACGCGGGGGCAACGTCGAGAGCCACGTGCGCTTCTCCGATGCCGGCATCCCCACCGGACTGATTCCCCGTGGGCAGGCCGACGTGATCATCGCCGTCGAACCCTTGGAGGCCCTGCGGCACGAAGACTACCTCAAGCCCGACGGGTGCATCGTCAGCAGCGTCTCGCCGATCCTCAACTTCGACGGTTATCCTGACCCGCAAGCGCTCCTGCTTCGCATTGCCGAGGTCCAGGACCACGTCCTGCTCGACAGCCGACACCTGGCCAAGGTCGCGGGGAACGCCCGCGTGGAGAACATCGTCATCCTCGGGGCGGCCAGCGATCGGTTGGGGCTGCGTTTGGACGAATTCGACCGCGTGCTCGAGGAACTCTTCTCTGCCAAAGGCGAACGGATGGTCCAGGCCAACCAGCGGGCCTTGCGGGTCGGCCGGCGCGCCGCCGAGTGGTACCGCGAGTCCGCGGCTCAGGGCCTCGGGCCCCAGGCGGCGCTCGCCCGGATCGCGCAACTACCCACCGAGGCCTTCACCGCGAACGCGACCTCCCCGGGTCACCCGCGGTAAAAGCAGGACACGGACCCGTGATTTCTACGGCCCTTCGCTCGGCAACTCCGACTCCGGCGCGTCCTCCTCGACCTGCCCGCGGAGCTGTAACCAGCGCGCCGCTAACCAGCACAGCAGGGCCCAGGTGGCCCCTGCCGTCCAGCCGGCCAGCACGTCCGTCGGCCAATGCACCCCCACATACACACGGCTGATGCCGACCCCAACAGTCAGTAACACCGCCAGCAGCAGCACATACGCTTTCACCGCCGGGCGCGGTTGCACCCGGGCCAGCAACGCCCCCAGAGTCAAATACGTGATCGCCGACATCATCGAGTGTCCGCTGGGAAAGCTGGTCGTAAAGACGTAGGACGCGTGAGGAACCAGGTCGGGGCGCGGGCGCTCGAAACTGTGCTTCAGAAGTACGCTCAGGACCATGCCGCCCCCCACCGCGACCAATACCAGGACCGTGGCCCGACGCTTCCTCTGGAGCAGCAGGAAACCGGCCACGGCCAGCGTAAGGAAGGTGAGCACGCCCATCCCACCCAGGGCCGTAAAGTCCCGGCCCATCTCTTCCATCCATCGCGGACCCCGCGGGTCAGAGTGGTCCGCCGGGTTCCGCATCGCCAGCAGCACCGCCTGATCCAAGGGGCGGGTTGCCCCCTCCATGACCTCGTCAGCCAACTCGGCAAAAGCCCAGACGCCGGTCACCACGCATACCAGGAGGATGAGTGTGGCGAGTTCATGGCGGCCCAGCCAGGTCATGGGATGCAGCGTTCGCCGCCGGCCCTGCGGCAGGTTCATGCCCGCCTGATCTGCCAAGGAGTTCCTCCGTGTGCAAGGGACGTCACTGACCAGGGACGGCTCCAAGACATGGCTGCCCGCAATCCGCCACGGGCGGATTACGTGAAGGCATGCCACCCGTCGTTCCGCCCCAACCGCGCCTCGATGGCGTCGGCCACCTCCGCAGGAGTGCGCTCGGCTACGTCGATGCAATGGTGCGCGCACGCTTTATATCGCGTTTCGCGCTCCCGCAACACTTGGCGTACCTCGTCCAAACCGGCGCGGTCCGTCAGCGCCGGACGACCGGCGCTAGTAACCGCATCGCCACGGATGCGCGACCACAGGGTCTCAGCCTCGGCGGTCAGCCAGAATATGGTGCCGCAAGCGCGCAAACGCTGAACGTTGGCGTCCCGCAAGACGGCTCCCCCGCCGGCGCTCAGCACGATGCGGAACCGCCCGCACACTTCCGCGATCACGTCGGCTTCCAACTCCCGAAAGGCCGGCTCGCCATCCTCGGCGAAGAGGTCCGCGATGGTCTTGCCCGCCCGCTCGACGACCCGTGCATCGGTATCGACGAAAGCGTAGCCCATGC
>JAZDKM010000152.1:0-14704 GCA_043803085.1 Planctomycetota bacterium
CGCGGCGGCGTGCCGGCCGCGACCGGGAACGTTGCCGTCCGACAGAAAAGCCAAGCCGGCCAAGCCGGTGATGCCCACGTGGCGACCGTAGTGCGATTTGCCGCCGAACGAACCATCGGCTTCCTGTTGGGTGGCCAGCCAGGCGAGGCCTCTGGCGATGGCGATTTGGGCGGCGGGCGAGAGTTCATCGGTCGAGGGTGGCGGCGTGTCCTCACCGCGAGCATTCTCGGCAGTGACGGTCCAGAGGGCCAGAATGATCGCAGCGTCATGGTGCACGCCTGCTACGCAGGGATGGGGCACCCCCCCATACCCCAACCACATCCCGAGCCCAAACTTGGCCACGCTGCGCATCATGGTGCCACCTCACCTTCGGTCAGGGCCCGGTAGTATTGCTCAATCTGCGGGCGATACGGCTCGACGAACTCCTCCTCGATGCCTTGGAGCAGTTCTTCGCGGTCGCGCTGCGGCAGATGCCCCCAGCCGCGGCGTGACTCGCGGAACGCGCCGCGGCGTTTCTGCTCGGACTCGGCAGCGGTCCGGGCGGCGACGGAGGCACCAGGATCGGCGGCCTGGTCCCCACCCTGGTCTTTCTTCTCGCTTTGCTTGTCGTCAGGCTTGTCGGGTAGTTCGCGCCGCTCACCCTGCAGCCTCTGCCGCGCACGCGAGGGTAATCGCTGTTGGAGCGCGGTTTTGATGGCCTCGTCGAGGCGCGAGACGATGAGCCTCTGAACGGCCTGGGTCTCGGGCCCGGGGTCGAGGTCACGCACCAGTCGCTCCTGGGCGTCGGACATGAGGGAAGTCACCTGGGTCATGATGTCCGGCTCCGCGCCGGTCGTCGCTTTGCGGATCAGCTTCTTGGAGAGGTCGTCGTCACGCTGCTCGTTCGGGGCAGACGGCTGGCTCGTCGGTACTCCGCCGGGAGCAGCGTAGACGGCGACGAGTGGCATGAGACCACCGATGAGCACCGCAAAGACATTCGGATGCCTAGCCCTCATTTCTCACCACCCCTGGGAATTGGCCCCCAGTCTGTCTATCCCGCCCTTTCACGGCTCCTGTGGTTGGAACGCCTTCAGACCCAGGGCGTTGCCCGGCTTTCACAGCATGCCCTTTCAGCGCATATGAACACAGCGGCGCGCTCCTGCCCCAATGGGGCCATGTCCTCCTGCCCAGGGTAGCCGCTTCGCGGCAACCCTGGGCTGACGGCCCAAACGCCTTCGGCGTAGGATCACGGTTCCCGGCAGGGAAACGCCCTCGAATATCATTGACGCCGACACGACAACGCGCTCCTGGCCCGGCGCGGCGGCGCGCTTTGGTAAGAAATGCGGACTAGTCCGCTTCATGGCTACAGCTTTCGTTCATTCGGGCGGCTCCATCACGGTCGCGGTTCGGATCACGGTCTCCTAGTCTCCTCTCCGGGCCTGGCGAACCACACGCACGGTCAGCTCGCGCAGTTGCTCCTGCTCCTGGCCGATGGCCCGGGCGCGGCGCAGATCCTCTTCGGTCGGCTCGGACCCACTCCGAGCAGTGTGCAGGGCCGCGGTTTGTTGGTGGAGCGCCTCCTGCATGGTCTTGATGACGATCAATTCCGCGACGGGGGGTACGGGCGGCTGGTTCGCCGCCGCCGCGTCGCCGCCTCCGCCTTCGCCCTCGGCGAACTCACTGGGCGGGGGCAAGGCCTCGATCGACGCCAGGGCGTCGATGAGTCGGGCCAGTTCGCTCACAATATCGCGCTGACTCTCCACCAGGGGACCCTCCAGCCGGCGGGCCACCAGGGCTTCGCGCGAGGCGCTCATCTTTTCCGTTACGCGGTCGAGCACCCAGGTGTAAACGGCGGTGTTCTCCAGTTCGCGGCGGAGGGCGACGGTCTGGTTACGAATGCCGTCCTGTTGGGCGGCCAGTGCGGAGGCCCGGCGGGTGACCGTGCGACTGAGTTGGGTTTGTCCCCGCATGGTCTCCACGAGTTCGCCGGTTGCCGCGTTGACCTGTTCCTGTTGGTTGCGGAGTTCTTCGAGCTTGCGACGGGTCTCGACGAGGGTCATCTGCATGAGCCGATGATCGGTCTGGGCGGCGAGGAGCTCGAGTTCCGCGAGCGCAGCCCGCAGCGCCGCAATCGCCACGCCTTGGTCGACAAGTGCCTGTTCACCGGCGGCGACGCGGAGTTTCTCCTCGGCGCGTTCCATCGGCGGCACAGCCTTGGCTAGTTCTCCGGCGGCCTTGGCCGCCGCCGGCGACTCACTGACCTGATCGCCCAACTGCCGGGTGTTGCGCCGGATGGCGCGTTGCTCGTCGGCGAAATCAGCGACCGGCTGGAAAGCCGGTCCCACAGGCTGGGTGGCCGGTCCCACAGGCTGGGTGGCCGGTCCCACAGGCTGGGCGGCCGGTCCCACAGGCTGGGCGGCCGGTCCCACAGGCTGGAAAGCCGGTCCCACAGGCTGGGCGGCCGGTCCCACAGGCTGGGAGGCTGGTGCAGCAGCTTCCTGAACGGCCGCCACCAGGGCCTCTTGGGCGCGGAGCAGTTCCGCGACGGCGTCCACCAGTCGCTCAAGCGTCTTGCGGAGTTCGGCCAATTCGCGGGCTTGGCGGGCTTCCAGCGCGGTGAGTACCGTGGTGAGCCCCGCTTCGACGGCGCGTTGTTCGATGGAGGCCGCCGCGATGCGATTGTCACTTAGCGCGTCGGCCGCCTTCTCCATGCGCGGAAGGACCTGCTGGGCCGCCGCGGCACGGAGGGCGTTTTCCAGCGCTTCGGCGGACGGAGCATCCTTCGCCCGCAGAGGTTCGATGAGTGACCGCGCTTTGCGCAGCCACTGGTCCATATCTTGGGCCAGTTGCCTCTCTTCGCGGACGACGCGCTTGAGCCGAGCCCGCTCTTCGTCGTTAAGGGTGTCAGGGGCCTTGCCCACGGCAGTGCGGCCCTGGCGCAAGGCGGCGGCCCGTACTTGCTGCTGGCGATCGAGCAGGTCACGGGTTTTGGCTACCATCTCCTGGAAGTCGCTCCAGCGGCCCATCCAGCGCAAGACCTGTTGAAGCTCGTCGACGGCCGCTTTCTGGCTCGTAGCAGCCGTTGCGAGTTCCGCCTGCGCTGCGGCAGAATCAAGTGCTGAGGGCTGAGGGCTGAGTCCTGAGTCCGACGTGGAGCGCGAATCCGCGTCCCGGCGCGCCCCAAGAGCCCGCGGGTCGGCCAATCGCTCGAGGGCCCGAGCCGCCTGCGCCATGCTCCCGGAGGCGGACCGGCCGAGTTGCGCCGCCGCATCCGTGGTCTGCTTGCGGGTCTGCTCGTCGAAGGCGTGGTTGAGACGCACGCGCTCCGCCACCCGATCAAAGCGCTCCGCAAGGCGGCGTACCTGGTCGGCCAATTGGGATTGAACCCGGGCGAGGCGCCGCGCGGGCCCGGACCCGCCGATGACGTCTGCGGCCAGCGTGTGCAGTTCATCCCGCATGCCTTCCTGATCGAGCAGGGCCTGCCGCACCCGGGCTTCGAGCAGGGCGAAATCGTCGCGCAAGCGGTTCTCGAATTCCGCCTGGGCGACGAGCTTCAGGCGTAACGGCGGCGAGGTGGTCGACTGGCCCGGCGCGCCTGCGTAGGCATAGTTGTCGGTCACTATGAAGCGATAAATCACCACGTCGCCGGCCTGGAGCTTCAACGGAGCGAGTTCCCACACTCGGCGCAGCTCGGTACTCCGGCGCCCCCCCGTCGGGGTGACCGGCGGGTGGTCGGCCAGCGGCAGGTCAATCTCCTGGGACCGGTTGAGCAGTTCGCCGACCAGACGGATCTGCTGAATGCCGAAATCGTCGTCGGCGCGAGCCACGAGCGTGACCGAGCCGGTCGGCGTGACTTCGGTCACTGCGGCGGGCTCCGTCACCACGACCGTGGGGGGCTCGTCGGCCGCGGCAATGAGACGGTAGTCCCGGCGCGCGGTGTTCTCAAAGCCCTCGGCATCCTTCAGCACCATGCGGAAGGCGTCATTCTGTCGTAGTTCAAACGCGCCGCTCAGGCGGGTCGGGTCGTCGTCTTCAAGGGCGAGCGGAACGGGCGGGGCCTCGTCGAACTCCAGGGAGGCCATGGGGCGCCCCTGGTTGTCGAGGCCCACCGGCTTGCTGGAACGCACCTGGACCGTCAAGGTGCTGCCGATGACCGCGCGAATTTCCCCGCCCGCCAGATCCCGCTCCTCCGCCGCGCGCGGTTGGGCATAGGCAGGGGCCGCGACGCGCAAGGTGGCGTCGGCGACGGCGGGCGGCTGTACCACGATAACGCGGCAGGGGGCGTGGGCGGTATCGGCGTCGCCCGCCTCGAACCAATACGCCAAGTCACCGGTGATCGCGTCGATGGTGCCGTAGAAGTCGGCCGCCTCTTCGCGCTGCATGGCGAAGATGCTGGTCCCTCCGGCGGCATCACGCACGCGAACGATCGCGCGCAGGTCGTCGTCCAGTCCCCGCAGGACGCGCATGCGGACCAGCAGCGCGCCTCCGAAGGCCACCTTCGTGTCCCGTTGAAGCGGCTGAATCTCCACTCGTCGCGGCCACTCCATGGGGCGGTAGGGGAGAGCGTAGCGAGTTCCCCCGGTCCGATACCAGCCGGGCGAGGCCCAGGCGATGACGGTCGCCAGAGTTACCAGCAGAAGACACGCCGCGGCACAGCGGACCAGGGGACGAAGGGTCAGCGCCGCTTCGAGCGGCATCTGCCGGACCATTCCGGCGGTATCGTCGATGACCCGCCGGACGAGGGTCTGCGACCCGAAGCGCGGGGCACTCCCTCCGCAGCTTTCCCGGTACGTCGGGACCGTTTCGTCGCTTAAAAAGCCCACCGTACTGGTCAACCGATCACTGAGGTCGGGGAAATGCCGTTCGAGCTTCCCGGCGAGTTCGCTCAGCTTGAACGGAGCAAGGAGCGGTCGGATGATCCAGTGGGCCGCCACGCCGGCACCGCCCAAAGCAAACACCGCCGTGAGCGCCAAGCGCAGCAAACTGGGCAGCCACAACCACCAGTCGAGGAAAACCATCAGAGTGAACGCCAGCAGACCGCCGCTCACCGTACCGCACAGTCCGTACAGCACCAGACGCCACCGTATGGCGGCGCGGATCGCCGTCAATCGCCGCAGCAGGTCGGAATCGTTCACGGTAATCGTAGGTCGGGCTCTGCCCGACGCTCTGTTTCGGCGGGCGAAGCCCGCCCTACCAGGTTTCTGGTGCCCCTTTAGATCATTCCGTACACCTTCCGCAGAATCCACTCGCAGGTAATCAGAAACGCAAACAAGATGAAGGCCAGCCTCGAATCCCACAGGGGCTCGCTCACGTCATCAGGGATGCGCACGCTCCGGTCGCGCAACTGGGCGAACACCTCGGTCAGGCGATCCGGGGCCACCAGTTCGCCGCCGGTTTCCGCCGCGAGACGTTCCAAGGTGGCATGGTCCGCTTCGGGGCGGCGGAACTCCAATGAGGCTTGTTTCACGTGAAACGACGCGGCCGGGCCGACCGGCTGGAAAGCCGGTCCCACAGGTTGGAAAGCCGGTCCCACGCCAGACGGCTGACCCTCGATGGAGAAGCTGAACGTCCCCACGCCGGGGGGGATGAATGAGCCCTCAAAGAGCGGCGACATGCCGCCTAAGCGTTTGGCGTCTACCTGGGCTACGGGTTGGCCTTCCTGGTCACGTACGATGAGGCGCACCTCGTCCTCCAAGCCGGTCAACAGCGCGGCATCGCGGACTTGCACCTGCACTTCCACCCGTTCTCCGTAACGGTATTGACGCTTCTTCGGTCGGACCACCCACCGGTGGTCGGCGTCCGGCTCGCGTGTCGGCACGAGGGCGCGGACGACCTGAATCCAGTAGCCGTCGTAGACCAACTCGCCCGCGCCGCGGCGCCACCGCCAGGTGTCATCGGAGGCCTGGAACAGGACTTTTCCAGCCCCGTAACGGCCGACCACCACGAGGGGCATCGGACCGGTGTCGGTCTGGACCGTGGGATGCTCCAAGAGGACTTCCGCGCCCGGCCTGGGTCCCAGCGTGCGGGCGAACCAGTACCAGCCGGGCAGGGTGGAGACGATCGACGTCAGCTCGCCGTGGGTAAGCGACGGCGCGGTACCGTCAGGCGGCGGTCGGCCCACGTCGAAGTGAAACAGCCGGCTACGCTCGCCCTCGGGCGTCACGCGGGGGACGAACGCGGCGGTCAGGGTTTCCGCGTAGGCGCCGAGGAAGTCCGGATCGATCCGCACGGGGATGAGCTTCTCCAGCACGGTGCCGCGGAAGCGGTGCGGGGCGTGGCGCTCGCCGGCGATCAGACCAAACCCACCGCCACGCTGCCCGACGAAGTTGACGAGCATCTGGGCCTGCGCGCTGGTCAGCCAGTCGCCGGTTGGATCGACGTCGCCGAAGAGCACCACGTCGTACCCTTGGAACTCCTCCGGGGTCTCGGGGAAGCGGCGGATAGGGTCGGTCCCCTCCTGAGCGAACTCGGCATCGGCGCTGAGCAGCAGGATGCCGGCCCGCACCGTATCCTCGCGGACCAGGGCGTTTTTGAGATAGCGGTATTCGTAGCGCGGCTGTTGCTCCACGTACAAGACCCGCGCCGGCTCGTCGCGGACCCAGACCTCGACCACCTCGGCGTTGTTGTCGGCGTCCGCGTCGCCGTCCGGGGGCACGACTTGGATACGATAGCGGAGGCGACCCGCGCGTGCCGGCTTGGTGCGGAGTTCGACTTCCACCAGGCCGGGGGTTTCCCCGGCGCGCTGGGGCGTGGTGCCTGCCGGCCCAGCGGCATCGTTGACGCCGCCGATCTCGATAGTCTGGCTCGCCACGACGCGCTCAAGCTCCTCGTCCACCAGTTGGACGGTGACCGGTGTAGGTGCGGACAAGCCGGACGCCTGAAGCCGAGCGCGGACAGCAAGGATGTCCTTGGCGAACACGTTGCCGTCGGCCGTGCCCGACTCGATTCCGACGTCGGGCTGCGGGACGGGGGAGCCGACCAGCAGCGGATAGATGGGGATTTGCTGGGCTTGGGCGGCGGCGATGGCCTCGGCGATGGGGGTCGGTTCGGTGCTCCGGCCGTCGCTGGCCAAGATCAGTGCGGCAAGGTGACCACCCTCGGTTCGGCTGAGAACCTGCTCGAGGCTGCGGGCGAGGTCGGTACTCGTACCATCAGCGGTCAGGTGGGCCAGTTGCGCGAGAGTGCGGTCCAGATCCGGCGTTTCCGGGTCCGGCGCCCCGCCCTCAGCCGGCGGCGCGTCGAGGCGTGGTACGGTGTCTATCGGCCTCGCCTCCGCGGCGAAGTGGTAGAGCCGCAGGTCGTTCCGGCGCAGCAAAGCGCGCAAGGGTTCGGCGTGGTTCGCGGTCAATGCCCGGCGCACCAAGTCCAGGCGGCTCGCCAGGCGAGCGGCGGGGTTTACCCCCGCCGTCGTGTGAGCGCCGGGGTAAACCCGGCGGCTCGCCCGACGCCCAGGCGGCTCGTCCGCAGATTCGGTGGGGCGGTCGACTTGCGACATGCTGGCGGAGGTGTCGAGCAGCAGCGCCACATGGGAAGGCGAGACGCGGTTACGCTGCAGGATCAACACCGGGCGGCAAAGCAGGGCGATGACCAAGCCGGCCAATGCCGCCCGCAAACCGGTCAACACGATGCGCCGACCTGACCGACCCGGCTCGCGCCGGTAAGCAAAGGCGATGAACAGCAGCACGACCAGGCTGAAGGCCAAAATAAACCAGCCCGGATAAGGTGAATTCCAACGCAGGTAAATCGGTGCATCGCGTCCGAGCCGGATCTGATCGAGACCCAGCAGCCACTCCAGCGCGCTAAAGATGATGGGCCGATCAGGCATCATGGGTAGAGAGTCCCGAGTGCGGAGTGCCCGGGGTCAGGCTCCTTCGCCATCCGTGGCGGCGTTCTCCATCCTGGGAATGGCCGTGGTACATGGCCAGCCACGTTTCGCACAGTAGCAGGGCGAACACGATCAAGAATGTAGTACCACCCAATTCGCGGGCGGTCGGGGCGGTGGCCTGAACGAACAGTTCCTCCTTATCCGCGATGTAAGTGAAAGGGGGGTCGATGATCCCGGCCAGTGTAGTCGGGTCGAGGGGTTTCAAATCGCTCTCGGCGGCCGGCGGGTTCACCGCCACGGTCTGCGCGGCGCTGCCGACCAGCGTAGTGTGGAGACCCGCCTGCTCCGAGCCGGCATAGCGCAGCTCAAATCCGTCCTCGACCGCCGACACTGCCGCGTCTGTGACCTCACCGGACGGCAGGCACACGTGGAGCGGCATCGTCGATTCGTCCGGCGCCAACCGGCGCACGATCGGCTGACCCACTTCGACATTGCGACCCCGCACTTGCGGCTGGGCCAGGTAGGCGACCAGATTGGTCATTAAGGACACGTAGTCGCCCTTGGCGGGCAGGTTGTTCCAGGCCATGTCGGCGGTGGTGGTCACGAAGCCGCAGCGTCCCGCGCCGCGCTGGCAGATGACCATGGCCGGTTCTTGGTTGGTGTAGCGGAGTACGACTTCGGCGGCCGGGGCGTCGAGCGCCAACGGGATGCGGCGTTCGATGCGCGCCGCGAACAATCCGCTGGCCGGCAAGCCCTCAAAGTCGCCCACCACCGGGTGCACGGGGAGTCCTAGGGCCAAGCCGAGTCGCCCGCCGACTTCCGGAACGGCAGATGCTCCGTTCTTCGCGTCTCCGCGCAGTGTGGGCGGGAGAGGCGTGCCTTCCGATGGTTTCAAGGGCGCTGGCAAAACGCCTTCCCCGGCGGCGTACCCGAGCCGGTTGTAGTGATCGACGTTGACCGCCTCCCCGGCGAACACGAGCAATCCCCCGCCGCTTTCGACGTAACGGCGCAGGCGTTTCCACATGTCTTCATCGAGGCGTTCTACGTTACACAACACCACCACCGAGTAGGCCGACAGAACTTCACCGCCGAGCTCCAAGTCGGAGATCGCCTTAGGCGAAACCAGTGCTGAGTGCTGAGTGCTGAGTGCTGAGTCCTCGGGGTTGCGTCCACCAGCGCTCGACGCGCCCCATGGATTTAAGGCCGTCAGAAGATAACCCGCTTGGCCGGAGAGGCGTGTTTTTCCAGGTGCCCCGTCCACCACCAGGACGTTTAAAGCCTCAAGCACGTTGAGCGCCAGCCAGCGGTCGTCGTCCAGGGCCAGTTGATCCTGGGGAACCGGGCTTCCAACCGGTCGTGTTGGGCCGGCCTCCAGGTGAGCGTGAATAGCGTGCGCGCCGGGTGTGTCGAAGACCACCGAGAAGCTCACGGTCTCGGCCTGCCCCGGCTCGAGCCTCGGCAAGACGATACGCCGCTCGACGCAATCGGCCGGGTGGGCCTCACCTGTGGCCACCCGAATCTGGAGCTTAGCGTCGCGCAGGTCAGTGACACCATAGTTGACCACTTCGGCGGAGAAGCGTACCGGCACCTGGACCGCGGTCACAGTGGACCCGAGGGCCAGGCGCGAAATGCCCGCGTTGGTCGCCGCGGTCTCGCCCACCGGCACGAGCACCAAAGCAGCCTGCCGGGCCACGCGCTTCGCCGCCGCGCCCACCGCCTCTGAGGACTGAGGACCGAGGACTGGGGACTGAGCAACCCCCTGCTTCGTCGCTTCGTCGCCGGTTCGGACTTCCCCCGAGCACACGTGGGCGGCCAGGTCGGAGATCACGTACACACTTCGGTTGTGCGGTGCGGCGGAGGATTTGTCGAGCAGGACTAAGGCGCGGTCCAGGCCGCCGACCAAATCGGTGGAGCGCTGCGTGAGGGGGAGTTGAGCCAGCGCGTCGCGCAGGCGGCGACGATCGAACGAGGGGTAGTCGATCACCGCCGTGGCCGGTGAAGCCAGTGATACCACGCTCACCTCATCGGTCTGGGGGAAGGAATCGAGCAGGGCCGAGGCGACCCCTCGCGCCCGGTCGTATGCCGTGTGGGAGGCACTAGCGGCCTGCGGTGAAAGCGGCCGAGAGCCGTGTGGCACGGGCATCTTGCCCGTGGAAACACAGGCTGGAAGCCTGTGCCACGATGCCCCCATCGACCCGCTGTTGTCCAGCAGAATGACGCGGTGGAAGTGGGCCTGACCGACGGGGAGGAACCGCGCCGCCGTGACGTAGGGGCGCGCCAGGGCCAGCCCGATCAGCACGATGACCAACACGCGGACCGCGAACAACAGCCACTGTTCGAGCCGCATGCGCCGCGAGCGCCGGCGGGCGGCGGTCAGCAGAAAGGCCATCGCGGCCCACGGCACCCGCCGGTGACGCCGCCGGTTGATCAAATGGATGATCAGCGGGACCAGTCCCGCCGCCAAGCCGGCGACCGCCAGCCCCGGATGCAACAGGTTGATCGCCGATAGGGCACCCATGGGCTCAGCTCTGCTACCGTCGCCCCAGCACACGCGGAGCGCGATGCCGGATCCGGGCGCTACGCGTGGCCAGGTAGGCGCTGATGGCCGTATCCAGCGCGGCGGCCGTGTCAAACAACTCGTAATCGACCTGCAGGTCCCGGCAGCCGCGGCGCAGGCTACTCGTGAAGCGCTCGATTTCCACCAGGTAGCGCCGGCGCAAAAGCCGGGGTTCGGTCAGGAGCGTGTCGGTCGTCTCCATACCCTCGAACCGCGTGGGGCCGGCGAACGGGAAGGTCAGTTCCGCCGGATCCCAGACATTGAGCACGAGCGTCTCGTTCCGCCGATAGCGCAGGTGGCTCAGACCGTGGAGGATCTCCGCGGGGTCATCGAACAGGTCGCTGATCAGCACGACCATGGAGCGCCGGCCCAGACGTTCGGCCAAGTCGTTGAGCACGGCCCGGACGGAGGTTTTTCCCGGCCCGGTGGCACCGATCAGTTCATGGAGGAGGGTCTTCCAGTGCGTGGGGTGATTGGACGGCCGAACGTATTCCGTGATGCGTTCGTCGAACAGCGCCAGTCCCACCGAATCCTGCTGTCGCAGGGCCAGGTAGGCCAAGGCGGCGGCCAGCGAGGTGGCGTACTCGTGCTTGCTCATCGGGGCCCGCTCCGACCGGTAGCTCATGGACTGGCTGCAATCGACGACCAGCAAGCAGGTGAGGTTGGTCTCCTGCTCGTATTCTTTGATGTAGTGTTTGTCGGTCCGGGCGTAGACTTTCCAGTCGATGTGCCGGAAGTCGTCGCCCTGGACGTATTGCCGGTAGTCAGCGAACTCGACCGAGGCCCCACAAAACGGACTGCGGTGCATCCCGCTGAAATAGCCCTCGACCAGCATTCGGGCGCGCAGTTCCAGCGCGCTGATCTTCGCGAGCACCTTCGGATCCAGATACCGTCGGTAATCCACGCTCATAGAAGTTCAAAGTTCAAAGTTCGAAGTTCAAAGTTCAAAGTTCGAAGTTCAAAGTTCAGAATCCCGAGTCGCGAGTCCCGAGTCTCACGCGGAGGCTCTCAGCTTTCGGCATTTCGACGTTTCGACGTTTCGGCGTTTCGACTTTCTTTTGCGAACACCCGCTGGGCCATCGCCGGATTGATCCTGTCGGCCTCGTCAGCCGGAATGTCGCGGATCAGCCGTTCCACGATTTCGCCCGAAGTGATGCCATCGGCCTCGGCGTTGAAGTTAGTGATGATGCGATGGCGTAACACCGGGTGGGCCGCCGCGCGGATGTCTTCGGTGGAGACGCAGAACCGGCCACGCAAGATGGCCCGGGCCTTTCCGGCGAGGACCAAATGCTGTGACGCCCGGGGTCCGGCGCCCCAGGCCACGTAGTCGCGGATGAACTGCGGGGCACTATCCTTGCCGCCGCGCGTCCAGCGGGCGAACTTCATCGCGTAGCGGAGCACGTGGTCGGCGCAGGGCACGCGGCGGACGATCTCCTGCAGGCCGACGATTTCCTTCGCGCCCATGACGCGGGTGACGGTCTCGACCTGCGGCGCGGTTGTCACCCGGACGATCTCGAACTCCTCATCCTCGGAAGGGTAGTCCACCAGCACCTTGAACATGAACCGGTCCAACTGGGCTTCGGGCAGCGGGTAGGTGCCTTCCTGCTCGATGGGGTTCTGGGTGGCGAGCACGAAGAACGGCGTCGGGAGCTTGTGGGTGAAGCCGGCGGCGGTCACCTGATGCTCCTGCATGGCCTCCAGAAGCGCGGACTGGGTTTTTGGGGGCGTGCGGTTGATCTCGTCCGCGAGGATGACGTTGGCGAACACCGGCCCGGTGACGAAGCGGAGTTGCCTCGTTCCGGTGCTTTTGTCCTCCTCGATCACTTCGGTCCCGGTGATGTCCGAGGGCATGAGGTCCGGCGTGAACTGGATGCGGGAGAAGCTCAGCGACAGGGTACGGGCCAACGTGCTGATCATCAGGGTCTTGGCCAGCCCGGGCACCCCTTCGAGGATGCAGTGCCCCCGACACAGAAAGGCGATGAGCAGTTCCTCGATGACGCGCTCCTGGCCAACGATGACCTTGTGGATCTCCGCGCAAATGCGCCCGTACGAGTCGGACAGTTGTTCCACTGCCGCCACGTCGTCCGTCTGACCCGCCGGTCCCGCACTACCCATCGTCATGACTCCTTGGTGCTGGCCGGCTGGAAAGCCGGTCCCACATCAGGCAAGCCGTGTAGGGCGGGCTTTGCCCGCCGAACAAATCGTCGGGCAGAGCCCGACCTACGAACCTCCATGACCGGCTGGAAAGCCGGTCCCACATCAGGCAAGCTGGTCCCACATCAGGCAAGCCGGTCCCACAGGGAGTACACCAATAGTCCCACCGCGGTCTCCAAACAGGCACCAGCTAACAATTCTACCGTGACTTATCGGCCGTTTCGACTGATCCACCCCGTTCGAGTTGAAAGGCACGCCAGAAGTTCCGGGCCCCGACCACCAGCGCGGTGCCGATGGCCGTGTAAAGCAACCCTACGACGGGTGCTGGCAGGAGGCCGCGGCGGAGCAAGCGCCCCGCGCCCACCATGAACACCACGAGCCCCCATGACTTGAACGAGAGGAACCCGCCGAGGCAGCGACCATCGCCGCGGGCGCGGATGCGGGCGATGATGCGGCCCGCCGCCCGGTCCAACACGAAGCGCGCTTTGACTACCCCGAGGCCGGCCGCGGCGGCGATTTGCAGGTAGGCATGGGAAACATGGGCCTGGAGCACCCACCGGCTGCCGAAGTAAAACAGCAACGCGCCCACCACGGTCCACATCACCGCGGCGAGAAGCAGGTGGGTACGCCGAGAAGCGGCCGGCTTGAACGTCTCTACCCAAGGACTCACCACGTTCCCCCAACGGCATCGGAAGGCGGCCCCAGCCTCATCGAACGGGCGCTATTATTCGGCAACGTGACGCTGCCGGCAAGCAAGCTGTCAAGATAGGTAAGAAGCGGTCGCTCAGGCGTGCGGGTCACAGCCAGATCGCTTGACAACAGAGAGGGTTGGAAGTACGGAGGTTAGCGATTCGTCGGGGCAGAGGCTGATGCTGCGCGGAGACGCCGCAAAACCGCGGTTCCGAAGGCGGGAGCGGCCGAATTGGCGTCTGGGCGTGCCGGGAGGTCGGCCCGATGGGCGCAAGCAGGGGCAACACAGGCCGTTTTCGCTGGAATCGGATAGCTCGCCCGGGTGCAATTACGGCTTGAGGTGTGATAATTGGGAAATGTCGGCCAGGAGGGAACTCCCGTCCACCGTGGGGAAGTGTGGGAACGGATCGTCGCCGGTGGCCGGCCGGAGAACCCCGATGCGTGAGACCAAGGTCGAACAACGCAACCACGCATGGTTTGCCTTGGCGGACGCAGAGCACTGTCGGCTCCTGTGCTGCCGCCTGACTCAGCAAGGCACGCGACACGTTGATGAGCATGGTGCGTTGGACAACACGTGGCCCGGGCAGGAACACGCGCGGCCGATGACTCAGGGTGGCATGACGCACGACATCGAGGAGGCGGAGCGACGCTTCGCCGGCGAGATCGCAAGCTGGTTGCAGGAGAAAGCGGAAGCGCACGCGATGGACCAATTGGTCATCTTCGCGCCGCCGCGCATGCTCGGAGTGCTCCGCAAAGCCCCGTTCGGATCGCTGAAGGGACACCTGGAGGAGATCAAGGGCGATCTGATGCGCCTCGACGCAGGCCAGTTAGCGGAGCATCCGATGATCGGCCGACTGGTCCCCGCCGCGCCCGAGCGGTAGTCGACGGGCGATCGCAGGGCGACAGCCCGGCGCGACGTCGCGTTCGAAAAGGAGTCAACTGATGGGTTGGCATCAAGCCAGAGGACCGTAAAGGGCCTTCAGCGGCTCGGTCTGGGAGAGTTGGAGAAAACTGACCGACGACGAATTCGAGGTCATCTTATTCAAAGGAGCATGAAGATGAACAAGGTATTCGCGGGAGTGTTAATGGCGGCGGTAGCCCTCACGGGTTGCAGCAAGAGCAGCGAAAAGGGCGGCCGAGCCGGAAACGAGACGTTCCAGATCGTCGTCCCGACCCTGGCCACGGGCGTCAAACAGGGCGAGGTTCAGACGGTTCGGGTGGTGCTGGAACGCGGCGCCGGATTCAAGCAGCCGGTCAAACTGGAAATGAAAGCGCCCGCCGGTGTGCAAGTCGAGCCCAACAGTACCACGGTGCAGCCGGGCGATAAGGGCGACGTTCAATTGAAGATCACCGTAGCGAAGGATGCTGCCATCGGCGAGCACAAGATCCTCGTGAAGGGCACTCCGGACAAGGGGGAGCCCACGGAAACGGAGTTCAAAATCACCATCAGCGCTAAATGACGGCGCCGCCACGCAACCGGTGGCTACGGTTCCTGAACA
>JAZDKM010000153.1:0-25341 GCA_043803085.1 Planctomycetota bacterium
TAGGTTATTTACCCCATTTTAACATTAGGGGTTGCCACAGGCTTGCACCGGTGTCCTCGTCGCGTCTCTTACCGGCGGTGTGACTCCTACCGGTCGGGCGGCGAGCTCTCGCCATTCGGCTGGTTCCGAGCGGCGTAGCCGAGCGCGGGCGAGAGCTCTGCCATGTGCGAAGCGGTGCCGGCGAGGCCCGGCAGATAGTCGTGGGTCAACATGGGGATCGTCGCGGGGCGGTCTCCTCAGGCAGGGAGGAGGGGTCGGAGCGCCGCGACGATCCGCTCCGCGGCGCGAGCGGCGCCGGGTTCACCGCGCCGGCGGTCAACGGATCGGAGCATATCCCCGCCACGCCCGTAAGGGTGCCGAGGACCGCCAAACGCTGATGGGACGCCGGGCGCGCTCCCAATTCCTAGAGCAGGGAGGCCGTTCACACCGCATTACAGTAGGGCTTGAGGGCCGAGTGTGACAGAGGGTGCGAGCAAGTCATCGGGATAGAACACGCAGGGCAAGATTATGGTATAATGCGCGTTCAGGATGGCAAAGTGGCCAAATTGGCTCTACCCATCCCCTCTCTTGAAAAAGGAGATCCTGCAATGACTCGCCGCCCTATCATCGTCGTGGTCGTCGTCGCAGCCGTGGCCATCGCCGTGGACCACTTTGAGCCGCGGTTGTTCGCGGATGCGGAAGCTACCGGGGCCGGTATCGGCCCAAGCTGTGGCCAAGCATACGCTAATATTCCCGATGCCTCTGCCAACGCAAGCACGGAGGGCGCGATCACCCACCTCCAGGCGGCCGACCTCGTGGCGCCCGCGTCAATCGCCACCGGGATGGAGGTCGAGGAGTTTGTCGGGGGTGACGGTCGCGACGTTCGTTACACCATCACCGACCTTGGGAGCCTCGGCGGGACATCCAGTGTGGCCAATGGCATCAACGATTTAGGACAGGTCACCGGCTGGGCGCACATCGCGAGCGGCCAACCCCGAGCCTTCCTCTGGTCCGTCAGCGGGGGAATGGTCAACCTGGGATCGCTGGGCGGCCGCCGGAGCATCGGTTCGGACATCAACAACAACGGCCGGGTGACCGGCCAGTCCTACGATTCCGCCGAGCGTTGGCGGGCCTTCGTATGGGACGAGGTCAGCGGCATGACAGACCTCGGAGCCCCTGCAGGATACTATCAAACCGTCGCGTTCGAGATCAATGACGCTGAGCATGTTGTGGGTTATGCGTACAGCTACAGTTGGTCCCAGCAGCACGCCTATCGCTGGATAGCCGGCGAGTGGACCGGTCTCGGCACGCTCGGGGGAGAGTACGGCCAAGCGAATGGCGTCAACACGTTCGGGGACATAGTGGGCGGCGCATATACTGGCGGTGGGGCCCCCCACGCATTCCTGTGGAAGGCCGGCGAGATGACGGACCTCGGGACACTGGCCGGCTATAACAACAGCAGCGCCGTGGCGATCAGCGATATGGGGCAGGTGGTAGGGTGGTCGGGGAACACATGGTACACGGACGGGCATGCCTATCTGTGGCAAAGCGGTGTGATGGCCGATCTTGGGACACTCGGCGGCGCGAAGAGCCAGGCTATAGGGATCAACGATGCTGGCCAGGTCGTGGGGGCGGCAGACACCAGCAGCGCCCGGCAGCACGCGTTTCTGTGGCAGAACGGTGTGATGTATGATCTTAATGACCTGATTCCATCCGGCTCTGGGTGGGAGTTGGCCGCTGCCTCGGATGTCAGTGAGGCCGGGTGGATCGTGGGGGCAGGCTGGCTCGGCGGCTTCGTGCGTGCCTTTCTCTTGGTTCCGCTACCGCCTGCTCCCGATTGCAACAGCAATGGCATTCCCGACGCCGACGACATCACCGCTGGCACCAGCCAGGACTGCAACTCCAACGGGACACCGGACGAGTGCGACATCGACGCGGGTACCAGCACGGACCTGGACACAAACGGTGTTCCTGATGAGTGCCAGCAGGACTGCAACGCCAATGGGACCATCGACGCTTGTGAGGTGGACTTGTGCCACGACTGCTGTGAGACGGGTCATGGCCTGGGGTGCAGTGATCCGGGCATCGAGGCTTGCGTATGTGACGAGGATCGATACTGTTGCCTGACTGCGTGGGACGAGACCTGTGTGGCGGAGGTGGTCAGTCTGGGGTGTGGGAGCTGTGAACCAGCGAGTCCGGATTGCAACGCCAACGACGTGCCCGACGAGTGCGAACCGGACTTCGACGGCGACGGGGTCATCGACGCCTGCGATCCCGACATCGACGACGACGGTGTGCCCAACGAAACCGACGTGTGCAACTACACGCCGCATCCGCTGCCCCCGGGGGCCATCCTGCAAGCGGACGGCACTTTGCGCGGCGACGTCGATGGCGACTGCGACGTGGACCTGGCCGACTACCTGATCCTCCAGCAGGACTTCACCGGCCCGAACCCGTAGTTGGGGGTTTACAGCGCCGGTCGCCACAGCAGGAGCGGTAGGCAGCCCAAACCACGGGGTAGTGGATCGGCCCGGCCGCCGACCGACGGGAATCTACTGCCCGATGGGTTACGCGGGGATGCCAGCGTGAGCACGCAACATCCGCTGGTAGATCCGCACGAGTTCATCGTTCAGTTTCTCGATGTCGTAATGTGTTTCCACGTGCAGGCGGCCCGCGCGGCCCATCGGCCCCCATAGTTCGCGGCGTCGCAGAAGGACACGTAGCCCTTCCGCCAAGGCATCGGCATCGCACGGGGGTACCAGAAGTGCAGACCCACCCTCGTTCACCGTCTCAGGGATCCCGCCGACTCGTGACGCGATAACCGGAAGGCCCGAAGCCTGCGCTTCCACTAGGACCAAACCCTGCCCCTCCTCAGCCCCGTCGCGTGCCACAATGCTGGGCAGCAGGGATAGATGAGCAGTCGCGTAAAGGGCTACCACTTGGTCCCTAGTTCGCCGACCGAGGAACTCGACATGCGTCCTGAGGCCTAGCTGGTCCGTAAGCTGCTCTAGCCTCCTGCGAAGAGGCCCATCGCCCACGATCTGATAGCGGATATTGGGGAACTCCGCTACGATTCTCGCCAGTGCCCTAATGCCATATTCGATTCCCTTGACCTCGACCAGTCGGCCGACCGTCAGTATGTGTACACAGTCTGTGGGCGCGGCGTGCCTTTCCTTGAACGGCAGTCGGGAGAGGTCGGCACCCATGGGCAGTCTTATGATTCGATCAGGGGGACAGCCCAGTCGCTTCGCTTGTTGAGCCGTGAATGAGGAATTGACGGTGTACAGCTCTCCATGCTCGAAGAGAAACGCGTATATGCTCCTACCATAGCGACGTGGCAAGCTGGTCACATCGTAACCGTGAAATGTCGTGATGATCCTGCCTTCCAGCAGGCCGAGATCGCGCAGGCCGACCGCGAGTAGGCCGTACGGTCCAAAATGGCAATGCACGATATCATACGTCCGCTTCGGGAGCAGGGGTCTGGTTCCATAGAGCAAAGCCAAGGAAGCCGCGAGTGGTCCATACCGGACCACATTCAGAGAACGTGTCGTGAGGCCGGGGTTCTGGAAGAGACTGGCTAGGGCGAGTCCCGCGCCCTTGAGAACTCGCATGGTCAGACTACGCGGCACATTCTGATAGTAGGTGCGGACTAGTAAGCCATAACGGGTCACCTCGGTGTGCATCAGCGGTGATTTCGGAGGGCAGGTGGCAAAGATATCTACCTCATGCTGCCGATCCAACAGACCCGTAATCTGATTCAGAATGAAAGTCTGGGTCAGTGCCGGAAACTCGCCGACAAAAAATGCAATGCGCATCCTCTATGACCTTTCTGCGCCAGGCTTTCGGCAGAGCATGATCTCCGTAGAGGGGCTTTCGGAGAGTCCAAAGACCAGCATGAGTTCTATCGGATATAGCAGCGCGCCCGCCACTAGACCGAAAGGTTCAAGGCGAGTCATCAGACTTAACATCGCCCAATAAGCTTTGTGGAGGAGACCGGGCGAGTCCACGGGGTCACCCATAAGAACCAGGAGGGGACTTCGGGAAACAATCTCGAAGCCGACGGTCTGGAGGATATGCTCGATTTCAGCGCGACTGCGGAATTGGACATGTGGGCTGGGATGAATGCGGACTCTCGGAAACACCTCGCTAAATACGAACACGCCTCCCGGCCTCAACAACCCATAGATGTTTTCGATCGCCCGCTGATAGCGCTGGTCGTCCACGACGTGAAAAAGTACGTCCATACAGGAGACGGCATCAAACCTCTGCTCCTTCAGATCGCCAAGGTCGTCCCCGATGTCAACCTGATAAAACGTGTCTTGTGGATACTTCCTGGCCAAGCGGCGCACAGCGACGGCTGTCAGATCCAGGCCGGTTATCCGGCACGCCCGGAGCTCTTCCCACCGGTCCACGTAGAATCCGGTGCCCGAACCGATATCGAGGATGTTGCCACAGGTCCGGCTCGAGCAGTTCGCTTTCATTACGGCGAGAAACACTCGTCGTCGTATCCGGTAAGCCCAAGTGTTGAAGCACTTCCCGAAGTTAATGCGTCCGACCTGCTGAAGCCCGAAGCCCTGGCTCAGACGATTCTCCCAGTATTCCTGCGGATTGAATCCCGTCATACTTCTATGTCTCGTGCCCTGGACCGTCTAGCGATCCGGTGTTCGTACACAAACCAGTGAAAAAAGAGGTCGGAGACTTGGGAAAACAGCGCAGACAGTTCGCTCCAGCAGGGCACAAAGGGCCAGAGGCAACGGATTGTTCAGCGGGGGACCATAATACCGGAATATGATGCGTTCCGTGGTCAGGCCGATTCTTGGTAGAAAAACAGAGACTTCGCGTGCGGCATATTCACGGACGTGTCCCATGAACCCATACAGACGCATGTAATTGTACTGATCGTAAAGATTGCCCCCCACCGTGGTTCCCGAATGATGCCTTGCCAGCATCCAGAAGCCGCGCAGGCTGCGAAAGTTTGGAGTGAGGAGAAAAAGGGTTCCACCTACTTTCATAACTCTGCGCACCTCCGTTAGAGTCGCGATCAGGTCAATACGCAGATGTTCACAGACAGCATTGAAAATGGTGATGTCAAATGTCTGGTCTTCAAAAGGCACAGGTTCAGTCTCGAAGTTGACTTTACGAATGTCGATTCTCTGTCTCGCCAAGACGCGAGCATAGCGTTCGGGCGAAATGTCCAGGCCGTGGTAGTCGTAACCCATGTGTTGGCGGGCGAGGCCGAGAAAAGGCGGGGAAGCGCCGAACCCGAGAACGCGCGCACGGGGTTTGGCACGTTCCCAGATGAGCTTCAGGTCTTCCGCCAACCGATAGCGGCTGCTGTGGGCGAAGTCTCGGGTCCATTGCTGAAACTCGGAGGCGTCCGGCTCCACCAGGGTGGCGCATTCTTCAATCATTCGGAGGCATTCCCGCTGGGTCATGTCGGACTCGCTCCATTCAACGGCGATGCCAACCAACCTACCATGTGGGTGACTTCCTCGCAAGGTAAGGAAGCCGTCCGCAGAGGATCTCGCGGGAAGGGATTGAAAGAGGTTGTCCAGTTATGGAGTTGGGGGAAAGATGGTCGGAAGCGTAGCGGCCACGATCGGGGCCACCAGGCACGTCTACGCCCAACTGCTAGTGTAGCTAGTCAGAATCAACGCATCTTTTGGAATCCGAACCGCGCCCGTCAGGAAGCGGTCGTTCCGGGCTAGAGCGCATCCGTTCCCTGACGGTTGCGGTTCGGATAAGATGCGCTCAGCGTGACCAACCATACTAGGTGGCCCATCGCGTTAGCGGTGGGGCACAGGAATCAGGTGCGATTCGCGTCCTCCACCTCTGAAGAAGCGGGCCACCCGGCTCAGGAATACCGCAAGGACTTTAGCCCGGATTTCCCAGATGGATTGCTTGTGATGGCATGATTCGTGCATGTTTTGCCTGTGATTCGAGGGTTTCCGGCCATTTTGACAGGGGTACCCGATGGGTGACAGGCGAAAACAGGCACTTCGTGTGCAGTTTGATGGCAAGCTCAGGCTCGAATTCCACGGGGCCAACATCACGAGTGACGCAGGGTTGCTGCCATTTCGTGAAGTGGATGAAGCATTCCGGTTGACGGAGAACGCAAGTGCGGTGTTGTCCGATCCGCGCCCTGGAAAGAATACGCAGCACACCCTGCTGGGCATGTTGCGACAGGCGGTCTACGGACGCCTGCGGGTTCCGAAGATGTCAATGACGCGAATCGATTGCGTATCGATCCCGCGATGCGCCGAGTGGTGGGTGGCCGTGCGAACGAGAGACAAGCCGCTTCCACGAGCGAGATGAGTCGGTTCGAGACGGAGATGTTGAGTGCGCGGGAGAACCTGACGGCCCTGATGGATCTGCCGGGCACGTGGACTGACCTGGTGCAGGAGTGTGCCCCGCTCGACAAGCTGATTCTGGACATGGACAGCTCTCAAAGCGAAATGTACGGTGCTCAGCAAGGCTCGGCCTACAACGGCTACTTCGAATGCACCTGCTACCACCCGCTGTTCCTGTTCAACCAGCACGGCGACCTGGAGCGGGTCATGCTCCGGCGCGGGAACCACGCCAGCGCCAAGTTCTGGCGTCGCGTGCTGTGCCCGGTCATTGACCGATACAGGGACCGGGACATCTGCAAGTACTTTCGTGGCGACGCGGCGTTCGCCATCCAGGCGCTGTACCGTCTGCTTGAGAAGGAGCGTTTCCACTACGCCATCCGCATCCCGGCCAACGACGTGCTGATGGCCAACATCGAGCATCGGCTGACGCGTCCCGTCGGACGGCCTTCCCGAAAGCCGAAGTGTTTTACGACAGCTTTTCGTATCAGGCACAGAGTTGGGATCATCCCCGGCGCGTGGTCGCCAAGGTGGAGTGGCACGCGGATGAATTATTCCCGCGTGTCGGTTTCATCGTGACCAACATGGCGGCGGCGTCCAGAAAGGTGATCAAGTTCTACAACGATCGCGGGACCGCCGAACAATGGATCAAAGAAGGCAAGTATGCGGTAAAGTGGACACGCTTGTCGTGCCAGGACTTCAAGGACAACCAGGTTCGGCTTCAGCTTTTTGCCCTGGCGTACAACTTGGGGAACTTCCTGCGTCGGCTGGCGCTACCGAGGTCCGTGAAGCAGTGGTCGTTGACCACGCTGCGGGAGAAGCTGATCAAGATCGGTGCGAAAGTCGTTCGGCATGCCAAGTACGTGACGTTCCAGATGGCCGAAGTCGCGGTGCCACGTGAGTTGTTCGCCGCGATCCTAGACCGCATCCAGCGGTTCGGAGTTCCGCCGCCGCTGGTGCAGCGTGGCTGACGCGGCGACCGGACGAGAATCTGAAGAGTGGCAGGGCAAGGGTTGGTGCTGCGCGGAGATGGCGCAAGACGGTCGTTCCGATGGCGGGAGCGGCCGAATCAGCGTCTCGGCGTGTCGGGAGGCCCGGTCGCTGAGCACAAGAAAGGGCGTGACGGGCAGTTTTCGCTTGAATCAGGTGGCTCGCCTGGGTACGATGGCGGCTTGAAGTTCCGCAAATGGGAAATGTCGGTTCCCAAGCTCGGAGGGGCGACAGAAGTCAGCCCGCACTTAGCCTCTTTCGCCCCTCCGAGCTTGGGAATTTATTGGCGAACCAGACAAAACACCCCGCGTGACACTATGGAAAACGCGGGTTTCTGCCGGGCTGAGCCAATTAATTCCCAAGCTCTCCGGGGCTATGTCCCTCCATCCGCCGGCTTTCCCACGGCTGACGCCGTGGGCTATCCTCTCACGCCCCTGCCGGGGCTGAGGGACGCCCGCGATTCACTCGCCCACCTCAGCGGGAATATCAGTCTTGCAGTGGAAACCGCTTTGGCCTATGATGCCGGTATCGGTGACCAACTCGGTCGAAAATGCGGTTTCGCCGGAATGAGTCTTGGCGATGCAACCAAGCCCTGGCAGGCTGTGCCCCCTCGACCACGGCCTGAGCCACTCGGCTCAGCCCGGTCGACGCACCATGAGACCATCGCGGAGGTTTTATGCCGATCCGTATAAGACGCCCGGATAGGAGCCGCGTCTTGTCGCAACAAGCTGAGGTCTCCATCGTTATCGCCGATGCGCTTCTCGTTTCGCAGGCGTCTTATCCGGCACTCATAGCGGCATTGCGGGTGTTATACGGATCGCTATAAACAATGTTTTGTGAACCGAGAAGACATCACACACCCACTTAAGATACACTATGACTGCGACTCCACCTAACTTTAATCTCAATGATCATCCCAACTATGACGCGTTCAAGCCTACCGAAATCCTAATACTCCTAATCTTGGCAATTACTGCAATCATCTGCCTCGCCATGTTGTTTTACCCGTACACATTGGAGGACGCCTACATAACATTTCGCTATTCAGAACACTTTGCCGAGGGACATGGGCTAGGTGCGTGGAACACACAGGGAGAACGCGTTGAAGGATACACTACGTTTATGTGGATGCTCCTCCTCGCCGCAGCCCATGCCCTCGCAATCGACGTTCGCACCGCCGCGAAAACCATGGGCATACTCATGCACCTTATTCTTTGCTCCTCATTGATTGCATTTCCATTACTGCGCCGAGACTCAAGGACACGCCACAATGACATCTTTGAGAACCCTAATGAAGCTGTCCTCGCAGGGGTGTTTCTGGCGCTCTACCTTCCTCTGTGTTGGTATGCAACCTCTGGCATGGAGACGGTATTCTTCTCTGCCCTTACGGGGCTTGCTTTTCTTTCCATATTCCTCCGCCAAAGCAGATTCCTTTTGCCACTTGTGTCAGTTCTCCTTGTCTTGACTCGTCCAGAAGGCCTAGTGATTGCTGGCGCGGCAATTGCCCTCGATTTCACTACACGCCGGCGTGAGTCCCGTCGTGTGCTTGGCACGTGCATCTCTGCAGGTGTTGTGGTATTCTCCGTCGGATTTCTCGTGGTACATAGGCTAATTGTCTTCGGAGATATCGTGCCCAATACATATTGGGCGAAAGCTGGCGGTGCTTCTCTCCGTCACGTCTATTGGGGGCTTCGATATGTCTACGAGTGGACAGCTATACACAGTATCGTCGTCTTTCTTTGTGGTGTGGGTGCGTTGAGTGTGACCTTCTCAGTCGTCAGGGCAAGAGTTCGCAACTGGCCTGTCGGGTTCGGTATAGTTCTGGGTCTGGTGCTTACCTTCGTGGCCTACATCATAAAGGTTGGTGGAGACAACTACGCGGCTTTTCCTTACTGGCGTCATTTTGTGCATCTGTCTGCGCCTCTTGCGTATCTTTCCTGCTATGCAGTTGCCCGCCTATCCCCAAAGTCACGTGTTTTCCACCTCTTGGTTGTGCTCGGTGTCGTGTTCAGTGCAAACATGTGCATCTTGCGCGCTCACAACGGTATGATGCTGATATCTATTCAGGCATCCCTATCTTCATACCCTAGTCTGACTCACGTCGGGCATAATGAATACCTCACAAGGCTTAAACGGCTTTGTCAAAGCAACACCACTGTTGCCAGCAGCCTTGGGGGCGAATTGCCTTACGTCGTGGACGCTATGCATATCGACATTCTTGGATTGAACACACGCCATATAGCAAAGTATGGCTCGTTTGATCCAGGAGGTCCTCCGGATTCCAAAACGGATATGAAGTGGGTCTTAGAGCAGCGCCCCGATATCATTGAAGGCTACATTCCCGGTACCATGGTGCTGAATGCTACGCCAAACGAGATGACGCAATACATAGACATCAGCTGGCGATCTCATATGCTCAAGGAACTGGTGTGTTCTCCGATCTTCCAGCAAGGTTACCTGTTTGTCCGTAATTGGCCTTATCAGCACATGGACAGAGCACTCTTCATTAGAACATCATACTGGGTGGATCGCCAGCTTCACGATGAGTTGGACTGCATCCCCGTTGCAGAGACACCTCTCGGAGTGTATGCGAAGAACCCACATAAGAACTGAATTCACCCGACGAGGGTGATTCAGCGCAGTCGGCGGTCGTGTTGTTAGATTAATGGCTCATTCAAGGTTCTACTTAACTGACAAGAAAGGGGGTGTCCGCTGAGCGAACCCCATCTGTGCGCCGCCGCGGTGGCGGGGCATGATGGGGGGCATGCGCATTTAGGGAGGGGGCTCTGCGGAGGGGCCCCGGCGACGCGCGCGCTGGGCCATCAGGGCCAGTATGGCCGCCAACGTGAGGGCCTGCGTGACCAAGACCACAGCGACCACCGTGCGCAGGGAGGCATGCCACACGCTCAAGGCCAACGCCTCGGCCACGAGGCCCGGCATATAGATGAACAGAAACCGAAAATCGTTCACCGCCGAGTAGGCCAAGACCAGCAAGCTGGTGAGGTAGCCCGCTAGTCGGGTGGCAGCCAGCCCCAGCACCAACACCGCGGAGGCCGAGAACGCGCGGCCGTAGAGCACGACCATGATCGGTTCAGGCCAAAGCCAGAACACCAGGAGCGGCACGGCCGCCAGGGCGAGAAAGCGCCCGCAGATGCGGGCCAGCGCCCCGGCGGTCTGCTCGCCGCGCTCATGCAAGTGCGTGATCAATGGAAGTAACAAGATGCTGAACGGTGTGACCAGCACGCCCATGGTGCGCGCCAAGGTAAAGGCGGCGCCATAGTAGCCGGCATCGGTGGCTGTAAAGTAGTGTTTCACCAGCAGCATGTCGATGTTTTCAAAGCCGGCTCCGCCTAACGCGAGAAAGAACATCGGCACGGTGAAACGCTTGACCGCGGCGCCGTCGAGGGATTCGGCCGGACACCCCTGCCAGACCTTGCCCACCTGCCCGCGCGAAAAGACCAGAATGACCGCCAAGGCGAACAGGTAGGCTGAGAGACCCCAGACGACGCCGCCCACCCAGCGCAGTAAGATCATCCCGACCACCAGACGGAGGCCGGCCTCCAGCACAATGTTGATGTTGTATTGGCCGAAGTTCTGGACGCCGCGGAGCACGCCGCGAGGAACGTTCAGCAGCAAGCTGAGCCAGATCATGCCGTAGCCGATCATCAGCGTGACCGGCGAGTTAAACTGGAACACACGGGTCAGCGGACGCACCGCCGCCAACCCGACCAGGAGGCCCACCAGGCCATACCACGCCACCCGCCGACTGATTTCGCGGCTGAGCGTCCGGATTTTTCCGTATGCTCCGCGCGTGGCGAATTGCGTGGTAAAGCGCGCGACGATGGCATTGATCGGTCCCAGGGCGATCGAGAACAGAAAAACGAAAGAAACGACCGCCGTGAAATCGGCATAATCCGCCGGTCCCAGCACGCGTCCGGCATAGACGGAGTACACCGTGCTGAGCAGCGCGGTGAAGCCGGTGCCGAGAACGAGGACCACGCTGTGTTTCGTTTCCGGCCGCATCAGGACACATCGCCGGCCAGCGCACCCGAGGCGTGGGCGTTCAGCACCGCGACGGTGCGCGCGGCGTGGCGGTAGGGATCGTGCGCCGCGACGACCTTGGCCGCCAGGCGCTCCCAGGATACCGCGCCGTCCGACACCCCCGGATGGTCGGTCGCTGGTACCGAGCGCTCCGCGTAAGTTTCACGGTAGTTCCAGGCGGGCGAGTCCAGGTGCCGGAAATCGGCGAAGGACGGTACCCGGCGCCCGCGCTTGGCGTAGTAGTGTCGAATGCCGCGCTCGATGGCCAGGTTGGCCAGCCAGGAGTGCTTCTTGAACGGCCAAAACCGCAGGCGGCGAAAGGCCGAACGGAACGAATAGAACTCGGCGAACGCCGCCATCTGGGCGTGGCGCAACTCCGCGATGGTCATGCGTTTGGGCTGATAGACCACCGAGGCACCGTTGAAGCGTTCCCAGTCCCGGCACACGATCCGCCCGCTTTGCTCGTATTCGTGCCAGATGCCGGTCCCCGGATAAGGGGTGAGGATCGGGTAGCAGCTCATGACCAGATCGGAGCCCTGAGCGAAGCGGCAGGTGTCACGGCACGTGCGCCAGTCGTCGGTGTCGAACCCGAAGATGAACGCGCCCCATAGGCTGATACCGTAGCTTTGGATCTTACGGATGCGCCACGCGTAGGTGTCCGCCCTGACGTACTTCTTGCCCGCTTCGCTGAGCGCCGCCTGGTTGGGGCTTTCCAGGCCGAGGATCAAGCCGAGGCACCCGCTCCGCCGCATCGCGGCCAAGAGCCGGTCATGGTTGCTGATCAGGATGTCGCACTGGCTGGCCCAGCGAATCCGCAGCGGCTCCAATGCTGCACAGAGTTCCAGGGCCCACTTATGGTTCCCGGCGAAATCGTCGTCGGCGAAAATGAACACCCAACTGTGGAACCGCTCCTTGGCCTCCCGAATCTCCTCCACGATGTCGGCGATCCGCCGTTGGCGGAACTGACGCCCGAAGACCCCCGGCGTGGTGCAGAAAGTGCAGTCATGGGGGCAGCCGCGGGTGGTCTGGATCGGGTTGAAGATCAGGTAGGCGCGCGGGTCGAGCAAATCCTTCCGGGGGGTGGCGATGGGCGCGGTCGGATACCGCGTCCAATCGTAGACCGGCTGGAGATCCCCACGCTGCCAGTCCGCGAGCATGTGCGGCAGACACGTTTCCCCATCACCCTTGCACACCGCGTCGGCGTGCAGCCGCGCCTCCTCGGCCAGGGCCGACGGGTGAATCCCGCCCAAAAACACCGTGACGCCGAGCCGGCGATAGACATCCGCGAGCTCGTAGGCCCGCTTGGCCTGGGTGGTCATGGCCGTGATCCCGACGAGGTCCACGTCGGCACGCGGCACGTGCGGTTGGTCCTGGGCGCACTCGTCGATGATCTCCACGTGCCAGTCCCGCGGCATGACTGCGGCACAGACGGCGAGCCCCGTCGGCATGAAAACGGCCTTGCGGGTGAAAGTCATGCGTCGGATCAACTCCGGCATGGTGATGGTGGACAGCGGGGAGTTGGGATTGATGAACCGGATTCTCGGCCGCCGGATGGGTTCCGCGTAAACCACCTGTCGACCTCCACTTCAAGCCTCAGACCCAGAAACTTGTGGGACCGGCTTCCCAGCGTCTCGGACCGGCGCTCGGCTGCCGCGCCATCCGCAGCCGAGAAGGTAGCAAGGCCACAGGCTGAACGCAACGGAAAGGCCCTGCGGTCCAGATGCCTACGCGGCGGCCCTGGCCGAAGTTGCGCCCGGAAAACCTCCCGTCGGCCCATAAAGGGGTGGGCTGAGGCGTCGGGCGAGTGCCCGAATCGCCGTAAGGTCCTTTTCCGAAAGTACTAGCGAATCGGCTACGTCTCTCATCGACTTGGCACGGGAATTGATGGGACCGCGAGGGCCTGGTTTCGGCATACGCTTTGCGAGCCCCGGCGGTGCCCCGGTGGCTCATAAATCCCCACCATGATTTTTGGATTGCGCTTTGCAGTTGGTGTCGGTCGATGGTAGAATAAGAATGGTAGCTCGATGAAGCTTCTGCCATGTTCGTCAGGGAGAACCAATTGGCAGAACCGTAAGCGAACCTCGGGAGGCTGTGACGACAGCGCTAAACGACGTACCGGCCCACTGAGGCCGGCGGTCCGGGCGGCTGGCAGCCACCCACCTGTAATCGAGGTTCGCCAATCCTCTCCCAACGGCATTGCGGCGGTTGCTTCGCTATATTGGGCTACCGGAGGTGGGCTTCCCGTGTTCACGGATGCAGCCCTCCTTTTTTTGCGCCCACCCTGATGTCATAACAAGGCTGTCTTCCGGTAGGCGGGAGCGTATCATAAGGCCTGGCTTGAGCGCCCTGATGGTCGGCGGAATCGCGGTGCCGCGGAAGTGTCACTGAGGACGCTGGGGCTCGAACCCAGGACCTACGGCTTAAAAGGCCGGTGCTCTACCGACTGAGCTACGTCCCCCACGGAGAGTCTATCAAGGACCGAAGGGGTTGCAACGCCGGGGTGGCCCGTGGATTACCTGATCGACGGCAACAACCTGCTCTACGCGGCTCACGCCTACCTTCCGGGTCCGCCCATCGGTCGCCAGCAGCTCTGCGAATTGCTGGGCCGATGGGGCCGGCGCGCCGCAACCGGTCTCATCGTCGTCTTTGACGGTCCTCGGCCGCCTCCGGGCCTTGAAGAGCAGATGCGGGCCGCCAACCTGGCCGTCGTGTTCAGTGCGCCTCGTTCCGCGGATGAGGTCATCGAAGAGATGATCGAGCGGGCCTCGAGGCCTGCGCAACTCCACGTCATCACCAGTGATCGGGCGATCCAGTCGGCGGCCCGGTATCGGAGATGTCCCTGTACCGCGTCGGCAGATTTCGCCCGCGAGTTGGCCACGCCCGCGGCAACCACACCGAGCGAGGCTCCGCCGCCGTCGCCTCCAACGGAGAAACCCGACAGGCTCCTCCCCGAGGAGACGAACGCATGGCTCCGGGAATTCGACTTCGATCCTGACCAGCCGCCCGACCCGACGGATTTGATGCGCGAGCGATGACGTCGGAGAAGAGTCGCTTTGCGAGCGCCTCGCCCAGCGCGGAGTGCTCCGTCGACGTGACCGGGAGACTCACCCGCTACGCTGCCTGGAACCCGCCGGACGCCGGACGCGTCGATACATAACTACCGCAAATACAAATGCTTGCATTCATTCAAAGAACCTGAACGGCGCACGGCGTTCCGATTTCGGAGCGATATCTGTATAATGATCCGTAGTGCTGCGTTTATGAGGCGCTGTGCGTCCGCTGTGGGTGTGCAGTGAGCGAGTAACCACCACCAGGAGGGTTGTTTGTGAACCATCATCCGATTGGCCGCGGGATCCTGACGGTAGTTGTCCTGCCGGTGGCCGGGCTGTTGGGCCCGGGCGTACCGACGACGAATGCCCAGGAAGCCATCATCATCGACCACACGTGTACGCGGATCGAGTTGATCCCCGAGTATTGGCTGGAGCAGGCCAAGCTGCTGACCTTTCACTACGCCCATACCTCGCACGGGAGTCAGATCATCTCCGGGCTGGGCGTTCTGGAGTCCCAGGATTCGGACTACAGCGTGGCCGTGCGGGAAAGCGGCACCGAGGGTCTGCCACCCCCGGAGAGCCCACCGGCTCTGCGCATCTACGACGGCAATCCGCCGGAGACGTACATCGAGCCGGACGACTATTGGGCGACGTCGGGCGGGATCAACCGGACACGGGCCGTCGCCACGACGGGGCACTACGGGTTCTCGATGTGGTCTTGGTGCGGGCAGCAGTCGAGCAACCCCCCGGAGGTCACTCAGCAATACCTGGACACCATGGCCCAGTTCGAAACCGAGTTTCCCGGCATGCGGTTCATTCTGATGACCGGCCATACCGACGGTACGGGTGAGACCGGCACGCTGAACCAGCGCAACAACCAAGTGCGGCAGTATTGCCTCACCAACGGCAAGGTGCTGTTCGACTTCGCGGACATCGAGAGCTACGACCCGGACGGCAACTACTATCTGGATTTGTGGTGCAACGACAACTGCGATTACAGCGGGGGCAACTGGGCGGTCGAGTGGTGTGCGGCCCATCCGGGAGACCCGTTGTGCGACGACTGCTCGTGCGCCCACTCGCAGCCCTTGAACTGCAACCTCAAAGGCCGGGCTTTCTGGTGGATGATGGCCCGGCTAGCGGGTTGGCCGGGTCCTAGCGATGCCGACCTGGACGACGACGGCGACGCGGACCTCAAGGACTTTGCCTTGTTCCAGCGCTGTTTTACCGGCAGTGGCGGCGGCGTCCCCAGCGGCTGCACGGCGGCCGACCTGGACGGTGACACGGACGTCGATCTCACCGACTTCCACAGATTCCAGGACGGGTTCACCGGACCTTAACCGGCACTTCTCACCAGTGGTAGGGCGGGGTTTACCCCCACCCGGGCGAGCGGCGGGGCTTGTCCCCGCCGTCCGACGCGCGCCCGGGGCTGGTGGCATGCGAAGGAGCGCCGGGGTAAACCCGGCGGCTCGCTCTGACATGCCCAATCGTCCCTGGTCCTGTCAGGTTCGACATGCCCGCGCCCTTGACGCTCGCGCGTCAAGGGCTTGGGCATGCCACCCGCCGTGTGCCACTGCTCTGTGAGCAGTGGCGGCGGCATTTTGACATTCCATCTCCTACCACTGCTGACACAGCAGTGGCACACTACCCACTCCTCACAACGGGCCGGTGAAGCCGCGTTGGAAGATCGCGTAATCGTCCAGGTCGGTGTCGCAGTCCTTGTCCAGGTCGCCGCGCGGGCGGCCTTCCGCGTCCACCTCGATGCCCGGCGGCGTGTTGTCGCAAACGTCCTGCGGGTTCAGCACGCCGTCGCCGTCGTCGTCCCCTTCGCATTCGTCGGGGATGCCGTTCTGGTTGACATCCTGGCTAGTCCCACCGGCCACGTCGCACTCGTCGGGCATGCCGTTGGTGTTGCAGTCCGGGCTTACTTCCGTCGTGATCGCCCTGAGAACCCAATTACCCCAGGGAGGCGGTCGGTCACCCAGGGGTACCGGCGGCTGGGTCCACTCGTCGAGGTGGTTCGGGTCGGGCGGCCAGGAGCCTTCGTTCCACCCGATCCAACTTGCACCGGAATACGTGTTCGTATCGAGTGCGGCGGGGTAGTACACGGGCCACACATGGATGCCCGCCCCGACGAAGAAGGACGTACCCGGGGGACCCACAACGGTATTGGGCAGATCCACAACCGCCATTTGCCCCGGAAAAAGCGTAATGTACGTGGAGGCGAGCACCTGAGCATCACCCGGGTCCCCATCGCCGTTGGGGTCGCTGGACACACCTACTTCGATCTGTTCGCCAATTTCGGACTGGGCTACTTGGACAACAACGGCATCAACGGTCTCACGGCCGGGTTGGACGGTGAAATGGTTAAGCCAAATCAAGTAACCGCTGTCGAACCCATTGTACCCGGTCTCCATCGTTCCGTCGTCCACTTGGTACGTGAAGGCCTCGGGGGCGAGTTGGCATTCATCTGGTGTGCCGTCGGGTTGGCAGTCCTCGCTGGTGCCGAACGCCACGTCGCACTCGTCGGGGACGCCGTTGGTGTTGCAGTCGGCGCTAGTGCCGGCGAGGATGTCGCAGCCGTCCGCCACGGTGTTGTTGTTGCAGTCCGGCTCGCACTCGTCGGGGATGCCGTTGGACTGGCAGTCTTCGCTGGTACCCGCGAAGATGTCATCGGCGTCGGGCACGCCGTTGTGGTTGCAGTCCGGTGTGTATTCCCAAGTGAACCCAGAGAGGAGCCCGCCCCCACCGCCAAAAAGCACCATCGCGCGGCGGGCGCTATCGTAAGCCATGGCGGCCTGATATTCCCAATACGACAGGCTGGAGCTCGTGCGTTGCGTCCACACCACGCCGTTCCACTCCCAGGTGTCGTTGAGATACCAGCCGCCGTAGAGGACCGTCACGCCCCGGTCGCTATCGTAGGCCATGACGTGGTAGCTCCGCGCGCTGGGCCCGGTGGTGGCCACTTGCTCCCAGTTGGTCCCATCCCATTCCCAGGTGTCGCCGAAGGTGGTGCTGCCGTTGGTGCCCCCAAAGAGCACCGTGCGGTTGCGTCCACTGTCGTAGGCCAAGGTGTGCGCCTGTCGTGGGCTGGGGCTGGTTGTCGGGGACCGCAGCGTCCAGTCGCCGGTCCCGTTCCATTCCCACGTGTCTCCGGCGACGCCTCCGGAGGCCGGTGCCCCGCCGAACAGCACGATGAAGCCGGATTCGCTGTCGTAGGCCGTCGCATGAAGCGCGCGTGCGCTCGGACCGCTGACGATCCGCTGGCTCCAGTTGGTGCCGTCCCACTCCCAGGTGTCGGACCGGTACGAGCTCCCGTCCGAGCCCCCGAAAAGCACCGTCACCTCGCGCCGACTATCATAGGCCAGAGAAGAATATACCCGGTAACCGAGGTCGCTGGGCGGCGTGCGCGCCATCCAGGACATGCCGTCCCATTCCCAGGTCCGAGCGTCCGCCGTCCCCGTACCCCAATAACCGGAGTACAAAACCGTGACGTGCCGGCCGCTGTCGTAGGCCATAGCGTGTTTGCAGCGCGGGCGCGGCCCGGTCGTCGAGACCTCTGTCCAGGTGTTGCCGTCCCACGCCCAGGTCTGATCGAGCATCCCCCCATCGTACCCGCCGATGATGTCCGACCCGGCCACGACCAGGGTTCTCTGACGGACGCTATCGTACGCCATGGCATGATCCCATCGAGGGGACGGCCCCCCCATGGTGCGGTAGGTCCAGCTCGTCCCGTCCCATTCCCAGGTATCATTCCGGTACTGACCGTCGGTCCCACCGAAGCATACGGTTTTCCCGCGTATGCTGTCGTAGGCTAGGGCGTGGCCGGTGCGGGCGCTGGGTCCCGTGGTGGCCGGCAGATACCAATCGGTCCCGTCCCATTCCCAGGTCTCGCGGTCTAGCCCGGCGCTGTCATTCCCCGCGAACAGCACGGTCCTGCCGCGGGCGCTGTCGTAGGCCATCGCGTGCTTGTTCCGCCCGCTCGGGCTAGTGGTGAGCGGGATGCGCTGGGTCCAGACAGTGCCGTTCCATTCCCACGTTTCACCGTCGAAGTTCTGGCCGGAGCGGATTCCTCCGAAGAGAACGACCACGCCGCGGGCGCTGTCGTAGGCCATGGCGTGGTCGGTTCTGTTACTCGGGCCGGTGGTGGCCCGTAGGCTCCAGGTGCTCCCGTCCCATTCCCACGTATCGGTATCATTCCAGGCACCCCCGCCATAGAGCACCGTCACGCCGCGGGCGCTGTCGTAGGCCATGGCGTGCCCGGTCCGCGGGCTGGGGCCGGTGGTGGAGCGGAGCGTCCACTCGGTACCGTTCCACTCCCAGGTATCGCCCAGGCCCACGTCCATATACCCGCCGAACAGCACGGCCACACCCCGGCCGCTGTCAAACGCCATGGCGTGCGCCCACCGCGGATGCGGGCCGGGGGTCTTGTCGATCCACACCGGCAGGTCCGCGCGTGCGGCCGGAGCCGGCCCAAGCCACCCCGCGGCCAGCACCAGCAGCCCCAGCAGCGTCGCCCCTTGCGGCCGGCGTCTGTGGGACAGGCTTTCCAGCCTGTCATAGCCACAGGGACCACCAACCCGCCCAATCCCATCGACTCGCCCTGAACGAGCTACCCATTGCCCTTTCATGATCAAACTCCTTCAAACCGGAAACCAGCCGCGATGACACCGCCGTCAGGCGGAGGGGACGAGACACTCGTCCGGGGGCCGCGGCGTCCCCCATAATATAGAAGAGGAAAAGAGCCGCCGAAGCGCCGCGATTTTTTGAGAATTTTTTCCTGCCGCTCAGGGGACGCGGCGTTGCCCCTAATAGCCAGAAGAGGAAAAGAGCCGTCCAAACGCTGCGATTTCTTGGTCGGAATCGTTATCGGACCTGTTCTCCAAGGGCGCCCAAAGCGGGCTGCGCTCGCAACCCAACCCCTCCCAGGGGCGAGCGGCGGGGTCTACCCCCGCCCGGGCGAGCGGCGGGGTTTATCCCCGCCGTCCGTAGGAGCGCCGGGGTAAACCCGGCGGCTCGCTCTGACAAGCGGCGTATCCAAAACGTGCGTAAGCTGCGCGCATGTTGCGGAGTAAGACACTAACATACCCATGATCTCCGGTTTCATTACCTCCACCAGCAATCGCTCCCCAACCTGCAGAGGAGGTGGGGGAATGATGGCCTTCGGCAATTAAGGAACAAGTCATCTGGTCCCGTTCGGCGGTGTGAGCAGATCGCTCCCCCAGGTCCCAAGGACCTGGGCCACCCGGCCTGGCTGCCTGTGGCGAAAGCATGAGCCACAACCCCGTTGGGGTTGCGTGTATCTGCGCCGCCCCGACCCAGGGTAGCGCCTTCGGCGCAACCCTGGGCTGGAGGCCATTGCCCCGTTGGGGCAAAATCAAGCCCCGACGGCGGTCGTTCTGGTGCTCGGGCTCGCGGCGCCCCGCCCTGGATCCCGGGTTGTAACTCCTTGATAGACATAGGTTGCGCTCCGCCCCGTACTGCACTCCGGCCGGACCCAAATGGGTTCGTTTGGTAATTCCGCGTTTCCTGTGCAATCCGTTCCCCAGGCCGTCCGGCAGCCTGCGGGTCGGCAACAGGAAGGCGAGGGGGGCGCGCCTTGGCCGCGTTCTCGACCCCGCGAGGGCAGCCGGGATGGTCCGCAAGCGAGGATCCTACATCGCCGGAAGGAGCGCCGGGGTAAACCCGACGGCTCGCCGCGCCGGGATGGTCCGCGAGCGCGGACCCTACATCGCCGGAAGGAGCGCCGGGGTAAACCCGGCGGCTCGCCACGGCGGCTTGACGGCGGCGGAGTTCGGTCAGGGCGCGGTGGAACTGGCGGTCGAGCATGGTCTCATAACGAACCAACTTCATGAGGTCGGCCTCGGCGGGGAGAGAGTCGACGAGGGCGCGGCGGGACTGGCGGAGGCGGTCGTAGCGCTCGGCGGCAGGGATGGCGGCCTGGAGGCGCTGGACCTCGGCGTCGGCTTGCTGGACGGACTGCTGCTGAACTTCGAGCAGGGCGTGCTGGAGGGCGGGACCGGGGAGGCCAGCTTGAGCGAGGTGGTCGAGGAGCGTTCGGCGGGCGTTGGCCTCGCGTCGTTCCAAGGTGGCCCGCGGTCGGCCGGCAGCGTCGAGCGACAGAGCCATTTCGAGGCTGGTGGGAGGCTTGGGAGGCTCGTAGGGAGGAAGGAAGCGGTCGAGGGTGAGTCGTTCGAGGGCGGGGAGGAAGGCAAGGAAGAGGTCCCGCTGGGTAAGGTCGAGGGGGGTTTGCAGGGATTGGACCAGGCGGCGTTGTTCGGCAGCGTGGGCGGTGGCGCGGTCCAGCATCCGGCGCAGGTCGGCGGCGGTTTGGACGTCGGGGTCGTCGTGGGGGCGGCGGCATTCATCGAGGGACTCGCGGATGGCACCGACCTCGTAGCGTTGGGCGCGGCGGAGCCGCCAGTAGCAGGTGGCGATGCGTTCGACCAAGGTTTCTTCGATGACGCCGTGAGGTTGGAGTTCGGCGCAGAGGTCGGCGAGGAGGGCGTCGAAGTCGGCGCGGCACTCGGCGCCGTCGCCCGTGTCAATGATGACCTCGCGGGCGAGGAGGCCGTGTTTGAGCGCGTTGCAGCGCGACCTGGCCTTGCCCTCGGGGGTCCGGGGTCCGGTGGAGCGTTGGGCATTGGCACGGTTGGCGAGGCGTTGTTTCGGAGAGACGGTCTTGGACATCGTGGTCCTCCTTGAATGGTGAACGGTCGGTTGCGTCCGTCCGCGGCGGACTCCACCCACCCTACGGAGCGGCGCCCCCGGGGGCGGGCCGTGGAAACACAGGCTGGAAGCCTGTGCTACAATACGGAGCGGCGCCCGCGGGGGCGGGCGGGCGCCCCGACATAAGTACTTGGCGCGCGCTCAGGAGAAGGGGTGAAAGCGGATTGCGGATTGGGCGTGTCGGGTGTCGGGCAGATCTGTCGGGCGGAGCCCGACCTACAAGACTGCCCCGCAGTGCCCTGGGGAGAAGCCCGGCTGAAGCCGGCTACGATGGAGGGGAAGAAAGAAATGGTGTTATTTCTTCATCCCCACCCACTGAAGTGGGTGGCAAGGACCGGTCGGCTGAAGCCGACCCTCATGGAGCGTCCCAGACCGCTCTCTCCCTACACGGTGTTCCGTGTTTCCTTCAGGTGGTGAGAAAGGCGGGTCAGAGAGAAGCTACATGATCCGGTTCGGCGGTGTGGCGGAATCGCTTCGCCAGGTCCCAAGGACCTGGGCCAGCCGCCGAAGCGCCGCGATTTCTTGTTCGTAATCGTTATCGGACTTGCCGGATCGGAAGCCACGCGGCTTAGCGACGTGTTGGCCCGCTCCCTCACGGTCGCGGTTCGGCAAAGAATACGTTGCGTCAATTGTGAGGCACTACACCCGACCGCGCTTCTACTTTTTACGGGCTATGCTCGTGGGGATGTCCCAGCCAGGCGGCGATTTGCAACTCCTGGAGCCATCGAGGGTAAGCACGCAGGCGGGACCAGCGGGCGGGATCGTCGAGTGCCATCCGGTCCGTCAGCTCTTTCAGGGTGGGTGGCATGGCCACGCCGGCCTGCCAGGCGGCAGGCGTGGCGCGGCCATGTTGCGTGCCTCCCGTACTCGAGAGCGTCGAAGGATGAAACATGCCGGCGCTTCGCCTCGCTCCGCTCGGCTCCGCTTGGGCATGCCACCCCGCGGATTGGTCCGCAGGCGCGGACCCTACATTGGGGGCGGCGACGAGCGCCGTGCCCAGACGCGGCGCGGGGTGCGTGGCCAACCAATCCAGACTGTACCGATAGCCGCCAAGGAGGCCGTACGGCGGGACAATGTCGGCCGGTCCGTCGCGCAGCACCCGCCGCAGAAACCGCCAGCGTTCGACCAGCGTGAGACCATCCCACCAGGACTCCGCAACCCGGACCAGCGCCCGACGCGCCTTGTAGAAGCCAGGGGCGGAACCGCAGGCCTGCCGGTATCGCTGCATGGCCGGATAGAGGTCGCCTCGGGACTCCAGGAACAGGCCGAAACGGTAAAGGATGACCGTCGAACTCAAGGTATGGGGCTCGCTGATGGCCAGGTATTTCTGGAGCGCTAGCTCGTGCTGGCCGGTGGCCACGTAGAGATCAGCCTCCACGCGCTCCAAGCCCCTGGTCTGATCCAGGAGTCGCATGCTCCGGGCTTGTTCGAGGAGCTTTTCGGCCTTGCTGAAGTCTCCGCATTGCAGGGCGGCGTCGGCCAGGTTCACGCAGATGAAGCCTGCGTCGGGAAACGCCCGGAACGCGTTTCGCAAACGGGGATAGGCCCGTGCCGGCTGATCGAGCAGCAGATAAAGCTGCCCCAGCGACGCTTCCACTAGCGGATCGGGGTCTTCAAGCAAGTCCATCCGCGACCAGGCCGCCAGAGAAGTCTCGACGTCGGCGCACAAGAACGCCAGCAAGCCCAGACAACGCAACTCTATCGCAGAAGCCCTCTCCAGAACGACTGGCTCGATCTGTGGCGGGCCGTCCCCTTCAGCCCAACGCCGAGCATAGACGCACGCGACCGCCGCACGTTGTTCCAGGCGTGCGGGCCATTCGGGAACGCGATCCGGATGCCGGCAGAGTTCGTAGGCAAGTTGCACCACATCCCGTTCGAGACGAATGCTCGCGTCGGTCGGATGCCACCGCAGGGCCGCGCGATAACTCGCCAAGGCCGGCCGCAGGAAGGTGTCGGGAACACCTTCCATTTTGCGCCGCTTGGATTGCCAGTAGACGGCGATGAAGATGCAATCGTTCTGGGCGGGGTCAAGCAGGGCCAGCCGGGCGTCGCTGAGGTGCCGGCTGACCCAACCCGGCACGATAAAGGTATACCACCCGATCCCCACGGCGACGACCAGCGCCAGCACGCCGCCGAACGCAGCCCCAATGACGGCCGGGCGATTCCGTCGGGCGAGTTTGACCGTGCGTGTCACCAGGCCCGCGGGGCGGGCCCGGATCGGCTGAAGGTTGAGCAGGCGCTCGAGGTCGTCGGCGAGCTCGTCGGGCGTCGCGTAGCGCCGGGCCGGGTCGGCGTCCATGGCCTTGGCCACAATGGTTTGCAGGTCCTGCGGCAGCTTGGGGTTGGCCCGACGGAGAGGGACGGTCAAGCCCTTCTCGATCTGGAGCAGCAATTCCGCGGTGCTGCGTCCGGCAAACGGTGTGCGCAAGGCCAAGGCGTGGTACAGCGTAGCGCCCAGCGCATACACGTCGGTCCGGGCGTCCAAGGTTGCGGAGTGGCCGCGGAGTTGTTCCGGCGCGGCGTAGGCCGGCGTCCCGACGAAATGACCGGCGAGCGTTATGGTCGCCGATTCCGCATGGCGCACCAGGCCGAAGTCCGAGAGCAGCGCCGTACCATCGCGGCGGAGCAGAATGTTGGAGGGCTTCACGTCGCGGTGCAGCAGGCCCTCGCGATGCACGGCGGCCAAGGCGCGGGCGATGGCCACGCCCACGCGGCATAGAAAGACCGCGACGGTACTCTGCCCGAGCGTCCCGTCAGGCGCCAGCAGGAACTTGCGGAGGTCCTCGATACCGGGTTCTTGCGGTAGGCCCTTGAGCTGGTCGATGACCTCGGCGAGGGACTTGCCCTCCACCCACTCCATGGCGTAGGCGTAAACGCCCGACTCCTGCACCACATCGTAGACGGCCACAATGTTGGGGTGCCGCAGGCGGGCAATGGCGTTGGCCTCAGTTCGGAACCGCTCCCGGGCCTGGCTCGAGAGGGCGACTGAGGCCGGCAGGACCTTGAGTGCAACCGGCCGACCGCCCAGACGCTCCTGCCGGGCGAGATACACCGTTCCCATCCCGCCGCGGCCCAATTCACCCAGGATCGTGTAGCCCGGCACCTGGGGGAAGGGACCGTAATGACCAACGGCGACCTGCTCGGCCAGGCGGACGAGTTGTTCGACCTGCGCGCGTAGATCGCTCCGGCCTTGGAGCAGTTCATCCAGGTCGGCCGGCAGCGCGTCCTCGAGGCGTTCGAGGGCCTGCTCGAAGACGCCGTCGAGGAATGCTTGATCGGCCGTGGTCGGGTCTGCATCCTGCCCCATCGTCTTCGCCTCTATCCGGGATCATTCATGGCCACCAAGACACAACGGCAGCAAAGGGTGAGACTTATCGGTGGGTGGCCCAGGTCCTTTGGACCTGGGGGAGCGATTCTTTCGAGCCATCGGGAATCGCGCCCCCACCTCCAAAGGAGGTGGGCCACCCAGTCCACGTCGCGCTCATCGTCCCCCCAAGTCTAAAGACTTGGGCCGTCCTTAGCACTGGGCGGCCCAGACGTCCACGTGCGGCTGGCCAGTTCGAACATCAGCCGTCGCTGATACAGTTCAGCGCCTCTGCGGAAACGGTGCCGGACGGCCGAAGGACCGATATTCAGTCGCCCGGCGATCTCCTCCGTGGTGAGTTGCTCGAACAAACGCAAGCGCACCACTTCGCCCAGGTCAGAGGGCAAGGCGTCCAGGGCGGCGCGCATCATCTCGGCCTGCTCGCGGTGGATGGCGATCCGACTGGGCGTCGTCGAGCGGACCGGACCGGGAAACGCAGACCCGTGCTCGCCCTGCGAATCCGAGAGCTCCAAGGCCGAGAAAGGCAGCGTAGAAGCCTCCCCGCCCCGCTTGGCGGCGCTCTCATAGGCCGCGGCATCGCGGACGCGGTGATCAATAATGGTCAGCAACCAGGCCCGAAAACTGCGCAGGCCCCGCCATTCATGTCGGGCGCGATGCCGCCACGCATCCAAAAGGGCCTCCTGTAGGATGTCCTCCGGTGCGAGGCGATGCTTGAGAAAGGTGCTCATTCGGAGGCCGATGACCACCAGCAACGATGCCGGCCCCACCGCCGAGATCAGCCGATCCCACACTTCCGGCGAATCGGAAGCGAGAGGATTGCCCTGGCCGCCAAGCCCGTCCGAGGGAAACCCTGGCCGCAGATCCATCATGGCTTTCTCGACCC
>JAZDKM010000154.1:0-2423 GCA_043803085.1 Planctomycetota bacterium
TGGCTTCCCGGCGTTCCTTTGTCGCGTTCTCGTTCGCGGCTCGGCGGCGAAGCCTCCGCGCTCCACAGTCCGAAGTCCGCGGGACGCTGCGCGGGCCCTGCCGGGACGCGGGGCGGATGCCGTCGGCGAAAGCGGGGTCGCAGCCCCCGCATCTCTGAAAGCGCGGCGGTCAAGGACGGCCCTGCCTCTTGCCATTTCTTTTCTTGCTGTTTTCCTGAGCTCGACTTTTGCCGTTTTTTCAGTGTGCTGCGCCGGGCCGGCGCAGCAGATTCCCTGGCGCAAAAAAGCGACTCCTGCCGATTCGTGTTGCTGACCAAAGCGCGCGAAGCGGAAAGGAGTCGGCTATGCTTCCTCTCCCATCGGCGGCGGAGCCGCTTTTCATGAGCCTTTCGGTAGCCTTCACCCAGCCGACGTTCCAGCGGATGGCCCCGCTGGCCGTTGGGGCCATCCTCACCATGGGTCGCCGAACGGTCACGGCGGTCCTGCGGACCCTGGGCGGCCTGGCCCGAGGCGATCCCACCACGTATCACCGCGTCTTCTCCCGCGCCGCCTGGTCGTTGTGGCCCCTGGGAAAGGTGCTCGCCGCGGCCATTCTGAATCTCATCCCTCCCGACGAGCCGGTCCTGGTGCCGATGGACGACACCACGGCCCAGCATCGCGGCAAGAAGGTCTACGGCAAGGGGTGTCATCACGACGCCGTCCGCTCCAGCCACACCCACGTCGTCTGGCGATGGGGACATCGCTGGGTCGTCCTGGCCCTCTCCGTGAAGTTCCCCTTCACCTCGCGTCGCTGGGCCTTGCCGGTGTTGGCCGCCTTGTACCGACCCGAGGAACTCGACCGGGCCGAGAAGCGACGACACCGGACCGCCCCGGACCTGGCCCGGATGCTGATGGCGGTCCTGATTCACTGGTTTCCGGACAGGAGGTTCGTGTTTCTGGGCGACGGCGGCTACGCCTCGCACGAGTTGGCGAAGTCCTGCCATCGCCACCGCCGCCACGCCACGCTGGTCAGCCGCTTCCATGGCGACGCGAATCTGTACGACCCGCCGCCGCCCCCACGCCAGGGGCAAAAAGGACGCCCGCGGGTCAAGGGCGCCAAGTTGCCGACCCCGCAGGATGTGATCAAACGAAGCCGCCGCACGAAGGCCACCGTGAGCTGGTACGGAGGAGGGCAGCGCCGCATCGAGTGGGTCAGCCGCACCGGGCAATGGTACCAGGCCGGCAAGGGACTGGTTCCCATCCGCTGGGTGTTCGTCCACGACCTCCAGGGCACCCACCGGGATGAGTACTTCTACACGACCGATACGGCGCTGAGGCCCGAACAGATCATCAGCTACTTCACCGCCCGCTGGCCCATCGAGACGACCTTCCAGGAGGTGCGGGCCCACCTGGGGTTTGAGACGACACGACAACGCGTGGCCCGGAGCGTCCTGCGAACCGCCCCCTGCCTGCTGGGGCTGTTCAGCGTGGTCTGCCTGGTCTTCGCCGAGCATGCGCGGCGGCAGCGGGTAGGCCCTGCGGCCACCGCCTGGTACGCCAAGAAGGAATTGACCTTCTCCGACGCGATCGCGACGGTCCGCCGACTGTTTTGGTCGCAGACGGTTTTTCAAAAGCCTTCTGATCATGATGCCTTCGCAAAACTCCCGCACCGCTTGCGGTCCCTACTGCTGGAGCAGCTCTGCCGAGCAGCGTAGCATGCGCCAAAACGGCAGAAGTCGAGGTTAGAGCCTATCCGAATGACCCACTGGCTTCGACCGGCTGCGAGGCCCGCGGGCTGCGTCGGGCTGCATCGACAACCGAAGGAGGTTGCCTGTTTCGCCCGCCTTGCCGGCGGGCCTCTCGCTCGGTCTCTGGCCGACGCGGGGTATTCGGATCGGCTCTTACGGACGAGCCGTCTTGAAGTGGGACGCCCCCTTGGATGCGATCCGGGACGGGCGCAAGCAAGGGCGCATTCCCACCGCGGCGCCTGAACGTCTTCGTCGCCTTCTTCCGCCGCAACCTCAAACCTGCGGTGCAGAAGGCAGTCAGCATGCTCCACGTGGCCCGATTGATGCTGGCCGAACTGTATCTGCCGCTGGCCCGCGGGCCGACCTGACCGCTCCGCCGCGGCCCGGCGCCTCCGCGCCTGCCCAAAACGTACCACCCGCCGCCCCGCCCCGCTCGCTCCCCGCCCCCACAGCCATTCCAGCCCCACCCGAAGCTGCCCACCCCGCCAAAACGCCCTAAGTCCAGCCCGCCAATCACCCTTCACGAAAGGTTGCAGAATCGCTGGGGGCGAGCCGCGGCACTTGACCAGGCGGGGCGGCGGGCCTAGCATGGTCGCGAACGTGTTGGGACTGCCGCGGCAGTCGGGGGGCGGGGATCGGCAGCCATCGCAACAGGACCGGACCATGGCCATGACATTGACGGAGAAGATCCTGGCC
>JAZDKM010000155.1:0-6852 GCA_043803085.1 Planctomycetota bacterium
GGTCGATGTCCTGGCGCTGCGCGAGCGGCACTTGCGGCTTTGTGGGGTCGAAGCCGTCCAGCCGGGCGTAGTTGCAGAAGAAGGCGTAGGAGTTCCACAGCGGCAGCAACACCCTGCGGCGGGTCTCGTCGGCCGGGGTGGAGGTGACCCGGCACATCCGCTCACCATCCACGGTGTGGGTGATCCGTGCCCCGTCCGCCCCTTCGACCGTTACCTCCTCGCCAGGGTGCCGCAGGCCGAACGGCAAGTCCACCGTCGGCGGCTGGACGCAATACATCCAGCGCATGGTGTCCACCCCGAGCTGCTCCGCCGCTTCTTCAAACCAGATGGCGTTCCCGTCGGACTTGTGCATCACCTGGCGGTTCTCGTCCAGCGCCATGGCGTGGCCGAGCAGGTTCTTGAACGGCGGGCGCTTCCGCTCCTTGCCGATCTCCATCATGGTGCTCATCGCCAGGATCGAGTAGAACCAGTTGCGAAACTGGCCGGGGAAACATTCGGTGATTAAGTCCGCTGGAATCCACTGCTCCCAGTAGGCGCGGTCGAGGTTGTAGCGCGTCGTCGAGTAGGCCACGATCCCCGCGTCCAGCCATGGGTTGCCCACGTCGGGTACGCGGGAGGCGAGCGCGCCGCACCGGCCGCACCTGATTTTCACCCAATCCACGTAAGGCCGATGGGGCGAGTGCCCCTCGAAGCGCTCCCACCCTTCGACGGCCCGCTCTTTCAACTCCGCGCAGCCCCCGATGACCTCGAAGCCGCCGCAGGCCGGACATTCCCAGATCGGCAGCGCCAGCCCCCAGTAGCGCTTCTTCGAGATCATCCAGTCCTTCATGGTGGTGAGCCAGTCAAGTTCGCGCTCGAGGCCGCGCATGGCCGCCGGCAGCCAGTTCACCCGGCGGGCCATCTCCTTGATCTCGTCCCGCCAGTCCATGGAGATGTACCACTCGTCGACCAGGCGGAAGACCAGTTCGTCACCCGTCCGCCAGCAATGCGGGTACATGTGCGGGTACTCTTCCACGGCCACCAGCAAACCCTTCTCGCGCAGGTCGGCGATGATGGCCTGGGCGGTGGCGCGGTCCGAGGCCCGCAGGCCGCTAAACTTGCCGAACCCTTCGACGAAGCGTCCCTCCTCATCCAGCGGCGCGAGGGCGACCAGGCGGAAATATTTGCCCCAGGCGTGGTCGACGTCCCCGCAGCCGGGGGCGGAATGGACGATGCCCGTGCCCTCGCCCGCCACAACGTAGGGGTCGCCCTTGTGGTCCTTGCCGGGATCGAACACGCGATGGCCGTCTTTGCCGCTGGGCCAGTCGCGCTGCTCGGCCGGGAGCAAGTCGAGCGGCTGGGCGTAGCCGCCGGAACGCTGCTGGGCGGGCAGTTCATCGAAGGGCCCGTCGTAGGTCCAGCCGACTAAGTCGCCGCCCCCAATCGTGCCCTCGATGGTGTACCCGCCCTGCTCCCGGAAGATCTGGTCAACCGTCTTAAGCTTGGGCAAACCTTTAGGCCAAGGCTGTGCACCGACGCCCTCCTTGTACTCCGACTCCAGGCGCTGGTACTTGAGGTTCTCGGCGGCGAGGTAGTACAAGGCGCCGTCCTTCTTGGCCCGGAGCTTGACGTACTCCAGGTCGCCGCTCACCGCCGCGCCGGTGTTGGAGGTCAGCGTCCAGGGGGTCGTGGTCCAGATCAGCAGGTACTCGTTCTTCCGCCCCCGGATCGGGAAGCGCACGAACACCGAAGTGTGGGTGACCAGCTTGCGGCCTTCAGCGATCTCCATGTGCGAATAGGCGCAACCGGCCCGGCCGGACCAGGGCATCACGTCCGTACCCTTGTAGAGATAGCCCAGGTCGTGGCACTTTTTCAGAAAGGTCCAGATGGTGTAGTTGTTCTCGTCCGACATGGTGTAGTACGAGTTGTCCCAGTCCATCCAGTACCCCAGGCGTTTGGACTGCTCGGTCTGGATGGCGGAGTACTTGCGGACCCGGGCCTTGCACTCCTCGGTGAACCGGTCCAACCCGTAGTTCTCGATGTCGTCTTTGGTCTGGAACCCGTGCTCGCGTTCGACCTCCACCTCCACCCACAGGCCCTGGCAGTCGAAACCGTTCTGATAGCGGAGTTCGTGCCCGGTCGCGGCGAAGTAACGTTGGAAGACGTCCTTGTACGTCCGTCCCCAGGCGTGGTGGACCCCCATGGGATTGTTGGCGGTGATGGGCCCGTCGAGGAACGACCACTTGGGCTTGCCCCGATTCTTGGCACGGAGCTTGTCGAACGCCTGGATGCGGTCCCAGAACTTCAGGATTTGCCGCTCCAGCGCGGGGAAATCCACCTGGGTATCGACCTTCTCAAATGCCATGTGGTCACCTCAGTTCGGCTCTACGGGGCACGACCGTCAAGGCAACGGACGGTCATCGGCCCAGTGAATCGCGTACTATAGCGATTGGCGGGGAAGCCGAGAAGTTGCCCACGTCGCCAAACCGACAGGGGGTCGCGTCAAGATTGTGGGTAGATTCCCAGGCCGCCGAGTAGCGGCCTGCGTCCCCGCAGGCCGTCGTGCGCTTTGGCCGGCGAGACGCCAGCCGCTCGCCGAGACGTGCGGGTGGAACCCGCCCTACCGCTTGACGCGGACCCCGCTCCGACCGACCTGCGAAAACCGACTTCCCCCTGAACCCCCAGGGTGGTATCCTCCGTTTTTGCCAGTCTGGCTCCAGGAGTTTCGACACATGGACGCAATCATCGCCGCCGCGGCGGGCCTCCTCGCCACCTTCGCCACCGAGTTTGCCAAAGGCGCGCTGTCCGCCGTGGGGGGTACCCGGGCTGGCAGGTGCGATCAGCCCCGTGCTTTGGTCCCCTTGGCGAGCTTGACGTACAACAAAACAGAAGGACTACCAGCATGACCGATGACCGGGACCCCATTACGCGGCTAGTGCAGGCTTGCCGCCCCAACGAGTCGCTTGCGCCGGATGACCCGCGCTACGTCAACTGTGACGACGTGCGTGGCGAGAATCTGGTGGCACGCTTCGAGCGCAGCCTGCGCCGGGCGGATCCGCTCAAGCCCGAATTCAAGCTCTTTGCCGGGCATCGCGGCGTCGGCAAGACCAGTGAGTTGCTGCGCCTCAAGCAACTGCTGGAAAAACCCGCGAGAGGTCGCGGTACGCCCAGGCCGTTCATGGTGATATTCTTCGACATCACCGATAAGTTGGATCCCAATGATATCGATTTCCCCGACCTTCTGGCCTTGACGGCGGGCGAGGTGCAGCGACAACTGCGCGAGGCGTCGATCCCCGGATTCAGCAAGACGTCGCAGTATCTGAACCGGGTGTGGGACGACATCAAAGGGGCGCTCGGGAAGCGAGTCGTCATCCCGGAAGGCGAAGTGGACGTCAAGTTCGCGAAGCTCGCTCTGGAATTCCGCAACCAGCCGAACGCGCGTGCGGGCCTGCGGGAGGCGATCGAGCGCCAGAGCACCCCGCTGCTTTTCGCCGTGAATGATCTGTTGACCCACGCCAACGCGACGCTGCGCAGCCTGAACAAAGGAAGGAGAGCGGGACTTGTCGTCATCATCGACGGTCTGGACAAGGTCGTGCGGCGCGACCTGCCGGACGGGGGCAACACCCACGACCGGCTCTTCATCCACCGGAGGGAGCAGCTCGCGAGCTTGAACGTGCACACGATCTATACGGTGCCGATCTCGCTTTATTACTCGCCGTTGAGCGCGCAACTGGAACAGACGATCGGCGAGTTCAACACCCCCATGCCGATGATTCGCCTGCGTGCCGATGACCGGTCCGACGTCACGCCGGACACCGCGGGGATGCGCAAAATGTGGGAGATTCTGGAAAAACGCTGCGCCTGCGCGCGCGTCGCCATCGGCGACGTGTTCGATACGCCGGAGACGGGTCGATACCTCTGCGAGATGACCGGCGGACATCCGCGGCACTTAATGATGTTTGTCCAATCCGCCGCCGGCGCCGTCGACGCACTGCCGATCACGAGAGATGCCGCAGAGCACGCCGTGCGGAACTACGCGAACAGTCTCCTCCGCGAGGTCCCGGATGCGTTCTGGCCCAAGATCCGCAGATTCGCCACGCCCTGCGAGGACATTCCCAAGGATGAGGACCATCAGCGGATGCTGTTGTTGCTGCACGTCTTTGAATACATGAACGGCCGGCCGTGGTATGAGGTGAACCCTGTCTTGCGAACCCTCCCCAAGTTCGACGCCGATTGAGGCCGGGCCCGCGGGCGAGTCGCTGCGTGCGCTGCGGCGGGGTCTGTTGCGTACCCAAGGCTTCGGTCTGTTCGTAGCCGTGTGCAATCGGCCCGTCGACCGTGCGCGGCTGATCGAGCACTTAGCAGAATCCATGCCCGGCATCGCCGTGCAGACGGTTTCGTTGAGCGCGGACACTGCCGATCCGTTGGAAGAAACCCTGGGCCGGTTGGACCCCAACGTAGCGGGTCCGGTGATGCTCGTAGGCTTGGAGAACGCCGTTCCGTCTACGGTCAAAGACCACCCCGTGTTGCACGCCCTGAACCTGCGCCGCCAGGAGTGGCCGGAAAAGCTGCCTCGGCCGGTCGTGTTCTGGGTGCCGGAGTACCTACTCGGCCTGCTGGGCCGAGAGGCCCCGGATTTCCTGGACTGGCGCAACGACACGGTGCACTTCGACACCGTTACTGAGAGGGACTTACTACCGTTCCGGTCCGCGGAATGGGCCGGTGGGTTGGATGAATACCTGCCCACAGCCGCACGCCGCGAGCGCATCCGTGAACTTCGCTCCCGTTTGGCCGTTGCCCCCCGCACGGACGATCCGGCCGTGCTGGCAGCCCACGCCGACTGGATGGACGAAATCGGCAACCACCATCGCCACCTCGCCGAGTTCTCGCAGGCAAAGCAGATGTATGAGGAGGCGCTGGAGATCAACCACCGTCTGGAGCGATGGGAAGACGGGGCCAACACCCAAGGCAACCTCGCTGGTGTCCTGATGGACCTGGGCGATCTGGTCGGGGCCAAGCAACGCATGGAGCAGGCCATCCGCATCGAAGAGAAGAACTTCCCGCCCGATCACCCCACCCTGGGCACGAGCTATTCCAACCTGGCGGTTATCCTTGCGCACCTGGGCGACCTGGCCGGGGCCAAGCAACGCATCGAGCAGGCCATCCGCATCGACGAGAAAGACTTCCCGCGTGATCACCCCAACCTGGGCACGCGCTACTCCAACCTGGCGATGATCCTGAAGGGCCTGGGCGATCTGGCCGGGGCCAAGCAACGCATGGAGCAGGCCATCCGCATCGAAGAGAAGAACTTCCCGCCCGATCACCCCACCCTGGGCACGAGCTACTCCAACCTGGCGCTGATCCTGACGAACTTGGGCGACCTGGCCGGGGCCAAGCAACGCATGGAACAGGCCATCGCCATCCACGAGAAAAACTTCCCGCCCGATCACCCGGACTTGGGCATCGACTACCAGATCATGGCGGGCATCCTCATGGATACTGGCGCGTTGGCCAAGGCGGCCCGGCTCATCGACCGCGCCGCGGCCATCTTCGCCGCCAAGCTGCCCCCGGACCATCGACTCCACGTGACAACCGAGCAGCTTCGCGCGGAGATCCGCCGGCGGTTACGCCGACGTCGTTGATCTGAGAGGATGCGGTTCACCCCCTCTCCCTTTGGGAAAGGGTCGGGCTGAGGGCTATCCACCTTCTGCCCAGCCCTCCCCCTGCCCCCTCCCCACGGGAGGGGGGGGGAACGGGCTGGGGTGAGGGCCGTTCGGATAGGCTCTTGGGGTGCGCGCTCGCGCACCAGGAGATGGTCCGCGAGCGCGGACCCTATGATGCTCCGCATTCCGCACTCGGCTTCAATCGTCCTCGGGCAAGGCGCGATGGCTGAGGCGCGGGTGGGTCTCATGGTTCGTGCGGATGGAGAGGAGTTCCAAAGTGTTGCGCTCGACGATCCCGCGAAGCTGCTCCCGCGGGATGGTGGGCAGGTGGGTGCCGTGACACATGTGGTTGATACTGTACAAGGCCTCCATGGTGTGGGCGGCGCTGGTGAAGGGGAAGCCGCTGCCGAACAACAGTTTGTCGATCACCCCGTACTGATAAGCCGACGAAAGCGCCAGATACGCCTGCCACGGTTGGTGCAACAGCCAACTGATGTCCGAGTAGACGAGGGGATGCTTGCCGAGCATCACCAGCGTTTCCTGGACCCAGGGATAGCCCATGTGGGCGATGATGATCTTGAGCGTGGGGTGCTCGCGGGCCACTTCGTCCAACAAGGTCGGTTGAGCGTACTCCAGCTTGGTCTGGGCCCCGAAGTCGAGGCCGGGGTGAAACAGCACCGGCAATTCCAGTTCCGCCGCCACCTCGTAGAGCCGGTGGGCGGTGCTGTGCGCCGGGTGGAAATCCTGGGCCGCCGGAGCGATGACAATGCCGCGCATGTCCAGCTCATCACGGGCGCGGCGGAGTTCGGCGACGGCCTCCTTCGGCCGGGTGGGGTCAATGCCCGCGAAACCGATGAGCTTCTCCGGGTGCTCGCGAACGTAGGCGGCCACCATGTCGTTCGAAACCTCCGCCCCGAGGTAGTGGCTCTTGAAGCCCAGCACGAGCGCTCGGTCCACCGGGGCGCACGCCTCGAAGTGCTGCCGCGGCGTGGCCGTGGGCACTTCCTCTTTCTGGTCGGCGAACAGCGCGAATCTGAGGCGGCTTCGGCTCGCGCTCGAATCCAGCCCGACTTGGGCGGGTGAGTCCCAGACATGTGTGAAGCAGTCAACGATCATCGTTTCTGTGCTCCCCCGCGAATGCCGTAACCGCACCAATTTCAGGAAGTTACATATATCCCCTTCCCGCCGGGAGGTCAAGTCACGTGCCGAC
>JAZDKM010000156.1:0-2277 GCA_043803085.1 Planctomycetota bacterium
CTCGACCTCCCGCAGCAGGATCCCCCCGCCGTCGGAGGCGATCGTCCCGCCGTCGAACCGCCCCACGACCTCGCGTCGGCCGAGGGGGTGGAATTCCAACGTCGCCTGGTTACACTCTGTCGCCATAAGGGCTGTCTCCTCAGTTGGCAGAAGTACTTCTGACCCATGCACTTATGCCAGAGAAGACGGCCCTTTACTATAGGGGCGGGTAGAGTCGAGGTGTGGCGCGGTGGTGTAGGATGAGCCTATCTGTTTCCGGCCCTTTCGTCTGCCGGTGCCTCACTAGCTCATCCGTGCTCCGTTTCCACGTCCCGCTCATCGAACCGGACGTGCGGATTTCCCGCATCCGGCTTTCGGACAAGGCTTCACGCCTTCGCCCACGGGAGGTTGCGGGTTCGCGCCTGGAGCTTCACCAGCCCCAGGGTCTGGTCCAGGTACTCGTCCGGGAAGCGTGAGGTTCCCTGGCCCTGGACCTTATGCTTGGCACACAACCACTGACGCAGCCGGTGCCGGGCGTGGGCGTCCACGACCCGGTAGGCCTTACTGACGGGTCCCAAACAAAAGTAGTTGGCCCATCCGATCATCATCCGGTTGAGCCTTTCCACTCGCCCCTGGGCATCCCGCCACGTCCATCGGCGACTCGTTTCCTCGCTGAGCGCGCGACAGAGTCGCGGGATCCGCTTCTGCGACGGACGCGTACCCAGGTACGCTCTCCCCGTCTGGGACGAGTAGCACCGTCCGATGGTGTACCCCAAGAAGTCGAACGATTCGTCCGGCAGGCGACAGATTCGCGTCTTGGTCTCATTCACCGTCAGCTTCAGCCGGTCCATCATGCTCCGCATCGCCTGCATGGCCTGCTCGGCCGTGCCGCGACAGCAGATCACGAAGTCATCGGCGTAGTTGACGACCTCGGCTTGCAGACGCTTCGCGTGGCCCAGCGTCTTCCAACCCAACACGAACCGACGCATGTAGAGGTTACTGAGTAGCGGGGAGATCGGGGCGCCTTGCGGCGTTCCACGATGCTCATCCCGGTTGCGGGTGGTTCGATGCCGATGTCCCCGTTCGTCGGCCTCTTCTACCGGCATCTGAAGCCACCTCTTGAGCAGGTGCAGCAGGTGCCGATCGCTGATCCGGCGAGCCACCGATTTCATCAGTTCGGTGTGGGGAACGCTATCGAAGTAGCCGCTCAGGTCCGCGTCGATCACCTCCGTATGCCCGGTGTTCACCAGCGCATGGACCGCCCGTACGGCGTCCAGTGCGCTGCGGTCAGGCCGATAGGCGTACTGTTCCGGCTGCAGGTCGGTCTCGAAGATCGGCTCCAGGACTAGCACTGCGGCCATTTGCACCACGCGATCCTTGACCGTGGGTATGCCCAGCGGTCTCTGTTTGCCGTCGGGCTTGGGTATCCACACCCGACGAACCGCTTGCGGCCGATACGTTTTGTTCCTGAGTTCCTCCGTCAGTTCATCCAGCCATCGTTCCAGCCCGTACGACTCGATGTCCGCGAAATCCTGGCCGTCCACTCCTGGGGCTCCGCCGTTCACACGGCTGCACCGGTACGCAAACGCCAGGATGTCGGGCCGGTAGAGCTTGTCGTACAGCGTGTAGAACCGATAGCTCGGTGATCCCTTCGCTTTGGCGTGCAGCGCCGCGCGCAGTTTCTGAACCGTTGCCGGAGTTGCCAGGTTCATCACCAATCTCCTTGGGTTCTCACCACTTCCTGCGCTGACCTTGAACTAAGGCCCCTTCCCTCCACCGGCGTTACCCGGCTTCCTCGGTACTACGGGCCTCTCCGCCACCCGCGGCGGCCCGGCCTGTCCCTCGCGGGCGTCCGGTTGAGGGTCACGCACCCTCACCGCGGCGGGCTTCCCGTGTTGCGTGGAATCTCCCTGTACGTGCGTGCCGTCGGGTGCCCGCTCCCGCCTTGGTCGCGTGCACTCCCGGCGGAACCGCTGGTTCGCGTCGCTCAGTCACCCTGTTAGCCCGGGTCTCGGCTTACCCCCAGCGGCGGCGGCCTTCCCCGTTTATCAGGCGGGTCGGCTTCCGCGTTACCCTTTTCGAGGCCTGCTCAGCGTTCACTCAGGTTACGGCCTGCACGCTCGCCAAGTCGCCCGAGGCGACCCTCTACACCGAAGGCTTCAACCGATTCTGTTACCTCCTCGGTTGCTCCGATTGCTACCGGCTGGTTCACGCTCCCGCCTTGGTCGCGTTCACCCCCTTGCCGGGTGGGAATCTCACCCACTGAAGATCCACGCCTTTCACGGCGCACTGAGAAAT
>JAZDKM010000157.1:0-11884 GCA_043803085.1 Planctomycetota bacterium
TACAGCTCGGCGGGGTGGTACGCGGGGAGGAAAGAGGTGTGCATGCAGATGGATTCGCTCGAACTCTGATGCACGCGGGACGGGATTCCCACGAAAACAGGTGCGAGAAAGGATTCTCGCACCAGCGAAACCCCCTCGCCCTCTCCCCCAGAGGGGGAGAGGGGTATGGGATGCGCTCTAACCCGTGAAGTGGGGCGACGGAGACAGACCTCGGTGTCGCGTGTTGTAAAACGCGGCGCCGGCGGCGTAGTGGAAGTTGAACCTTTCCAGCGTTGTAGTACTGGTGTTTCGTCAACGCTGAGAGTGCGGGTGGGATTGGGAGGGCGAGGCTCCTGCCGAGCCAGCGTATTGGATCGGCTCTTGGTCGAGCGGCTCGCCGGGAGGCTCGCCCTCCCCCGAGAGGGCAACCCCCAGGAAAGTCGTTGACAGCACACTAGTGCCCCGTCAGGCTTGAACTTGCGGGTGCGCCACTGCTCTTGAGCAGTGGCCCTTCGACGCCGGACACTGCTCAAGAACAGCGGCACCCATCGACGGATGGGCAGCAACCCGAAAAATCAACGTTGACGGAACTTAGGGGCTGGTGTAGACGGTCGTGCCGATCGGACGTCCGGTCAGTTGGGCGATATGCGCGAGCAAGCGCTGGACCACTTGGCCGATGGTCAGGCGGGAGGTATCAATGCGGACGGCTGCTCCGGGCTCCAGGAGCGGTGCCCACTCGACCGCGTCGCTTCGGTCGCGGATGGCCAGGCTTTCCTTGACCTGTTCGAGGTCCGCGTCCTCGCCATCGGCCACGAGTTCGTCGTAGCGACGCTGGGCCCGTCTTTCGAGCGACGCATCGAGAACGAACTTCAGGTTGGCTTCAGGAAACACCACACTGCCCTGGTCCCGCCCCTCGCTGACCAGGGACTTGAGTTCGGCCCCGATCTCCCTCTGCTTCTTGACCAGCAACTGGCGAATACCCGGGAGGCGCGCGATGGTCGCACTGACCGCGCTCACCGCCATTCCGCGGATGGCCTCGGACACGTCGTGCCCATCGACTTTGACCCGGGTATGCGTCGGCCCGCAGTCCACCACGAGGTCGAGGTTTCGGGTCATGACCACCACGGCCTCCGGGTCATTCAGATCGACGCCCCCCCGGATCGCCTGATAAGCGATGGCCCGATACATCGCCCCGGTATCCAGGTACGGAAGCTCCAGCCGCGCGGCCAGCTTGCGTGCGGCCGTGGATTTTCCCGATCCGGCGGGTCCGTCGATGGTGATGATCATAGTCCAGCCATCCGCTATCGGTTCTCTGCGCTCGGTGAACACGAAACACCAGCGGAGCGGCTGGAATTGTACGGGGGCGGCGCCGCCGTGACTACCGGGGTCTACGCTACCCGCCGGGGAGCGGAGGAAGCACCCCGCCGCCCATGCGTGCGGCGTGAAGTCCCGGAAATCCACTAATCCGCGAGGTTGCGGCTGCCGCCACGCATTGACGGGAGCGGCGGGGGAAGGGTAGTATCCCGCTATTAAATCGACGGCGGCGCCTTGGCGCGGCGCCCGACCGTCGGTCGGACGTGTTCCCGCGTCAGGCAGGCACAGTAGGTTTCCATGGTCTCAGCAGGCGCGCATATACCGATGAGAGCACTAAGCCTCGCCGCGACCCTCGTACAGTTTCTGACGCCCCTTGCCCTCTTTGCCACCGGTACGGAGTTGGGGGAAGTCGCGCGCGAAAACCAGGAACCCCATAAGGTGGCCATCACCTCGGAACCGGGAGGTCCCGAGGACCCGCTCCGCGCGGCTCCCACGCCGACGGCGGATCCGCGGGCCGCGGAAGAGGCCGAGCGGGAGGTGGGGCTGGCGATCAACGACGAGCGTCTGCTCTGGCAGTTGCCCGACCCGGACCAGGCCCTGGAACTCCACGCCGGGAAGGAGGCCGAGGCCAGGGCCGGTGACAAGCGGTCCGAGGCCGCCGTGCATCGTCGGGTCCAGGAGTGGGTGAGCCCGGTCAAACGTTCCCGAAGACTCCGGCTGACGCTCTCGGATGCGTTGCACCGGGCCCTGGGCACCAGCTTTAACATCCGGGTCGAGAGCTACAACCCCGCGATTGAGACCACCCGCGTGGTGGAGGCGGAGGCGGCCTTCGACGCGACGTTTTTCTACAACATGAATAACAACAAGCAGGACCGCCCCAGCGGCTCAGCCATTGCGGGGACGCAGATCCAGACGTTCGTCGCCGAGGGCGGCATCCGCCAGTTGCTGCCCACGGGCATGCAGGTGTCGACCAGCCTGTCGAACCAGCGTTACTCGAATAACTTTCAGTTTCAAACCCTCAATCCCCAATATTTCAGCCAGTTCGTGGTGGAGTTTCGCCAGCCGCTGCTGCGCGGGTTTGGGCTGGATTACAATCGGGCGCAGATCAACGTCGCCAAGAACAACCGCCGCATCTCCGATCTGGCCTTCCGGCGGCAGGTGCGCGATACGTTGCTCTCCACGGAGGACGCCTACTGGCGCCTGGCCCAGACCCGTCGATTGGTGCCCATTTCGGCGCGTTTGATCGCGGCCTTGCAGCAGATTGATCAGGAACTGTACGAACGCCGTCATTTCGACGTACTCCAGATTCAGATCAGCGAGACCAAGGCGCGGCTGGAGGCCGCCAAGTCGGATCACGTTCGTATCCTCAACGAGGTGCGTAACGCCGAAGACCGCCTGATTGCCCTGATGAACGATCCGACCGTGGACCTGGCGGGCGAGGTGGAAATCATCCCGGTCGATCCCTCGGACGGGCGGACGCCGGTGATTTGGCCCCGCGAGCGCCTCGTGGTGGACCGCGTGGCCGAGGTCCAGGCCGCCCTCGATCACCGCGAGGAGCTCACGGAGGCCAAGCTGCAGATCGACAACGCCAAAGTGTACGTCGGGGTGGCGAAAAACGACGCCCTGCCGCGCTTCGACTTGGTGTTTCGGTACGCGGTGGACGGGCTGGGCAAGAGCGCCGACAGCAGCTTTGACGAGGTGACCAAGAACGATTTCACTGAGTACTATGTGGGGGTCGAGTTGGAATTGCCGGTGGGCAACCGGGCCCGCCGGGCGGCGGAACGCCGAGCCCGGCTGCAGCACGCCCAGACCATCGCCGGTCTGGAACGGCTTTTTGAGCAGGTGATCCTGGACATCAACGTCGCCGTCCGCCGGCTGAATACCGCGTTTGACGTCATTCAGCCCAACTTCGCTTCGATGGAGGCCACCGAAGACCGACTCGTCTCCATCGTCGTCCGGGCCGAGCGTAAGGACTGGCTGCAGCTCAACCAGGAGCTCAATTCGCATCAGGCCCTGGCCACTACGCGTCAGACCATGCTGGACTCCCTGGCGAGCTACAACATCGCTATTGTCGAACTCGAGAAATCCAAGGGGACCCTTCTGGAATACGACGGGGTCTCGATCACGGCCGAAGTCGATCACTGAGCTTGCTGAAGCCTGCGGTTCTCCCCTTTACGGCGATCTTATGGCGCTCGCGGGCGCGGTGATGGCGTCGTGCTATTTCCTGGTCGGGCGGAAGGTGCGGCGCGACGTACACATCCTTTCCTACATCACGCCGGTGTACGGGATCGCCGCGGTGGTGTTGGTTGCCGGCGGGCTAGTGCGGTTGGTCAGAATTGGTGCGTTTTTTGTGCTCCGAACCGCGCCCGTCAGGAAGCGGCCCTGCGGAGTTGAACACTGTTCGCTCCCTCACGGTCGCGGTTCGGATAAGATGCGATCAGCATGACCAACCACACTAGCCCGCCCGCGGCAGGAACTGTGGCAACCGGTATCGGTCGTATCGGACGTTGCCTGGAAACGAAGAGGAGACTACGATCGGCGGGAGGCAAGAGGGCCAGGATTTGTGCATCGGGGGTCTGGCTGTGGTCGCCTGGGGTCTAGTCCGGATGCAGCACCGCAAAGCGTTTACGATCGTCGAGCTCCTGGTAGTCGTCTCTATCATCGGTCTGGCGATCGGCATTCTCGTTCCGTCGTTGACGAATGCCCGAGGACAGGCCCGCGCGACGGTGTGCCTGTCCAACCTGCGTATGCTCGGCCAGGGCATCAACATCTATGCGCACGTCAACAACGACTTGCTGTTGCCTGGTCGTTTGCCGAAGATTGACGACTGCCACGCATTTGCGTACGTCAACGGAGTACGGAAGTATCGCCCGACCTTCCTGGCCTTGATGGGTGACGCGGTTGCGGTGCCGGCCTTCGCCGATCCGAAGGCGTGCAAGACCGAAACGGACCGCTTCGGCGAATCCGGCGATCGCCAGAACTATGCTCACCCCATGTACGTCTGCCCGTCCGTCGCGGCCTGGACGGACGAACGCAACGCCTGCTACGGGTACAATTACCAATTCCTCGGCAACTCGCGACTACGGGATCCGAATGAACCGCAGTCATACAAGAACTGGGCCGTCCCCATCACGCGCATTCTCTTTGCCAGCTCGACGGTCGCGGTGGCCGACTGCCTGGGGACTGCGGCTTCGTGGCCGACCCGGCAGCGCGGTGATTACGAGAACAACGGGCGTGACGGTACCCAACGGGGCAGCGAAGGGTTTAATCTTGACCCGCCGCGGGTCGATCCGGTCCATGGCGAAATGGCCGATCTCGAGGGCTCGCCCCAGTTGCGTTCAGCGGCCGATCCCCGCCACCGGGCACGGGTCAACGTCTTGTGGCTTGATACCCACGCCGACGGGCATACCCTCCTGCAACTGGGCTATCAGGTTCAGCCGGACGGCGTCATCGGGCTCAACGGGGACAACCGCCAGTGGTCCGGCGTCGGGCGGGACATCGCTTGGACCCGTTGAGCTTGTTGGGACGTTCCTCTGGTACTGAACGACGCGGAACTGGACACGACGATTCCAGAACCTTAGCTTAACCGCCAGGTGGGGCTGCGCCCGACACTTTGTTCCGGCGGGCAAAGCGCGCCCTACCCGGCTTTCAAGAGGGATGGCGATGGACATTCTGGATTTGACGCGGACCTTGCACCGCCCCAATGACTCGAAGATCGTGCTCGTCGTGGCCGATGGGTTGGGCGGCCTTCCGCTGGAACCCGGCGGCAAGACCGAGCTAGAGACCGCGGCCACGCCTAACCTGGACGCGCTCGCGGTCCGGAACGTTTGCGGCATGCTTATTCCGGTGCTGCCCGGGATCACCCCCGGCAGCGGGCCGGGGCACTTGGCCCTGTTCGGATACGATCCGCTGGTGTATCGGATTGGGCGTGGGGTGCTCGAGGCCATGGGTCTCGACGCCCACTTGGACCCCAATGACGTGGCGGTCCGGGGCAATCTCTGCACGGTGGACGAGGCGGGGAAGATCACCGATCGCCGGGCCGGGCGCATTCCCACCGCGCTGTGCGGTCGGTTGGTCGAGAAGTTGCGCAGCATTCACATCAAGGGCGTTGAGATCTTTCTTGAGCCGGGGCGCGAGCATCGCTTCGTGATGGTGCTCCGCGGTCTGGGATTGGGGGGTGATTTGGAGGACACCGATCCGCAGGCGGTGGGCGTATTGCCGCTGCGTCCCGCTCCGCACAACGCCGCGTCGCAGCGGACGGCCGAAATCGCCGAGCAATTCATCGCCCGGGCCGCGGAACTCCTGAAGGATCAGCACCCGGCCAATATGATCCTGCTGCGCGGCTTTGCGCGGCGTCCGCCCATTCCTTCGATGCAGGAGGTTTACGGTCTGAACCCGGCCGCCCTGGCCGTGTATCCGATGTACCGCGGGCTGGCCCGGCTGGTGGGCATGCACGTGCTCCCCAAGACCACCAATCTCGACGAACAAATCCAACGCTTGCAGGAAAACTGGGCGGACTTCGATTTCTTCTTCCTGCACTACAAGTACACGGATAGCACCGGCGAGGACGGCCGGTTCGACGAGAAAGTCAAGCGGATCGAGGAGCTGGACGAGCGCATCCCCGACATCGTGGCCCTCAAACCGGACGTGCTCATCGTCACCGGGGACCACAGTACGCCGGCGAAGATGCGCGAGCACAGTTGGCACCCGATCCCGGTGCTGTTGGCTGCGGCCGACTGCCGGCCCGATGCGGTCACCAAGTTCGGGGAGTCGCAATGCCTCCACGGCGGGTTGGGGCAGATGGAAGCCCGGTATTTGCTGCTGCTGGCGTTGGCCTACGCGGGCCGGCTGCAGAAGTTCGGGGCCTAGGAGCCGGTAGCAAAAGGGGACTGGCTCCGAGCCTTACCGCGACCCCTCTCCCTTCGGGAGAGGTCAGGATGAGGGCTCTCCGTGACGTCGGAGAACCCAGCGAAGCGAGGTGCCTGTCCCCTTTTGCCACGGGCCGTTAGTCTTCAACCCTCTCAAACATGGTCAAACGCATCACCCGCCGATTCAGCAGGTGATACGCAACGCCCGGCTCGGTGATACGCGGCGACCGTCCCATCCCCCAAGCTACCATCCTCATCCCGCATATCACGAAATTCATCCTGACACCTTTTCTACACACACCTTTTCTACACACCTTTTCTACACGCTGCGAAAAAACGAGCGGGGCCCGCGCTTTCGGCGCATCGTCGGCTTGGTTATTCCTTGGCAGGTTGCGTCCCCGCGGAGCCTGGCGCCGCTTCACCAAACGGGACGATTGTAATCCTGGGATAGCCAGGACCGCCAGACCGAATCGGCGACCCACAACCGTGGCGACAGACTTGCTAAGAGAGTGGTCAGTGAGGTATACAGAACCCATCATCACTGGCTGGGTTTAGGGCGCCCCTACCCGGCTGGTTTTCAGGCGCCTCCCGACACCAGCCCGTCGGCAGGTACGCGGGAGGACGAGTTGATTGCCGCGGCCCTCCGGCAGGAAGCAGGGCCGTGAGCACCAGCTCGACCATGGTCGGTACTCCGTGCGAGGACGGCGATCCCGGAGCATGAGCAGACCACGACGCGGCGGCGGTGAATCGGGAAGAGCGCACATGGCTCAGACAAAGGGATGGCCGGACGAACAGGCAGAAGCGCTGCGAAGCGGGACGGTCGGGGAGCGCCGGCAAGCGGCGCGAGCGCTGCGCGACGCGAACCCGGGCTGGGAGGACATTCTCCTGGCTACCCTCAAGATGGCCCGCGAAATGGGGCCGGCGCGCGCACTCGCATCCGCACTCGAGACGTTCGAGTGGCCGGCGACGGACGAGGATGGTGACCGGTCGCAAGGCCGCATCCACGCGCTGCTCTTCGCGTTGCAGGACCACGATCCCCTTGTTCGGCGGTACGCGGTTGAAGGCCTCGGCTTTGTACAGCCCATGCCATTCGGCTCAAGCCAGCCTCTGAAAGTGCCGTTGTATCTGTCGACGTTTTTCGAGCGCGTCGATGTGTGCAGCGACGCTTGGGGGTACGGGTGCTTCTGTGTTCGCTTCTCATTCCATGAAGAAAAACTGGGAGAACTAGGCTTACGGTCTCGTCTGGATCGTCTGGTACCCGCGCTTGCGCAGATCGTCGAGGCCGGTGATGAGGGTGCTCGTGTGCTCGCCATCACCGCGCTGCACTCCATCGGACCATTGGGCGCCGAGGCCGCAACGGCGCTGGCCCGCGCGCAGACCCATGCTGTCGCGCTGATACGCGGCGTCGCGACTCGGGCGCTCAGCAGAGTCGGCCGCAGAGCGAAAGAGCGGGAGAAGTACGATCTGGCCCTGGGTTTGACGGACGCGGACCCGTTTGTTCAAGCCGTCACCGCCGAGGCCTTGGGTGAACAAACGCACGCGGGTGGGTACGCGGCCGACCGCATCGACGCGGATGAGTCTTCTCTGGCCCGGCCGGCGCACATTTCAGCGTTAGAGAACGCGGTGCGCGCAAGGGATCCTTGGGTCCGGCAACTTGTCGTGCGGGCGCTGGGCAAGATCGGCCATCCTGCCGCAAGCGCCGCCGGGGCTTTGACGTCTGCGGCCAAGGACGGGGACTATGTGGTTCGTGCGTTGGCCGCCGGGGCGCTTGGTCGCGTTGGCGCTGAATCCACTCTTGCCGGGCCGGTGCTGCTGGAGGCGCTGGCGGCTGAGGCCCTGGCGTGCGTGAAGCCACCTGCGGAGAGCGTCATCGGACCGCTGAAGACGGCCATGGGAGACCAGGAAGCGGTCGTGCGCGCGGCGGCCGTTCGTTCCCTGGGTTTCCTGAAACCGGTGCTGCCTGAGGCCGTGCACGCCCTGGGTGAGGCCTTGCGGGATCCATCACCGGCCGTTCGGTGGGCCGCCGCATTTGCTCTGGAGTGTATGGGCCCGGCAGCGGAACCCGCCGGTGCCGCGCTAGCCGCGGCGGCGCGTGATCCCCACCCCGAAGTGTGCTTCTGGGCCATCAAGGCACTTCAGGAGTGCGGCTGCTCTGGGGAGGACGCCATCAGCGCTTTGCTGGGGTCGTTGGACGATGAGCACTGCGACGTGCGTTCATCCGCCGCGGAGGCACTCGGTAAGCTTGGCGTATCCGACGCTGGCGTAGTGCAGGCGTTGGCAGCGGCACTTCGTGATCAAGAGGCGTCAGTCCGCCGAGCGGCAGCCGAAGCGCTGGGGAAACTCGGCCCGGCGGCCCAGGCTGCCGTTCCCGCGCTGGTGCGAGCTTTGGGCGACCCCGATGAGGGTGAGGATGACCTTGCAGGGTATCGCAAGGCCTCCGTCCGTTCGCTGGCGCAACGGTCCCTCACCAAGATACGCCACCCGAGCGACCTGCGGGGAGTGATGAAGGACGTGCTGACCCGCGGTACGACGGACCGTCAGCTCTGGACTGCTGCGGCCAATTGGGTGGGCCAGTTGCGGGTTCCGCCCTGGGATCGCGAAAGGTTGAAGCGCGTGGTGGCACGCGGTACGGCGAATCATTCGCTCCGTGCTGAACTTGCCGATGCGGTGTGTTTTTTGCAGAGTGCTCTCGATGATCAGAGCACTTGGCCTACGTGCGACGCACTCCCCGGAATCTCGAGATGGGCTCAGGACGAAAGCGCGGAAACGCGGAGGGCGGCCGTTCGCCTGCTGGGGTGCGTTCGTCCTGCTCCACTCGAGCGCATCACGCGAGCGCTGCATGACGAAAACGAGTTTGTGCGCGAATGCGCAGCACGGGTCCTGGGCGAGCTCGGTGCCGATGGCAGCGCGGCAGTTCCTGAGTTGGCCTATGCGCTGCGGGACGCCCGGAAGAGTGTCCGGCTCGCTTCCGCGGAGGCCTTGACGAGCATGGGCGCGGCGGCGGCGGCGGCAGTCCCGGCGCTCATCGAGGCAGGGAAGCGCCAATGGCGGGTGTCGGAAGACCGGCAGGCCTCCCTGAACGCCGCGGCAACGATCTGCTCCCAGTCCGAACCGGCAATCGACCGCGCCGTCCAACTCCTGAATTCCGCAGACGAAATGATCCGCCGTACGGCCGCTGAGACCTTGGGACTTGCCGGGGCAAACGCCCGCCGGACCATTCCCCTGCTTCTCCCGCTGCTCGAAGACGCGGATGCCGACGTACGGTTCGGCGCCGCCGAAGCACTCCAGCGCCATGATGTTCACTCGCAGAAAGTGATCGCGGTCCTGGCGGCAACCCTGGAGACGCGTTGCGTGTTCAGGCGTCGTGCCGTGGAGGCTCTGGCACGGATGGGGTCTGCAGCCAAGGCCGCACTCCCCGCTCTGTCGAGAATCGCATCGGACGCGCGCAGCGGTGCTAACGTTCATGAAGCGGCATTGCGCGCCCACCAAGCCATTGTCGACAGCGCTTGAAGAGTACAGCGCCCAGCGGGTTGCCGGCAGGCGGTTGGCTGTGCAATCCCCGGACACGCAGGTCCGGGCCACTGCCACCGGCCCCCGCACCCGAAAGCTCGCCGACGTTGCATAGGTTATCTGCCGTTCTCCCCGATTATTGCGAGGTCGAGCACGGGAGTGGCCAAGAGCTCGCCGGCCAGCGTCGCACGCGACCGCCGCCGACAACTGTTGCCACGAGAGTGCAGGCGGAGAGTGCTTGGTCTGGACCCGGCCTCACCACGGCGTGACATAGGGCTTTTGGCTGAGTCGAGCTTTTGCTTGGAGCAGGATATCGAAGTGAAGGCAAGAGGCGGGAGACCCGGACAGAACGGCCGTGCGCGTGCTGGGAGCTGAGGCAACGGCGTTGCGTCCATCGGGTTTATTGAGCCTATAATCGAGTGGGTGTGGCAAGTCAGGGTCCGGCTCAGATGGACGAACCCGTTACGTTGCGGAGCAGCGACGTCCGGATCGAGGGGGCTCGATGGCCGCTGGATCTTGCCGAGCCTGAAACGTCCCGTCAGGCGCGCAGATGGCCGTCGCGCCAGGATTAGGAGAGCATCATGCCATGGTACTGGACGATCTCCTGCCCCGACAGGCGGTGCGGGCTCTTCGTGTCGCTCTTGGACACGACCGACTTCTACGTGGATGCGGAGGGGGAGGAGCATCCCGTGGTGGACGCGGGGCGCCGCTCGGGGCTCTGGCCGCACGCCACGGGATCCTACACCGTCGAGCGACCTGTCGTGGACACGGGGGATGGCTCGGGGGCGGATGCGCGTCGCGAGGCGGCGGGTCATTGGACAAACCTGGTGTGCTGGAGTTGCGGACACCTCGATCATGAGAGCGTCCCTTTGTTCAAAGAATCCTCAGACCGGCTGCTGGCCATAGTGCTCTCTCCGCCGCCCAGTCCGCGCGATTTCCCTCGTCCGTGCCCGGCGTGCGGCGAAGCCCTCTGCGACAGCAGCATGGTTGGGATGTTTCTTCGTTACCGTGACGACCCCGAGAGGTTAAGGAATGACGTGGCGGCGCGGCTGGCTTGCCTGAAGCGCAAATGCGTCAACGGCTCAACCGACGCAGAACCGGACATCTTGATGCTCGCGGCCTTCGCCCCCGAGCTGTATGAAACGCGCGAGGAGGCCGCGAAGCGCATGGGAGCCGAACTTCTCGATCTTGCGAACATTCACACGCCGGAGGAGCTCATCCTCTATCGGCTAGACCTGCGGCCGGAACTCCCCGTGGACGAAGACGCGGTGGCCGTGCTGAGAATGAAACTTGTGTCGGAAACGGCAGCCTGCCGGAGCCTGTATTGGGCGGGCCTCGCAAAGGCGACGGAGGCCAAGCGCTCCACACGACCGGCCGGTGACTTCGGCCGCCGTGTGGATGACCACACCGACGGCAAAGTACCGTCCGGTATGGAGGGGCTGCATGCGTGGTTTCGGAACCCCCTGATGAAAGCGAAATTGGCGCTGGATGCCAAGGTCGAGGAGTGCCGGCGCCTGAGGGCACACCTCTGGATTGCCGAGCGCTTCCTGTGGGATCCGGAGGGTACGTTCGACATGTTCCACGCGCGGTGTCCCCGGTGTCGGTCGGTACCTCTGGACCAGGCAGAGTGGCACGCGTCTTTCGACACCATTCGATGACGACGACGTATCGAAGCAGTGGTTCGCCGATTTCGAGACCGGGGTCTACGGGCAGTTCGACGGCCGGTCTATGGTGCCGGACATCTTCATCGCGCAGGAGTTCATCTCTACGTGAACGGTAGGCGACTTCCCGAACCTCCGCAACACAGCTCAGAGCAGTCACGCAGGGAGCCCGTCCGCCAGGACCGTCTCCACGGCCTCGCAGAACATGTCGATTTCTTCGAGCGTCGTATAGACGTTCGGCGTGACCCGGACACCCTTCATCGTCGGATGGTCGATCGCCACCGTGATGATGCGGTGTTTGGCAAACAGGTGGTCGACAAGCTTGGCGTTGTCGACGCCCTCGATCGCGAAGGTGCCGATGCCACAGGAAAACTGCGGCTCCAGCCGGCAGTACAGCTTGACGCGCTTGGCAGGGAAAAGATGTTCTCTGTGCTCGCAAGTGCGTTCGAGGCGATTTTGCTGACATCTTATCCACTTCCTCTGTGAGATTCGGGTTAGCCCGTGCACGGGCTGGAATCCCCGGTTGCGGGGGGCACGAGGGCGATGACCCAG